>JAKJHH010000015.1:22314-28488 GCA_022703965.1 Verrucomicrobiota bacterium
TGAGATCAGTTTCCGGAATACCGCGCTTTTCAGCGTTCCGGAAAGCGCTACAGTGGTGGCAAGTCTGGCAGGCGGAACTCCGCTGATCTGTGAAGTGCCTTACGGACAGGGAAAAGTCCTTGCGATAGGCTCGGGACTCTCGAAAAATGAAAGCGACTGGGCGCTATCCCCCGCGTTTCTGGTATTCTGGCGCGAACTCCTCAATTCCTGCGCGAAAAATGATCTCCTGACAAAACTTTCGATTGAACTCGAAGCTCCCATACCATCTGAATTGAAAACAGAAAGTCTTCCGGATTCAGGGAAAAGCGGCAACTATAAAGTCAGTATCTCTGAAACTCCGTACATTCTCAGCATCAATCCTCCTGCACAGGAATCGGACACAATGCAGATAGCTCAGAACTACCCGTGGAAGGACTTGATAAACTCTGAAAAAAAACTTGAGAAGAAAAGCGAGTTCATCCCCGGCGACAGCACGGAAAGCTACTGGAAAATACTGCTTATCCTCGCACTGTTCTGCGCCGCAGCTGAACTCCTTATCGCAAACAGGACGGCCTTATGAACAGAGAAGAATTATTCCGTGAATTGAAAAAGAGAAACGAAGCCGCATCTTATAAAAAAGCATTAAGCAGCTCAGTACTTATACTTGGACTTGCACTTTGCGCCGCCTTCACAGTTAAGCTCCTTGCAGAACCGCTGCAAGCATTTGAAACAATACAAATCATCTTCGCCGTCAGTGCAATAAGCTCAGTTTTAAGCTTTATCATAATCGCGGCTTTTTCAAAAGAACAGCTTCAGAAAACAGCCGGAAAAACAGACAGTGAATTCGGCGGAATGGGACGTCTTGAAACTGCACTGGAACTGAAGGATTCAGAGAGTCCGTTGAAAGAAGTTCAGCTCGAGAGTACTCTCCTGTTCTATTCCGGCAAACTCAAATCCAACTGGACATTATTCCGTCTGACGGCAATTATAATGCTGATTGGAATCACAAGTCTCTTTATAGTCCTGCTCGCCGTAACCCACAATTCGATGGAACTGGCAATGAAGGAAAAAGCGGCAAAAATCCTTGATAAGAAGAAAAATGAACCTGAAAAGGAGAAGGATTTCGCCTCGCTGGAAATCATAAGCCCTGAGCCGGAAAGCAGAGCCAAGCCCATTGATGAAGTAATATGGGAAGCGAAAGGCGATTCAAGCAAAGGATTCTCAAGCATTTCGCTGGAGCTTGCTGTTAATGGAGTTCCGCTGAAAAGTATAGCACTTAAAGATATTTCCAACGCCAAAGGAGCACTGAAACTTGACGGAGAACTCCTGCTGGAAGAGCTGAATCTTACGCCTTTTGATCTTGTGGCATATCATCTAAAAGGCAAAACTATGATTGCCGGAAAAGAAAAGGAGATTCTCAGCGCGCCTCAATTCATTGAAATCCGTCCATTCCGCGAAGACATCCTAAAAGGAGGCGGCGGCGGGGCAGTGCTTCAGAAGCAAATGGATTCACTCATGGCAATCCTGAGCGGACAGATTGCGCTGAACCGTGCAGTTTTTGCAGCCAGAGGCTCAGGACTCGAAGCTGATAACAAAATACTTCTTGAACAAATCAATATACTCGCCAAAGATCAAAATGATTTGAAGGAGGAACTGGCAAAACTCCTGAAAGCAGTCCCCCCTGAACTGATAACTCCGACCATGCTTGAAAACCTGAGCAAAGGTACTGAGCACATGGGAAAGGCCGGCTCAAATCTGGAGAAAGGCGCAAAAAAATGATTAAGAAAATATTCTCAGCATACATCCTGTTTTCAATGATAATGCTCTCTGCCGATGACAAGGATCTGCAAAACGCATCAGAAGATCAGCAGAAGGCCATCGCTTCCATCATCGCTTCTCTCAAAGAAATGAAAAAAGTAATGAACGAAGGACAAGGCTCCTTGAATATGGATGAAAATCCTTTCAAGGACAAGCAGAAAGCACCGAAATCTGAATCTAAGCAGAATCTGATGGAAAAACTTGAGAAGACCATCGAAAAACAGGATGAAGTCTCAGGCAAAGCTGAAGAAGCCAGAAAGAAAAAAGAAATAAGCACCAGCTCGCGACAAGCAATGGCGAATGAGCAAAAAAAGGTTTCAGAATCCCTTGAGGAAATGGGCAACAGTAATACTGAAATCCCTGAACAGGTCAAGAAACAGCTTGAAAACGCACTCACAAAAAGCGCCGAAGCAAAAGACGAAATGAGCAGCGGCGACATCGACAACGCCGCAGTGAAAGCGGCTCAGGCATCAGCCTCAATGAAAAACGCTTTGAAAGAACTCAAGGAAAAAAGCGAAGCGGGACGTCAGAAAGCGCTAGCCGAAGCACAGAAGGATATGAACGAAGCGTCAAATATGGAAAAAGGCTCAAAAGGAGCCTCGGAAAAATCAGGATCTGCGGCCGATAAGCTCGACAAAGAAGCAGGCAAACAATCCGGCAGCGGAAGCGGCGGAACGGCAAAAGAACTGAAGGAGATGGCAGGAAAAATCAAAGCGGCAGGAAATAATGAGCAGGAAATGAAAAAAGTCTCCGAAATGCTGGCTGATGCCCGCGAAAAAGGCCAGAACCTCAAAGAGCGTCTTGAAAAACTCTCGAAGCAGATGGAGACTCAGATCAAGGAACTGGACTACATCAAAAAGAACAGCAGGGCGAGCTCTCAATCTGAGCTTAAAGAAATCATGAAGGATGCCGAACTCGCCATGCAGGACGCACAAAGGGCTGTCCCGGAGGCGATGAAGTCTATCTCGCCTGAAGAGGCGGCCGAGGCCTCCAAAGCGATAGCTGCCGCCTTGAAGGAAAGCAGTCCCGGCAAAAAGGGATTGAAGGACAAAGTCTCCGCAAATGACATAGAACAGGTTCGAAAGAACATGTCTGAAATACAGATACTCTGCGCGAGAGCAGCAGACGCACTCCGCAAGACTCTTATGCTCAAGCAGTTCAATCCTGAAGATGTGCCTGAGGAATACAGAAATGACGTCTCGGGTTACTTCCGCCGTCTTTCGGAAGGCGAAAAGCCCCGCTGAGGATTGAATAAAAGGCCGCCAAAGTGTATTTTAAGGGGATAATTACAATCCTTAAAAGCAGGTCTTTATTTATGAATACAAGCGGAAACGGAAAACCCTCTGTCAGAATAGAAAGCGACAGCATGGGGAAAATAGAAGTCCCTTCGGAAAAATACTGGGGAGCCCAGACACAACGTTCAGTCAAATATTTCAGCATCGGACATAACCCGATGCCGATACAGGTTGTTTACGCGCTTGCGATGATAAAGAAAGCTGCGGCTGAAGTCAACTGCCGAACCGGAAAACTCGAAGCGGCAAAAAAAGATCTTATCGTGGCAGCAGCCGATGAGATTCTTCAGGGAAAACTTGATGGCAATTTCCCGCTCAGCGTCTGGCAGACCGGAAGCGGAACCCAGAGCAATATGAACGTCAACGAGGTCATCTCAAACCGCGCAATTGAAATGGCAGGCGGCGAGCCGGGCTCGAAAAAGCCGGTTCATCCGAATGACCACGTCAATATGTCGCAATCCTCAAACGACGTATTCCCTGCGGCGATGCATGTTGCGGCGGTTCTTGAAGTCAAAGCGAAACTCATTCCGGCGATCAGCGCGTTAAGAGATGCGCTTCAGGCTAAATCCGAAGAATTTTCATCTATCGTCAAAATCGGCAGAACCCATCTTCAGGATGCGGTTCCAATGACACTCGGACAGGAATTTTCGGGCTATGTCGCCCAGCTCGACGACGGCATCAAAAGAATCGAAAAGAATCTTGACGCTGTCTGTGAACTGGCAATCGGCGGAACCGCAGTCGGAACCGGAATAAATGCACCGGCATCCTTCTCGGCAAATGTCTGTGCAGAACTGAAGAAATACACAGACATAAACTTCATTCCGGCTCCGAACAAGTTTGCGGCGCTCGCAGCTCACGACGCAGTCGTAATGCTCAGCGGAGCCCTTAAAACTCTCGCATGCAGCCTCATGAAAATAGCAAACGACATCCGCTGGCTGGCTTCCGGCCCGCGCTGCGGACTTGGAGAACTTGTACTGCCTCAGAACGAGCCCGGCTCCTCAATTATGCCAGGCAAAGTGAATCCGACTCAGTGCGAGGCTATGACAATGGTAGCGGTTCAGGTAATGGGCTACGACACAGCTATAACTTTTGCAGGATCACAGGGCAATTTCGAGCTCAATGTTTTCAAGCCTGTAATGATATTCAATCTGCTTGAGTCGGTAACACTGCTTTCCGATGCCTCGGCATCCTTTATGGAGCACATGGTAAAAGGAATTCAGGCGGACAAGGAACGCATTGCGGTCAGCCTGAAAAATTCTTTGATGCTTGTAACGGCACTCAGTCCGGTTGTCGGCTATGACACAGCTTCTAAAATAGCGCTGACAGCGTGGAGAGAAGGAAAAGGACTGCGTGAAACATGTATCGCAATGGGCGCGCTCTCAGGCGAGGACTTCGACAGAATCGTCCGTCCTGAAGAAATGACAGGTCCGGATCCGGACTGATATTGACTAACAGGACTATAATTCATGGCGGAAGAATCAGCTATTGTAATGGCATCGGTCGAGTCTCTTGAAAAGGCTTTCGGCACTCAGATAATTTTAAACAAAGCCTGTCTTGCGATATACGAAGGTGAGCGCATCGGACTGGTCGGCTCAAACGGCTCGGGTAAATCGACTTTTCTCAAGATTCTCGCAGGCTTCGAACAGCCTGACTCAGGCACCGTTGTACGACGGAAGGGAATCCGCGTCGGTTTTCTACCTCAGGAGTTTACGCTGGATCAGACTCTGAACGTCCGCGAAAACGTCATGAGCGGAGCAAGTCATGTTACAGAACTTCTGAAGGAATACGAAAGTCTTCCTCACGACTCAACACGAGCTCACGACATTGAGACAAAACTGAATCATATCGACGGCTGGAATATCGAAAACAAAGCCGAAAACATAATGACAAGACTCAACTGTCCGCCGCCGGATTCCCCCGTAAGCAATCTTTCCGGAGGAGAAAAGCGAAGAGTCGCGCTGGCAAGAGCACTTGTGTCGGAGCCGGAGCTTCTGATTCTCGACGAACCGACAAACCATCTCGATACAAGTCTTGTGGACTGGCTTGAGTCCTTCATGAAAAACTATAAGGGATCGTGCATTTTCGTGACTCATGACCGCTACTTTCTGGACAGAGTCTCGACATCGATACTTGAGCTGGACAGAGGAAATTTTCTTTCATTCAAGGGGAATTACTCCAACTATCTGACAGAAAAGGCGGCGCTTCTCGAAAGAGAAGACATAGAAGAAGCCAAGCGTCAGAAGTTCCTCAAAAAAGAACTTGAATGGGTACGCCGCGGCCCTCAGGCGAGAACTACAAAATCCCAGTTCAGAGTCAACCGCTATTATGAGATGTCCTCTCAAAAGGGGCCGGAAAGACAGGGAGACATTGAACTTGTGATTCCGCCTGCCCTGCGCCTCGCCAATCAAGTGGTCAAAATTGAAAATGCCTCCATAAAATTCGGAGACAGAACGCTTTTTTCCGATCTCACAATCAACATAGAGCCGGGGCAGAAAATAGGTATCATAGGTTCTAACGGAGCAGGAAAAAGCTCTCTGCTCAAGCTGATGACAGGCAAAATTCAGCCGAGCACAGGAACGGTCAAAATATCGAACAACACTGTATTCAATTACATAGATCAGGAGAGAATGCAGCTGAACGACGAGAAAAACGTGCTTGAGGAAATAGGCGAGGACAAGGATTTCGTCATGCTGGGCGACGAGAAAATAACAGTCTGGTCGTATCTGAGACGCTTCCTCTTTTCCGATGAAAGAATCCGCACGAAAGTCGGCAAACTTTCAGGCGGAGAAAGAGCGAGACTCCTGCTTGCGAAAATTCTGAAACGCGGCGGAAATTTCATCATCATAGACGAGCCTACAAACGATCTCGACCTCTCGACTCTGCGTCTTCTCGAAGATGCCCTGCTCGACTTCGAAGGCTGCGTTGTGATCGTCAGCCATGATCGCTATTTTCTGAACCGAGTCTGCACAGACATAATTGCATTCGAACCTGACGGACAGATATTCTGCACTCCGGGCGACTATGATTACTATTACAGCAAAAGAGCGCCGGTGCTCAAGGAAGCGGCTCTTCTGGCAAATCAGGA
>JAKJHH010000015.1:28548-31317 GCA_022703965.1 Verrucomicrobiota bacterium
GTACGCAAACTGAAGTGGAAAGAAGAGCAGGAGCTGAATTCCATGGAAGATACGATTTGCAAAGTCGAAGAGGAAATTGCCAGACTCCAGAGCAAGATGTCCGAGCCGGACTTCTACAAGGAAGGCGCGGCAAAAATCAAGGAAACACAGGCAGAGCTTGAGGCAATCGAAAAGAAACGCGACAGCCTCTATGCGCGCTGGGCGGAACTCGAAGCAATTAAAAACGGCTGAAAAGGACTTTATTTTTAGATCATTTCGAGCTAAAGTACAAAAACATTCACGGTGCCATTATGCCATTACCAGAGAACTACATGCAGATGACAGCGGAACAGCTGGCTACGCTCATTGAATATCACAATGAGAGATACTGGGTTCACGGCGCCCCTGAAATAAGCGACAACGACTATGACCTTCTGACCCGGAGACTTGAAGAAGTCGCTCCCGATCATCCGCTGCTGAAAACAGTACACGCTCCGATCGTGGCAGGAAGCGGCAAGATTCGTCACAGGAATCCGATGCTTTCGCTTGATAAGGCATACTCGCTTGCGGAACTCGTTAGCTGGGCTGCAAAATACGTCCGAAACAGCGATGAACTTTTTATCGTTCAACCGAAATATGATGGAATTTCAGCCAACTTTACAGGAGGAATCCTCTCCACCCGAGGTGACGGCTATGAAGGGGAAAATATCTCCGACAAAATCCCCTTGATCGAACTTGAGACAGCAGGCTACAGAGGCCCCCTGAACAGAGACGCGCGAGGTGAAATCATCATCAGGGACGACGACTTCAAAAATATTTATTCCAAGGTGGTGAACAAGTCAGGAAAAACATATAAGAATTCACGCAACGCCGTTGCCGGAATAATGGGCTTGAAGGACATCAGCGAAATGCTGGTTCAGCACGCCAAGCTGACACTTGCAGATTACAGCCTTTTCACCCAAACAATGAAGCTGGATGAACTCAAAGCAAACTGGGAAAACATAGTCCGGGAAATAGAAGAGATGCCATATCCGACAGATGGAATAGTAATCAAGCTGGCGGATGAGGAATATTCGGCATCACTGGGAAATACAGCGCATCACCCGAGGGGACAAATAGCCTTCAAGTTCAGCGGAATCCGCAAGGAGACAAAAATCATCGGAGTAGAATGGAGTTTCGGCAAAAACTGTCTGACTCCCGTCGCTCAACTTGAGCCTGTGGATATCGGCGGAATCACAATCAAAAACGCCACACTGCACAACTATCAGAATGTAATTGACAAGGATATACACATAAACGACATCGCGACAGTCGAAAGAGCGGGCGACGTTATTCCGTACATAGTGAGCGCTTCGCCGGGTGAAAACAGGATCAACTGTCTGATCTCAAAATGTCCGTCCTGTTCATCAGAGCTTAAAATAGATCTGCCGGAACTCCGCTGCATAAATCCCGATTGTCCCGGCACTTCCTTGCAGAGACTTCTGGCGGCAGTCAGAAACATCGGAATTGAACGACTCGGAGAACCTAACATAAAGAAAATGATGTCCGTATTGAATGTTAAAACACTCAAGGATATCTTCAATCTGAAGGTACAGGACATACTGAAACTTGAGGGATTTCAGGCGAAATCGGCAACGAATCTTTATAAGGAGATTCAGGCGGCGCGGGATGTCAGCGACTATCAGATACTGGCATCGCTGAACATACAGGGAATCGGGCCGAACATTGCAAAAGCGATACTGACTGAATACAGTCTGGATGAACTCAGAAAGCTGGACAAGGAAAAGCTCTCCGAAATCAACGGAATCGGTCCTGAAAGAGCAGGCGCAATTGAAAGAGAGCTGACCACGCAGTCACAGTTTCTGGATGAACTGATATCCTGCATCAATATGAAGCAGACAAAAGGCAATACACAGAGCGGCATGGCGACAATCTGTTTCACAGGAAAAATGCCGGAACAGAGATCATATTATGAGAAACTTGCGCTTCAACATGGTTATCAGGCCACAGACAGCGTGACAAAAACACTTTCAGTCCTGGTTGCCGCCGATCCTTCGGAAAACGGCTCAAAACTGAACAACGCAAGAAAGCATAATGTCAAAATAATGTCCCTTGAGGAGTGGCTGGACTCTCTGAAAAACAGTCCGCTTCCGGTACTTAATAAAGCTACCGAAGAACCGGAAAAAACAGCCGTCCAGGTTCATGATGGACCAGAACAATTAACCTTAGGATTCTAATTAAATATGGAATTATCCAGCTCGCATGTAATAATTGCTTTTGCGCTGACGCTTTTTGCGGGTCTGTCGACAGGCTTCGGAAGCGCACTTGCATTTTTCGGTAAGAGGACAAACACCAAAAGATTATCCTTCTTCCTCGGTTTTTCGGCAGGAGTCATGATATACGTCTCTTTTGCTGAACTGTTTCCTGAGGCTCGCCACTCGCTGGAATCGGCACTGGGCGAAAAAACAGGATCATGGATTGCGGTAATCTCTTTTTTCGGAGGCTTCGCGATAAGTGCGCTGATAGATATGCTGGTGCCAAGCTGCGAAAATCCGCACGAAATGAAAAAGATCGAGGATATGCAGGATGCGGTCAAACACAAAGGAAATGCCAAGCTCCTGAAAATGGGAATATTCTCCGCACTCGCAATCGGGATTCACAACTTCCCAGAAGGAATGGCGACCCTTGCGGCGGCGTTGAAAGATACCCAGCTCGGAATAAGCATAGCGGTGGCAGTTGCAATCCATAATATTCCGGAAGGTATAGCGGTTTCGATTCCGATATTTTATG
>JAKJHH010000015.1:31327-35877 GCA_022703965.1 Verrucomicrobiota bacterium
ACAGGCGACAGGAAAAAAGCCTTCAAATATTCATTTCTTTCAGGACTTGCCGAGCCGCTGGGGGCACTCATAGGCTTCATAGTGCTCTATCAGTTCATGAATGATGTCACATTAGGAGTGATTTTCGCGGTGGTCGCCGGAATCATGGTCTTTGTTTCCCTTGATGAACTTCTCCCTTCGGCGCACGAATACGGAGAACATCATCTTGAAACATATGGACTTGTATCCGGAATGCTTATAATGGCAATCAGCCTTCTGATTTTCTGAAAACAAGGAAAACGCATGAAAAAAATCGTCAATTTCGGTTCGCTCAATATCGATTACGTCTACAGCGTTGAACACTTTGTAAGACCCGGCGAAACGCTCGCGGCAGACTCTATGAAAAAATTCTGCGGAGGCAAGGGTTCAAACCAGTCAATCGCGCTAGCAAGAGCAGGAGCCGAGATCTATCACGCCGGAAAAATCGGAGTCGACGGAATCTGGATGAAGGAACTTCTCAATGAGAGCGGAGTCAAAACCGATTATCTTGAAGTCAGCAAAGACACGGCCTCGGGACACGCAATCATTCAGGTGAACAAGGACGGCGAAAACTGCATCATCCTCTTCGGTGGAGCCAATCAGGAAATCACAAGCGACGAAATAGACAGAACACTCGCCAAGTTCACAAAAGGCGACATCATACTGCTTCAGAATGAAATCAACGCGATTCCGGAAATCATGAAGAAAGCCAGCGAAAAAGGGCTGTATATCGCGTTTAATCCGTCTCCGATAACGGCAGACATGAAAAATTATCCTCTTGAACTCGTAAGCTGCTTTGTTCTCAATGAGATCGAAGGAGCTGAGATCTCAGGAGCAAAAGCCTCTGAAAATCCTGAAGATGCAATCGAAGCAATCAGCAGAAAATTTCCGAAAGCCGACGTGGTCATGACACTAGGCAAAAACGGAGTCATCTGCAAATACGCAGGAAAAATCAGCCGCAAAAGCTCCCACAGAGTAAAAGCAGTCGATACGACCGCGGCAGGCGATACATTCACTGGATTCCTGCTCGCCTCACTGGCGGCAGACAAGGAAATCGACGAGGCGCTCACAACTGCTTCAAAAGCCGCCGCAATATGCGTAACAAGAAACGGAGCGTCCGTATCGATTCCCAAACTGGACGAAGTTCTCTCATACAAGTTTCAGGAATAAATCAATGAAAAAACTCAACGAATTCACCATTGTCCCGCCTCCGAAAACAATTAAATACACCGACAAGGAATTCAATCTCTTTGATCTGACAGGAATGCATCTTTCCGGCGACAGCCTGAAACTTCTGCCGATAGCGGAGGAACTCAAAAAGGACTTGGCTAAACTTACTGCGAAAGAAATTCCGATATCGGCATCGACACTTGAAAGCCCGTCCCTGCGCCTCATCGAAAAAAAGGGAAAAGCGGAAGCCTACTGTCTGAAAATTGATTCAAGCGGAATAGAAATCTCAGGCTGTGACGCTCAGGCAATCTTCTATGGAGCAATGACTCTTAAACAGATTCTATTGCAAACTGAAAACGCAACGCTGTCGCATCTTCAGATAAACGACAGTCCCGACTTTGCCTCACGCGGAGTCATGATAGATGTCAGCCGCGATAAAATTCCTACGCTCGAAACATTGTTCAATCTGGTCGACATGCTCTCATACCTCAAGATAAACCATCTTGAGCTGTATATGGAGCACAGTTTCGCCTACAGAAAACACAGCATGGTATGGGCGGACTCAAGTCCTCTGACCGCCGAGGATATCCTGAAGCTGGATGCCTACTGCAAAAGCCGTTTTGTCGAACTGGTTCCAAATCAGAACTCCTTCGGGCACATGACAAGATGGCTCAAGCATCCGCAGTATCAGCATCTGGCGGAGTGCATGGAGTACAGAACTCCCGAATCCTGGGGCGCAGAGCTCAGAAAAGAGCCGAACAGCATATCTCCGGTAAACAAGGAATCAATAGAATTTCTGGATGAACTTTACAGCGAACTTCTTCCGAATTTCTCTAGCAAAAAATTCAATACCGGCTGCGACGAAACAGTAGACCTAGGCCAAGGAAAAAGCGCAGCGGAATGCGAAAAGCTCGGCAAAGGCAGAGTATATCTGAATTTCCTCCTCAAGATCTACAAACTGGTCAAGAGCAAGGGAAAGACAATGCACTTCTGGGGCGACATTATCCTGCATCATCCTGAGCTCGTAAAGGAACTGCCGAAAGATGTAGTCGTGCTCAACTGGGGATATGAGGCGGATCATCCGTTTGCAGACGAGTGCAAAAAGCTCGGCAAGGCAGGACTCCCCTTCTTTGTATGCCCGGGAACATCGACATGGAACACCGCCTGGACACGTCTGGACAACTGCATCGACAACCTGAAAAATGCGGCAGTAAACGGACTCAAAAACGGAGCGACTGGATATCTGATAACCGACTGGGGCGACAACGGACACTGGCAAGTTCAGCCCGCCAGCTATCCTGGCTTCACAGCAGGCGCCTCTCTGGCATGGAACAGCGGCAAGGATATTGATCTGATCAAGGCGCTCAACACTGTAATATTCAAAGATAAAAGCGGAATATACGGCAAAGCGGCCTGCGATCTTGGAATGGTTTACAAGACAGCCTTCAAGGAAAACCCGGGGCGCAACGCATCATCTCTGGCAAGACTCCTGCTCTTCCCGGATGCCTTCAAGAAAGACTACAAGGGACTCGACAAAAAGAATCTCAAGCAAGCTGAAAAAGACTTGAAGGAAATCGTCAGCTCCATATCAAAAGCCATGCCTGAAACGGACGATGCCAAGCTGCTCAAGGAAGAAATCATTCATGCGGCAAAGATACTGATTCACGCCTGTCATCGAGGCATTCTCATCTGCGAAGGCAAAAAGGCCGGAGCCGAGATGCAGAAGGAAATCCGAGAGCTGAAAGGACGCCATCAGGAAATCTGGCTTGCCAGAAACCGTCCCGGCGGCCTTCAGGACAGTCTGGCAAGATTCACAAAACTCCAGAAAGAATACGAAGGCTGAAGAATATTACGACCTCAAAAAAGCGACCGGCAAAGCCGCCTTTGAAAACGCCGAAAAACTAGCCGAAATCTCCGGCATTCTCAACAATTCCGCAATTCCCCATAAGTCCCCTGTCGATTTCGCGCTACAGCTCCAGAATGCGAGGCGCAATCTGCGGCAACCCGATCAAACGCCGCGACGGACTGACACATCAAAAATCTCTATTTATGCGATACCGACCAAGACACCGGAGAACTATAACAGGGAATCGACATTAAAACAAGTCTTAGCTTGTTTTGGTGCTCAAGTTTTTTAGGCTGCCTATGGACATTATGGACAGCATGGACGTGATGGACAAGGCAAGACTCAAATGGTTCGACGGCAAGGGACTGCCGTCGCTACCCGATTTCAGTCCACTACCAACTAAAGAACACTAAGACATAAGCCTTTAATTATAAAACACTAACCACCACATCCCCTCGTGTCCTTCGTGCTCTTCGTGGCTGTCCTGCTTCCATAGGGAATCAGAGAGGCGGGATGTTCTCGTTGAGCGGTTCGCTTTCGACCGGAACGGGAGTCCTGTCGATCATCTTGATCTTCTTCCAGTTTCCGCAACGGTAGCGCCAGTAGAAAAGGCTGCATTCTATAAGCAGATATCCGGTCATATACATCCATATATGAACAACCGGAGATCTGAAATAGAATATCATGGTGAGCACACCTGGAATAAGCAGTCCCCAATTTAGAGCAATACTCATCAGCAAAACCGCCTTGGTGTCTCCGGCACCTCTCAAAGCGCCCATGAATATGAATTTTGTGGCATCAAAGAAATTGAAAACAGCGGCACAGATAAGGATTTTCTGTCCTATATCCATAATGTTGGCGACAGTCGCCTGATCATAGGAACTGGACATGAAATTGCCAATCAGCCAATGCGGAGCCAGAAGATAAAGAGCACAGGCTCCAAGCATATAACAGGATGCCATAAGCCACGCTCGATAGGCGACCTTTTCGGAAGTCTCCGGAGCGGAACGTCCGATATACTGACCGACAAGAATCGCAGTGGCATCCATCATGCCGAGCAGAGGAAGAAAACTCAGATTGTTAATTGAAAGCATGATTGTCGTGGCCGCCAGAGCATCGGTTCCCAGAACTCCCATAAGGAAGGCGAAAAGAGTAAAAGCACCGACTTCAAAGAAGCACTGCAAGCCGGCCGGAGTTCCGAAAGAGAAAATACGTTTGATGTCATTCCAGTCAAAACTTCTGTTGCTACGCGTTGGATATTTTGTCTGATCCTGAGCAAGGAAAATCCAGAGAATAGCTATAAGCTCAAAGAAAATGCTTATGCTGGTTGCCAGGCCTGCTCCTGTAATTCCGAGAACCGGAAAGCCGAATTTGCCAAAGATCAGCAGATAGTTGAACAGGGCGTTCATGCAAAGGGCGGACAGGCTGATGGCCATGGGCGTTTTGTTGCGGCCCAGCGCCCGCATGGAGAAGATGCAGGTGGTGGACACGGCGGCGGGAAGGTAGCTGAAGCTTA
>JAKJHH010000015.1:35887-36142 GCA_022703965.1 Verrucomicrobiota bacterium
AGTTCCCGGCAGCATCGAGAGGAAGTACTGCCGCTCTCTCAACATGACCTCGGCCTCATGGTTTCCGAGTTTGATAAGAGCAAGACCGATAAAAGGCATGATGCAAACATTGACGAGCGCGGCTCCGACTGCCAGATAAAAACCGTTCCAGACAGCTTTGACACAGGACTTCATGTTGCCGCTGCCGAAATACTGCGCGACAATCGCCGAAGTGAAGTTCAAGGTTACCATAAAGAACGAAAAAAGAGTAAAGGA
>JAKJHH010000160.1:0-3702 GCA_022703965.1 Verrucomicrobiota bacterium
TTGTCGTCCTTTTTGTCCTCGGACTTCTTGTCTTCAGGTTTGTCGTCCTTTTTGTCCTCGGACTTCTTGTCTTCAGGCTTGTCGTCCTTTTTGTCCTCGGACTTCTTGTCTTCAGGTTTGTCGTCCTTTTTGTCCTCGGACTTCTTGTCTTCAGGCTTGTCGTCCTTTTTGTCCTCGGACTTCTTGTCTTCAGGTTTGTCGTCCTTTTTGTCCTCGGACTTCTTGTCTTCAGGTTTGTCGTCCTTTTTGTCCTCGGACTTCTTATCTTCAGGTTTGTCGTCCTTTTTGTCCTCAGGCTTCTTGTCTTCGGGCTTATCGTTCTTTTTAGCTTCTTCCTCAGCCTTGCGCTTAGCGTCTTCTTCGGCTTTCTTTTTAGCTTCTTCCTCAGCCTTGCGCTTAGCGTCTTCTTCAGCTTTCTTTTTAGCTTCTTCCTCAGCTTTGCGCCTTGCGTCTTCTTCAGCCTTCTTTTTGGCTTCTTCTTCCATGCGGCGCTTCATCTCTTCGAGTTCGCGCTTCTGGCGTTCGATTTCCTCTTTTTCTTTTCTGAGGCGTTCCTGTTCCTCAGCTTCACGTCTCTGACGTTCGAGTTCGAGAAGCATTTGACGTTGCTTTTCGATTTCTTCTTTTTCTTTTCTGAGACGTTCTTCTTCAGCTTCACGTTCTTTGCGTTTTCGTTCCTGTTCTTCAGCTTCACGCTTCTGACGTTCGAGCTCTTCCTTTTCGCGCCTGAGCTTTTCAAGTTCTTCCTCTTCGCGGCGTCTGGTTTCCATGGCGGCGAGTTCCTGACGCTGTCTCTCGATAGCTTCACGCTCTTTTCTCATGCGCTCTTCATGTTCAGACTGCTGCTGGCGCTCCATTTCGTTGCGCATTGCGGCTTCCTGAGCAGCCACGGAGGCGGCTTCGAGCAGGATATTTTCCTGCTGTGAGTCTTCTTCTTCAGCTAGCTCATGAACTTCCTGATGAGGAATCACTACCGGTTGAGCTTGAACCGGTCTTGCGCCGGGACTGACAATTTTTCCGGGCATGATGATTTTGCCCTGAAGCGGTTTCTTGGGTTCTTCCTGCTGTTCCTGAGCCTGAGGAGGCTGTGCCTGCTGTATCGACGAGGGATGGTGCTGGATAGGAACCGCCGTTGCCGGCTTCGCAGCAGCGCCAGGAATAATAAATTTCTTTTTCGCCTGAAGGCCTCCGGGCGCAGGTTGTGATATGATTTTCTTGGAGGTTGCAGGTACTCCTGTAATCATCTGCTTGGTTGCCTGTTGCTGCTGAACCGGGGCTACTCCTGCTATTTTAGCTTTAGGAATTTGCGGCGCTGTGGTATTCTGCTGTGCTTTTGCGACAGGCACGACAGGCACGCCCTGAGTAATTCTGCCCTGAACGCTGGTTTTTATAGCTGTAGACAGCATGCCGCCGATGCCTGTTTCCACTGCTTTGGCGACTTTGAGCTGCTTGTATTCATTAATCTGGGCGCGTGAGATCGATATTGTCGGTGAGTCCTCATATTTTTTTGAGTTCTCAGGCTGAAGCGGCGGAATTGAGCCAGAGGTGGTCGCTGTCGGCGGCGGATTCACGGGAATCATCACTCCGCCGCATTCAGGACAATCGAACTCGCTCATGTATTCTTCTAGTTCTCCGATGACACCGCATTTCTTACACTTGAGTTCGAAGATCATACACGAATCCTTCTGTTTTTCGATATACTATTAATGTTTGTTTATTTTTACAAGACAGTCCAAGCCGTTTATTTCGGTTTTTACGGATGTTTTTTCATCCGCGCCTTCCGAAAGCGTACTGCTGAGCGTTTCGTTTTTGATGTAAGCGCTGAATTCTCTGATGGCTTCTGCAAGTTCAGGCGGACATGAATAAGAGACGTCTATTCTGTCTGAGACATCAAGATCCATGTCTCTTCTCATGTTCTGAAGCTTGCTGACGAATTCTCTTGCATTGCCTTCCTTGACGAGTTCCGGGCTGAGCACGGTATCAAGCGCAAGGGTGATTCCGCCTTCTGTAGCCACTGTCATGCCTTCTTTTTCCTCTCTGCGTATGTCGAGGTCTGAGGCTGTGATTTCGATTTCAGTTCCCGAGGCAAGCGTAAGCTTTCTGCTTGAGCCCTTGAGCAGCTCTCCGATATCCTGAGATGTCAATGTGGCTATTGCTCCGGCAGCTTCTTTCATCTTCGGGCCGAGTTTCGGGCCGAGCTGTTTGAAGTTTGCCTTGGCGCTTCTCTTTACGAGCTGATCTTCATTTTCGCTGAAGACGATCTCTTTCACATTCAGTTCTTCGGAGATGATGTCATTTGTCTCGGAAAGCATCTTGCGTACTTCCTCGTCATGAACGACGATGACGGCCTTTTTCAGGGGCTGACGCACCTTAAGTGAATGCTGAGTTCTCAGGAAACGTCCGAGCGAAACGGCTTTCATTGTGCTTTCCATCTGCTTTTCAAGATACTCGTCGCGCCTTGAGCTGTCCGCTTCGGGATAGTCGCAGAGATGTACTGATTCAGGCATGGACTCGGTTCTGAGATTCCTGTAGATTTCTTCAGTCACAAACGGGATGAATGGAGCCGCTGTTTTCGCGAAGTTTACAAGAACATAATAAAGCGTTGCATAGGCGTCCTGCTTGTCTCCGTCGTTCTGGCTTTTCCAGAATCTGCGGCGGCTTCTTCTGATGTACCAGTTAGTGAGGTCTTCCACAAACTTCTCGAAGCGGTTAGCCGCTTTCTGAAGCTGGCAGGCATCCATTTCAGTCCTGATTTCCTCTATCATCTGTGAAAGACTTGAGAGAATCCAGCGGTCGAGGGGATTCTGAAGTTTTTCAGGCAGGGCAGGGCCGCCGGCCGGAGGAGTCCAGCCGTCGACATTGGCGTATGTGACGAAGAAGCTGTAGGAGTTCCATATAGGCAGCATGACACTTCTGATTACGTCCTTTACGCCTTCTTCCGAGAATTTCAGGTCTTCGCCTCTGACCACCTGCGAGCCCAGCATGAAGAGACGGAGCGCATCGGCTCCGCAGCTTTCCATTATGTGCTGAGGATCAGGATAATTTTTCTTGCGCTTTGACATCTTCTGTCCGTCTTCGGCAAGTACGAGTCCGTTGACCACAACATTCAGAGCCGCCGGTTTGTCGAAGAGAGCCGCGGCAAGCACTGTCAACGTATAGAACCAGCCTCTTGTCTGGTCGAGACCTTCGGCGATGAAGTCAGCCGGGAAGTTCGCCTCAAAGCGTTCCTTGTTCTCAAAAGGATAGTGCTGCTGGGCGTAAGGCATTGATCCGCTTTCAAACCAGCAGTCGAGAACTTCAGTTACTCTTGTGAGCGGTTCTCCTCCATTCTTTGACGGTATTGTTATCTTGTCCATGAAGTGCTTATGCAGGTCATCGATTTTCTGACCTGAAAGCTTCTCAAGTTCTTCGACTGAACCGACACAGACCATTTCACCTGTTCTGTTTTTCCAGACGGGCAGGGGAGTTCCCCAGTAGCGGTTTCTGCTGATCGCCCAGTCTCTGGCATTTTCGAGCCACTTGCCGAAACGTCCTTCCTTGATGTGTTCAGGTACCCAGTTCATCTTCTGGTTGGCCGCTATCATCTTGTCCTTGATTTTGTCGATTCTGACAAACCATGTCGAGACGGCTTTGTAGATGAGCGGTGAGTCGTCTCTCCAGCAGTGCGGATAATTGTGCTTGATAGTTCCGCGATGGATGAGC
>JAKJHH010000160.1:3712-9484 GCA_022703965.1 Verrucomicrobiota bacterium
GACGGCGGATGATTTCCTTGTCAGCGTCTTTAACGTAGATTCCTTTGTATTCAGGAACGGCCTCGGTGAAACGGCATTCTTCGTCTATCGGACAGACTTCCGGAATGCCGTTTGCCTTTCCTGCCGCCGCGTCGTCTTCGCCGAATCCGGGGGCGATATGGACGATACCTGTACCGTCTTCTGTGCTCACAAATTCAGCTGTGATGAGCTTGAAGGCTCCGTCATTTTCCTTTGCCGCAAAATAGGGGAAGAGAGGCAGATATTTTTTGCCTGCCAGCTCTGAACCTTTGAACTTGGCGACAGTTTCAGGCGGAGTATCCTTGTAATATGCAGACAGTCTGGATTCGGCGATTATGTAGAAACTATCGCCGTCCTTGACCTTGACGTAATCTATCTCGGGGCCTGCTGCAAGCGCCATGTTCGAAGGCAGAGTCCAAGGGGTTGTCGTCCATGCGAGGAAGTATGTGTTTGCATCGTCCTTGCTCTGGAATCTGATTGTGATCGCCGGATCGTTTACTTCCTGATAGCCCTGATTGGCCTCGAAATTTGAAAGAGGCGTCGAACAGCGCGGGCAGTAGGGAAGAATCTTGTAGCCTTCATAGATGAGATCCTTGTCCCAGAGCTGCTTGAAGACCCACCAGATGGACTCCATATACTTGGTATCCATGGTGCGGTAGCCGTTTTTGAAGTCGACCCAGCGCCCCATGCGCTTTACGATTTTTTCCCATTCGGAGGTATAGCGGAGAACAATACCGCGGCAGGCTTCGTTGAACTTGTCGATGCCGTATTCCTCGATCTGGCGCTTGCCTGAAAGATTGAGTGTTTTTTCCATCTCATACTCGACCGGGAGGCCGTGGCAGTCCCATCCGAAAACGCGTTCAACGCGACGTCCCTTCATGGTTTGATAGCGCGGAATGACGTCTTTGATTGTTCCTGCAAGAAGATGTCCGTAGTGAGGCAGTCCCGTTGCGAAGGGAGGCCCGTCATAAAATACGTATTCGCGCTGATTTTTTCTTGCTTCGACTGATTTTTCAAAGATCTGTCTGTCTTCCCAGAAATTGAGTATCTCTTTTTCGAGCTTTGCAAAATCTGTCTGACTGCTTACCTGTTTAAACATTTTCGCTACCTGTAGCCTTATAGTTTTATGTGAACTTGTTAATTACCAGATTGATTTGAGTTCGCAGGATTTGATCTTGGCGTAAGGAACTCTTACTGTCTGAGTCCTGCCTTCTCCCTTGATCTCAAGCACTGCGAGTTCCTGAAGCGGAGGGAGAATTCGGACAGCCTCCAGAAAACGTCCGTCGTGAAGTTCAATAATGAACGGCCCGCGGTGCTTGCCGGACGCGTCTACAGAGATTGAACTCATATATGCCTGATCTATTTTTCCGGAAGGCGGAGGCGGAAGCGGTTCCACATCCATAATCGGTTCTTCTTCCTCGTTTTCCTCCGGACTTGCGTTTTCTCCGACAGGAGCAGCTTCGAGACGGAATTCATCCTGTTTGTCCTGCTTCACTGCTTCCATGGAGATTGTCTGGCGGAACTGATCCAGTTCTTCCTGGCTGTGGCTGACATGAGGAATCTCATTGAGCTTCTTGGTATCCTGCTCTACGATTTGATCCTGTGGTTCTTCGGGCTGAACTTCTTCCTCAACGGTGTCCTGCACTTGATCCTTGAGGTAGACTGAGGGCATGAAGAAAAAAGCCCCGAGCGGGTATATGAGAGGAAGCAGGAGTCCGAAAGAGAAATGAAATAGCCGACTCTTGCCACGGAGTTCTGCTATTGTCGCGCCTGCAAAACCGCTGCTGAGCCACAAGGTTATGACCAGAAAAATAAGCAGAGTTTTGAAGAAGGAGGGATAGACTCCTATTTCCGCAATCGTGCCGTTCCAGTCCACGATGTATGCGTAGAGAGATGTGAATGTGCCCGTCAGTATAGCCCATACGTATTCGAAGTTCTGCATATCTCTGAATTTCCTGTTTTATCAGTAATCAGAAAATATACTATGGGAATTGATATTTTCGAATTGTAAGGACTACTTTTCCCGGGCAAATTTCAGCTGCCTTTGTTTTCAATGCAGTCGGCTATGGCGGAGAGCAGAGCATTTTTCCTAATCGGTTTGCATAGATGGAGATCGACTCCTGCTTCATAGCACTTGTCGATTTCTTCCTGAAGTGTCTTTCCCGTGAGTGCGATTATTCGGGAGGCTCTTTGTTTTTTTCTTTTCTCAATGAGTCTTATTTCTCTGCTGGCGTCCAGTCCGTTTTTGCAGGGCATTTCTATGTCCATCAAAATTATGTCGAAGATGTCATTTTTAAATTCCAGTACAGCTTCTTTGCCATTCGTTGCCGTTTTTATGACGTGCCCTGCCGAGCTTAGAATCTTCTTCATCAGGAAGATATTTGAGTCATCGTCATCTACAAGCAGTATGTGCAGCGGACGTCCATTTAAAGGGGTGTCAGGATGAGCTTCAATGTGCAGCCCGCAGGCGGATGATTTCTCTGCCGGAATTTTGAACTCAAAAACAGTTCCTTTTCCAAGCTTGCTTTTAACCTTGATTTCGCCTTTCATGAGCTCAACGAGTCGTTTGCATATGGCAAGACCCAGTCCGGCTCCCTCTTTTTTTACTTTGGTCTTATGTTCCGAGTCAGGAACCTGATAAAAAGGCGTAAATATTTCGGGCAGTTTGTCTTCCGGTATTCCCGATCCGCTGTCTTCCACTGTGAAACAGAGTTCCGCGTCGGCTGCTTTTGAATGTTTTCTGTATGCAGATACTTTGATTTCTCCCTTGCTTGTGAATTTTAAAGCATTGGATATCAGATTGGAAAGTATTTGGCGGAGTCGCAGTTCATCAAGAATATAGCAGCCGTCATCAATGTCGGAACTTGTGAAGTGCAAGGAGATTTTCTGCGCTGTCGCCTTGGCTGAGAACATCTCCTCAAGATTCTTCAGTATCTCCGGAATGCGGACGGGCGAGGGCTTCAGTTCGATTTTACCCGAATTCATTCTGGTTAGGTCAAGAGTATCGTTTATGAGTGAAAGAAGGTCTTCGCAACGTGATTTTATGACTTTGACGTATTGTTTCTGCTCAATGTTAAGAGATTGTTCCGCAAGAAGCTCGGCGAAGCCGTATATGACATTCAGCGGATTCCTTATTTCATGAACCATGCTTGCCGCAAAATATCTCTGCATCCGGACGGCCTCTTCGGCCTTTTCACGGGCTATGACAAGATCTTCCTGAATTTTCTTTTCTGCATTGATATCGTTTATGATGATCTGGTAGAGTATGCGGCTGCCTCTGCTTCCTTCATAGCGTCCGGCTTCAAGATGGCACCATATCATCTCGCCTTGATCTGTGAGCATGCGCAGTTCACATTTACTTGAATCCTCGTCATGCAGCGCATTGCACATTCTCCGGAAGAGGTTAAGATCATCTTTGTGGATGAACCTGTCCATGTTGCGCTTTATACGAAGTCTTTTGCGCTCAATATCAAGGAGACTGCAGAACGTATCATTTACTTCTACTATATTTCCGTCGATATCAATTGTTATATATGCCGAAGGAGCTGAATTGTAGAGTCTGCTGTATTTATCCCTGGCAAGTTGCAGTTCGCTGTTTTGTGTTTCAAGTTCATTGTAGACAGAAAAAACATCTGTCATAATTACGGCTATTTTTTCGGAGGGCTCTTTGAAAAAGTTCTCAGTCTTGCGGCCGATAATTTTTTCGGCTTTTTTTCTGAGTCCGTCTATTGGAGAACTTTTTCTTGAACTGTCCATTAGCGGGTATCCTGTTGTTTACCTCTTAAAGCAACTTGAATGACTCACATGTCTCTTCATAGATTTTTTTGTTTTTCTCATAAAACACGGCAAGAGACGAACATGAAATTATGTAGACATTGCCTTTGCCGAAGTATAGATAGCTTAAAGTGCGCAAGGGCGTTTCCGTTTCATTGTGAAGATAATCAAGTTTGATCAGATTCTTTTCCTTTACCGTTATCTTCTCGATGAGTTTGAATCCTTGAATTTTGACGAGCTTGGAAAAGAAGTCCTTCTCAAATTCTTCTCTGGTTTTTCCGTTTAAGGCGAAATCCTGAACCAGAATATTGTCGAGGTATTCGATTTCCTTTTTTTGAGATTCTTTTGCAAATATCGCTGTGGATATGCCATAGAGTCCGCTCTTTTGTTTCCAGCCTTCAGACGGTGCCAGAAATTTATAAGAATTTGTCTTTATTTCAAGTGTAGCAGATGCTTCTTCGGCATAGGCCAAACTTAAGACTGTAAGTGCAATGCATATGATGAATAGAATGCTTTTCAATGCTGAAACCCCTGCGTGATAATTTACTTATAACAACTTACATGAGTTTTCAATAAAATGCAAATAAATATTGTAAAGGTAGTTTGCTGTCCTGAATGTTCGGTTTCGTATTATATGTCAGAGAGAGCTTTCAGGGCAATAAAAAAAGCGGCGTTTCCGCCGCTTTTTGAGATCGTACTTAATCCGTATGGATTAGAAACGACGTCCGCCGCCGCCGTTGCCGCCGCCGAAGCCGCCGCCACGTCTGTTGCCGCCGCCGAATCCGCCGCCGCCAGTGCGGGGACGTTCTTCGCGAGGACGAGCTTCGTTTACAACGAGTTCACGTCCGCCGATTTTTGTGCCGTTGATTGCAGCGATAGCTGCCTTGGCTTCGTTGTCATCGGGCATTTCAACGAATGCAAAACCTTTAGCTCTGCCTGTTTCGCGATCCATTACAAGACGTGCGCTTGCAACTGCGCCGTGAGCGCCGAATGTTTCCTTGAGTTCTGCTTCCGTCATGGAGTACGGCATGTTTCCTACGTAGAGGTTCATGATATCCCTTTTTTTCGCTATCCCCGTATTTCTTGTTTCTTTTGTTTTAATCCACATTTGAGGTCACCGGATAGATCAGGGGGCTAGCTTGTATCTGCACCATCTGGAAATGACTCTGCGGAATATCTTGAGTCCGCGTCTTTACGGACAGAGATCCCTTGCTTAATACCGTAGCTTTTACGGCTTTTGGCTGGCTTATCTTAAACGTTATCTTCAAAAAAACATCAGGTTTAGCGTCCGGCGAAACTGGATTCTGAATCCATTTCATTCCTTCTGATTATCCTGAAACAAAGCCTAATAGACACTTCAAGCCATTTAATACAAGCAGTTTTCCAACGATTTATTGATTTTTTTTCAAATTATATTTCCTCATCTATCTTCTAGTTTAGCTTCTTTAGGAATTGTATCTGAAAATTTTCTGCATTGAGAATCTGTCTTTTGATTTTGAAAATGACCTGAGTTTTTTGCATCCGTAGATTTATTTTAAGGCTTTTCTCGTCCGTCTATTGACATCAAGAATTTTTTCTGATAAAATTTTGTATCGTAAGTGTTACGTAACAGTGGAGTCAAGATGGCAAATCTCAAAATAAACATAAGAAAAGTGGCGGCGGAGGCTGATGTGTCGGTCGCTTCCGTCTCGCGCGTCCTGAATAATCGTGCCGGAGTCAGTGAAGAGGTCAGGGAGCGCGTTCGCAAGGTGATTGAGAAGTATTCATATACTCCGGCAATTGCGACTCACAAGCGTAGCAGTATAGGAATTATAATATGCCAGGAAAGCTTTGTTGTGGAAGGTTTTCTCTCGCTTGTTCTTTCCGGCATCTCTCGTTATTCCTTCGAGAGCGGCAGTGACACAGCAACTCTCTTTGTCAATCCTGCCCGCAAGGATTCGCTTGGCGAAATGCTGCGTGAACGTAACTGTACCTCGGCGG
>JAKJHH010000161.1:0-4455 GCA_022703965.1 Verrucomicrobiota bacterium
GAAGACTTCACGCAGTTTAAACTCGTGAAAAATTAAACCTTTCTTCGATACCGAAGTGGAAAATTATCATAGGAGAACTGCAATGAGTCTTAAAATTAATGTCAACAATAAATATCTGATCATCCCTGTCAACAGAAAAAAAGCGCCTGTCCAACTTTACATCCGAAAGGAATCTAAACTTCTCTACGCCTGTGAAGTCTATTATGACAAGCTTGAACCGGATTTTTATGCGTTCAAAGATATTTCCAGATACAGTGGCATGGATATAGAAATTGAGCTGGAAGGAATTGCTTTCGCAGACGGAATTTATCAATCCGACTCTATTCCGGAGGAAGAATCTTTCTACAAGGAAAAATTGCGTCCTCAGTTTCATTTTACGCCTCGCAGAGGCTGGATTAATGATCCTAACGGACTGATCTGCAAGGATGGTATCTGGCATCTGTTTTTCCAGCATTATCCATATGGAAGCAGTCCCGGTTGGGGTTATATGCACTGGGGACATGCCGTCAGCAAGGATCTTCTGCACTGGGAAGAAGGGGATATTGTTCTGAATCCCTCTGAGTTCGGGCCTGCATGGTCAGGCTCAGCTGTTGAAGATTTTAATAATGTCAGCGGACTCGGTAAAAATGCTTTGCTCTGTTATTATACCGCAGCCGGATCAATGAGCAGACAGTCGGCAGGAGCAGGCGGAACTCAGCGCCTGATTTACAGTAATGATGACGGCAAGACCTTCACAGAGTACTCTGGAAACCCTGTAATTTCTTCCTGTCACAAGTATTCGGATAAGTTTCCTGCGAATATGAATCTTAATCTTGACCGCGACCCGAAAGTCATTTATCACAAGGAAAGCGGCAAGTGGATAATGCTTCTTTATCAGGGACTCCCGATCGCCGGAGAATATGACGAAAAAGCTGATCCTCGCCTTGCTCATACAATAAGTTTTTACGGCTCGAATAATCTGCTCGACTGGACTTTTCTCAGCAATCTTGCCGGTTTCTATGAGTGTCCTGATATGCTTGATTTCAAAGCTGAAAATGGTGAAACAATATGGGTGCTTTTCGGAGCTGACGCCACTTATTCCATCGGCTTCTTTGACGGCGTAAGATTTCAGCCTTTCAAGCATGAAAAGCAGAAAGTCTGGTACGGTCGTTTTTATGCGGCACAGACATGGTTTAATGCTCCGGACGACAGGAAGGTTCAGATTGCCTGGGCAAACGGCATCAGTCTGGATGGCATGCCGTTTTCTCAGCAGCAGACTTTCCCTGTGGATTTGAGTCTGATTAAAGAGAATGGATCATATATCATGACTGCCCTTCCTGTAAGGGAGATAGAAACTTTGCGCGTGCATTCGGAATGCTTCTCTTTCAAGGCATCAGATTCATCCTGTCTGAGTGCCTTCAACGCAGAACTTATGGATATTGAGCTTGTCATTTCAGGTGTTGACGGAGGAACGGCGAGTCTTGTTATCGGAACCCATGAGGTTATTTGCGACATAAATCAAAAAACTTTAACTTGTGATAAAGTTACTGCGCCTTTGCATCTTGAGGATGGAAAGCTTTTCTGTCGCATTCTGGTCGACAGAGCCTCTTTCGAGATTTTTGAGGGACATGGACGTACTGCAATGTCTGTTTACGCTCCAAGTTCAGAGACTGAGCGTTCTCTGCGTTTTGAAAGCTCGGAGGGAAATTTGCAGCTTGATATGACCGTACACGTTTTAAAGAGTATTTGGGAGTGATTGCGACAAAATGTCAAGTTTTGCGGCAAAAGTCCGATTGATATTCGCCTCTTTCGCGTGCTATAATGTATGGTATCAAAAGAATGGAGATTGATATCATGAACGCATATCCTCATTTTCCGGGACGCAGGACATTAAGTTTGGATGGCTCCTGGAATTTTACATGGCTTGGCTCAAGCTCGTTTGATCAGATTGATCCTGCCGGACTTTCATACGAAACAGTTACTGCTGTGCCCGGGGTTTTTGATACCTGCGCAGCATATTACGGACGTCGCGGCATAGGAGTGTACAGGAAGACTTTTGAGTGGGGCGGGGGAATAAAAACCCGTTTGAATATAGGAGCTCTCGGGCTTGCCGCAAGAATCTGGTGGGATGGCAAACTGCTTGGAGACTGGAAAATTCCGTACTCTCCGGCTGCTTATGATTTTGATTCAGGAAAAGGGGATTATCATGAGCTTGTGATTGCCGTTGACAACCGCATCGGCTGCACTCCTCTTTTTTCTCCCAATTTTGACTTTTACGCATATGGCGGCATATATCGTTCCGTATCGCTTCAGGAGTTGCCTGAGACGCGCATTGAACGTGTGCGCGTTAAGACGCTTGACCTGAAGCAGGGGCTCGTCCAGCTTAGAGTCTTCGGTTCTGCATCAATTCCTGATGATGCGGAATTTTCAGTGCGTTTTGACCGTGGAGAAATTTTGAAGTGCAAGGGAAAAACTCTCAAACTGAAAGTTCCCTCTGCAAAAATATGGAGTCCTGAATCACCGTCTCTGCATACTGTGATGCTATCTTATGGAAACGATACTATTGTTGAACGTTTCGGGATAAGAACTGTTGAAACCAAGGGGCAGGATATACTCCTGAACGGGAAGCCTGTAAAACTTCAGGGGGTCAATCGTCATGAGGCTCATCCTGAGTTCGGGCCGGTGCAGAACGATCATCTCATGATAGAAGATATCAGGCTCTTGAAAGATCTGGGCGCGAATTTTGTGCGCTGTGTTCATTATCCGCACAGTCAGGAATTTTTTGATTTCTGCGATGAGAGCGGAATGCTTGTCTGGGCTGAGAGCATGGGATGGAACAACACTCCGGAAGACGTGAGCAATCCTGAGTTCTTTGCGCTTCAAGTTGAGCAGACCCGCATCTTTGCGGAGGGCAGCGTTAATCATGCCTCAATAATCCTCTGGGGCTTTATGAACGAATGCTGCTCGCATACAGAGGAAGGACGCAAACTTTATATTGAACATGCAAGGCAGATACGTGCGGTTGAACCTTCATTCCTTGTGACATTTGCCTCGAATCGTAAGGAAAATGATATATGCTTTGATCTTGCCGATGTTATTTCCATGACCATGTATCCTGGCTGGTTTGAAGATCTTGACTGGAATAAGGCATCCAAGGACATTATCGAGCCTTATATCGAGAAAAAAGCTCTCTTTACTGAGCGTGAAGATCTGATAAATAAGCCTTTTGTTGTCGCCGAGATCGGTTGCTGCGGCATATATGGAATTCATGACAGGGGACTGGCTCAGTGGTCTGAAGAATATCAGGCCTCATATTTTGAGGAAGCCTGTCGCTGTATCATGAAAAATCCACGTTATGCTGGAATTGCTCTTTGGCAGTTCTTTGACAGCCGTTCTCACGTTAATTGCGGAGACGTCCGAGGCAAGACACGCGGCTTCAACTGCGCCGGTCTTCTTGATGAATACAGACGTCCCAAGATTGCTTACGACACTGTCCGTAAAATCTTCCATGAAAATAAATGGGCCTGATTACCAGCTTCCTAGGGGATCTTCGATAAACTGGAGATTCCCTGAAGTTAATTCCTTTAATTTTGAGCATCCAAGACTGGCAGCGTGACCGTCCGCTAGCATTGTATTGACGGCGCTTGCCGGTCTGTGAATTGTCCACGGAGTTCCAGCCCATGCGCAAGTATTGCTGATAGTGAGGAGCTGTTCATACATAAGCTTTACATTTGTCATGTTCTCGTGAATGCTTTTGTGTCGCCGACTATGTTTGTTTTGCATGTTCAAGACTTCTCAATTTCTGAGTTGTTTTTCCATTTCATTAACGCTTACTGGCGCGCTGATATAGAAAATCTGTCCTTCGTAACGTACTTCTCCTTCAAGGGGGTTGCCAAAGAGATCGCTGACGCTGTATTTATCTGAAATGCCAAGAAGCGAACTGATTCCTCCTGCCTGCGGTCTTTTGAAGCTGTATTGCACTGCTCCCGGAGCTCCTGATATCACTGCTACAGTAGCTCCTCTTCCTTCAAAAATATAGGCATAAACTCTGTTTGAGAGATCAATTGCTTTTACAAATTTTCTGTCCTCCAGCTGCCATGCCATTTCAGAATGAGCTGCCATGACAGGATGCGGATAGCCGTCCGAGCCCAGCATTATCAGGAAGAGGCTGTTGTGATTCATTGAATTGTAGCAGTGAGATGAATAAAGGAATATTTTCTTGACATTCAGGCTGAGATGACTCAGAATAAAGCGGCAGTTCATATCCGCTTTGCGTATGAAGTTGTCGTTGTTTTTATAGGGAAGCACGTGCTTGTAGAGGCCGGAGTAGACGACAAAGGAATTCGGATTCAGACTGCCTGTGCTGCTTCCCTGTCCTTCGCTCATGTAGACAGGTTTATCTGCAAGTGAGGGATTTTCCTTCTCAATTGGGCCTATTGCCTGTTTCCATGCGGCATCGGCAGGATCATTTTTGTA
>JAKJHH010000161.1:4482-9392 GCA_022703965.1 Verrucomicrobiota bacterium
GTGATAATCAATAATGTCGCATGATGAGAGTCCGCCTGCCTTAAGGACTCCTTCTGTCCAGTCGCTTCCGCTACCTTTGCTGTTGAAGCCCGAAATTTTGACTTCCGGATAAACTGCTTTTGCGCTTTCTCTTGCGGCTTTTGTGAGCTTTTCAAAGTCTCCTGTCGAATCCTGACTTGTTGTATATTCTCCGTTTTTATAGCCGGTTCCCCACCATGCGGGATTCCATGGTTCGTTCCAGACAAAATATTCGTTGATTACTCCTTTATAACGTGATACCACGGTTTTCACGTAATTCCTGAAGTCGTTCATGTCGACAGGCTGGAAATAGCGGTCGTGATACGATGGTGTAGTTCTTCCAGTTTTTACAGTTTTCAGGTAGCTTGCCCATTCAGGGGCTGTGCCGAGTTGTCCGAATATTTTGATATTGTTGTCCCTGTAACGCATGATCTCGCTGTCGCGGAATTGCCAGTTGCCTTTTTCCGGCTCAAGCCAGAACCAGCCGATGTACTCAAAGCCTGCATCGTGCAGACGAGCCCAGTTCATTCCGGCTGCCTTGTGAGCTTTAATTACCCGTGATACGGAGAGAAAGTGTCCGCCGAACGGTGAGTTCGGCGCATCCTTGCCCCAGTAGAGCGGGCGTTTAAGTCTTGTAACGACGAGCTCGTTGTAAGGAGAAATGAGTTTGCCATCCTTTTCAATTCGGCTCTCGATTCTGAATTGTCCGTACTTGCTTTTTTCAAAGACAGTATAATTTATTTTTCCCTGAGCCAGACCATTTGCATCGGGTTTCAAGTGAATTGGCTCAAGCTCTTTTTCGTTTCCGTATATGTCGCAGACTTTTATTTTAAGACTTGCTCCGTCGATTTTCCCGCTTGCACAGTAGAGAACGAAGGCTTCTTCGTCCTCAAATTGAATCCGTGATTCCGAGACATCGCCGGAGGGAAGATTTAGAGCTGTTTCCGCGTCTCCTGCGGACAGATAATTCTGACGCTCATCTCCGGCATAGGCTTCCAGAGAATCAATCTTCAGGGTGCCCTGACCCTCGAAGGCCAGAGAGTATGATTTTGCCGCGGCATTGGATTTGAAGCTGAATTGTAGTTTTTTCCAGTCCTTGCTTTCCGGGATTGGACT
Organism: Verrucomicrobiota bacterium; assembly: GCA_022703965.1. Lineage (GTDB taxonomy): Bacteria > Verrucomicrobiota > Lentisphaeria > Victivallales > UBA1829 > JAKJHH01. The sequence continues at coordinate 5,617 of JAKJHH010000161.1, forward strand.
TGTTTGCACTGCTTTTCCCTGCTCAAGGACTTTGACGATCCATTTGCCTGATGTCTTTGCATAAAATGCTATGTTGTTTTTGGCGGACGGGTCGGATGTCTGAAACGGTTCAGAAAAAAGAGTCGCACCTGATTGCGCGCTGATTTTCAGCGAGGCTGTTCCGGATGGCCCCTTGTCTTCCTTGTCAGAGTCGGCAGAAACCTCTTCCGCGGCTCTGTTGAAATTCCATCCAGCCTGAAGTCCCAGAGGAAAACGGCTGTTTCTGAAAAAGTTTTTTGTTCCTGCTACCGGGCGTTCCACTGAGCTGCTTATTGCGGATGCGTCTGTTTCGCTCAAACTAATCGAGCTTATATCAATAATTCCCGGCCCCGGAATCTGCAGGAAAAGACCGTAATCTGAATCCATCTTCGGGGTTGTTTTAAGAAGGAGCTCTTCATTGTGCCATCTGGAATCGCTTATGAGGTCAACCTGACTTATCATATTCCACGGTGAAGGTATCATTCTTATGCCGAGATTTACATCTGCGCTTGTATCATTTCGGTATTCTATTTTGAGCTTGTAATACTGATCCGGCTTGATCTTGTCAAGTTTTATTGAGAACTGTGCCAGACCTGTCTGCAATCTGCTGATGTTGAAGCGGAGAAATTTTCTGCCGTTCTCTTCAACTATAGATGTGCTGCAATCTGCCTGAGCCCACTTTGTAAAATCTTCATTCCATTTGAGCGGCAGAATGCCGATGAAGCTTCCTTTCGTCCCCTGTCGTTCAAGTTTAGTTCCATCGGTGAACTGGCTTGTAAACGGAATTTCAACTGCACTCAGCGTCAGCCACAAAAATGAAGCCAGCAGAAGTCCTGCTCCTTTGAAGAATTGTTTCATCATAAGGCCTTTCAGTTATCTATAATTAATTGTTTTCAGTCGTCAGTAGGAACTCTGGTCCATTGGCCGAGCGGGATGCTGCTTGTTCCGCCGGGGCCGAGAGTTGCAAGGGGACTCCGGCTTTCCGCATGACCGTCGAGATAGATGTAGTTGCATTTTGTGTGGTGATAAGGTGCGTTGAGTTGTTCACTTGGATTATTCAGAGTTGAACAGGAGTCGTTTCCTAAGTAATTGGTGGATAGAGGCCGTTCTGCCATTGTTATCAGATTGGAAGGCCTTGCACACATGGTTATTTTTATAGACCACGGTCTGTTTGCAGCCCATACTCCTGTTACGCCCCAGACAACGCCCCATGCTTCGGCGATTCCGCCGTCAGCCGGAGGTGTGCCTGTTCCTGCGTTCATTCCGCGATTCATGCTGTAACTCCGACGGCCTCTGTGTGCTCCTCCTCGCGAGACATTGTCAGAGGGGCATTTGTAGAGTTTTTCATATGGCGGCGGCAGCATATCGGCTTCTGCTTCTGTCTGACTCAGATTTCTGCCATCGTAGCCGAGGCCGAGAAGATCGTCAAAAGAAAGCTTTACCGAGCCGACCGTCATGATTGCATAAGGGATTCTGTCTGCGTTATCCCCTGCGTAAGAGATCATGCCGGTGCCTATCTGACGCATATTGTTCATGCATGATATTTGTTTGGCCATATTCCGGGCGCTGCCTAGCGAGGGCAGAAGAAGCGCCGCGAGAATGGAAATTATCGCAATCACAACCAGAAGCTCAATGAGAGTAAAGCATTTTTTCATATCCGGTCAGTTCCTTTCGATTTTCAAGTCAAGAGATTTTGCGCCTGCCGGTATTTTCAGCTCAAGGACGCCGTCAAGACGCTCTTTGAGTTCTGCCGGATTTCCGTTCATGCTCGCTTTATATTTCGAGCCGGGGTGCATTACCGCAATGAGAGTCGAAGCCATTGAGCCTGCATTGTTTATTTCGGCTTTAAGACTTGTTTTGTCATGATTGAATTCCAATTTGTCTGTAACGAGGTCAAAACCTCCGGTGAAACTGCCTGGTCTGAAATATGCCGCATACCAGTTGATTACAGGGCAGGAAAGTCCCGTAAAGTGATGCCAGCCAGTGCCTCGTCCGCTGCTGACTGCAAAATGCTCGAAAGCTGAATTCGTTCTGCGAGTTTCTCGCTCCCATACATCAAGTGCTGTCGAGGCTATTTTGAAGGCTTCATCTGCTTTTCCGCAGTTCAGCGCCGCTTTCCAGTAAAACCATTGATGTGGCATCCAGACAGCTCCGTTCCAGTAGCCTCCGGTTTTGTAGTAAGGAGCCGTCTGATCTACTGTCGATATTCCGACATCCGACCACATTTTGCCGGGACTCATCATGTTGCTGAACATTTGCTCTGTCTGAGCTTGGTCGCAGATGTCCGAAACGAGCGGAGCGATGCCGTCCATGCCCATATTATGGTTTGCGCCGCTTTCGTGTCTGAGTATTTCTTTCGGATAGCCGTTTTCATCATGCATTACATAGCCGAAGTAGCCAGCTTTTTCATCCCATGAATATTTCATGAGTGCCGAGCTGAGACTGGCGATGTCCGTGTCATAGATTTTTGTGTCTCTGCCAAGTTTTTCTGCCGCTGTCTTCATGATTTTTGCGACTCTGATGAGATGAGCTGTCGATACTACAGGTGTTACGATAGCCTCGTATTTCATGTGATGTATATATTCCTGAGTCGGATAATCGTCCCAGCCGCCCGAATTGTAGAAATAGTCCCATGTTCTGACGAGGCCTGATTTCAGATTTCTTGTGCTGGAGTTGCCTACACGTCCTGCGAGAAAAAGGTAATAGCGTTCCAGCGGTTCATAGAAATATTCAAGCAGTTCAAGCGAATGCGTTCTGTTCCAGATTTCCAGATAGATGTAATGCTGAACCGGAAGCGGCGTTCCATGATGTATGAATGCCGCATATTCACTGTCTTTTCCTGTTGTAATGTAAGCGTTGAGATTCCATATCGCACGCTCAATATCCAATTCCGCCAGTCCGAGGCCGATAAAGCCTGAATCCCATGTGTAGAGACAGTCCCACCAGCGTCCCGGCGGCGAGTGTCTTATCATGGTTCCTGTCGTGTTGACAGGATAGACGATCTGTGTATTGAGGAGAGATGCCATATAATTCTGGCTGTATTTATACTTGTCTCCAGCCGCTGTTCCTGAAAGTTCAAGCTTGCTTTTCTTGAGTTCAGAACAGACGCTTTCATAGCTGCCTGATTCAAATTCCATGAATCTTTTAAGTATGGATTCACGGCTGCCAGCGCATAGAATGCCACTGAATGATTTTTCCGAGTTTTCTTTTACGAAGACAGGACTCATGACTACGCTTGTGAAATGCCCTTCGCCTTCGCCCTGAATTTTTTCGGAAATCAGATTGTTTAAGGCTTTTCTGACAGTGATATCAAGATCCTGCGTGAAGTATTCTCTCAGCAGAGATTGGAAGCCCTCTGTTTTCCAGTATATTCCGTAGGAAATATCAAGATCTGCATATTTGATTATCGCTGAGTTGGAAGATATCCGTTCAATAGACGGAACAGGATTCCATTTGACATTCTGAAATTCAAGTCCGGATTCCTTTCCCTCAGGAACAATCGCAAACCCATCTATTTTGATGATGTTGCCGGATTCCTTGCAGATATCCAATAGCTTTCCAGCTTTGATTCTGCCGAGATTAATGACTTCAAAGCTGTCTTTACCTTCGATTTCAAAGGATGCTTCTGTAATTCCGGAGAGTCTGATTTTGCAGCGTCCGTTGAGCTTGTAGCGCATGATGAGAGATGCCTTCTCAGGAACTCTGCTTGCGTCAATCGTGTAGGATACTTGATCACCGTCATGTATTCCGAGGGAGCA
>JAKJHH010000162.1:0-5433 GCA_022703965.1 Verrucomicrobiota bacterium
GGTTTTTGCCAGCATTATAACAGGCTTTTTCTGGGCGAGGAATTCAAAGGCTATAGCCATGGTTCCGATCCAGCCGCCGATCAGGACGGCTCCTGAACAGGTGTTGGAAAGAAGGGCGTGTTTAAAGGCTTCTCCGGTGCCTGTGAATATTTCCATGTACTCAGAAGGGGTACCGGTGCCGGAACTGATAACAAGAGTTCTGCCTCCGCTTGAGTCTGCCGCTTGAAGGGCGTATTTGTAGATTCCGCCTTTGCCTCCGCAGACAGTCACGAAGCCGGATTCAGCCAGAATTCTGCCGAGTATTTCCGCGGTGGCGGCAGCTTCGGCGGAACAGTCTCCGCCGGGACCAAGTACTGCTATATTGTGAAGCATGGAATCTCCTTCAAATTATTATAAGAGGCTGTCGAAGAGCGAGGGATGGAAGGGGCCTTTTTTAGTGCTCTTGTAGGAGCTGCGTCCTTCTTTCGCCTTGCCTTCACGGTGGATGGTCAGGCTCGGTTCGCCTTCTTCGGCTATCGCGTTGGTTTCCAGATTATCAAGAATTTCATAAGCGCGTTTGACGACTTCCTGAGGAAGTCCGGCCAGCCGCGCGACGTGTATTCCGTAACTCTTGTCGGTGGCACCCGGGACTATCTGACGCAGGAATATGATCTGGTCGCCGTATTCCTTGACCGCTACATTATAGTTTTTGACGCCTTTGCATGTAAGCGCAAGTTCCGTTAGTTCATGATAGTGAGTTGCGAAAAGAGTTCTTGAGCCTGCGCCCGGATGATTATGCAGGAATTCAGCTACTGCCCAGGCAATGCTTATGCCGTCGAAAGTGCTTGTGCCGCGTCCGATTTCATCCAGAATTACAAGACTCTTCGGCGTGGCGTTATTGAGGATATTGGCGGTTTCGACCATTTCGACCATGAAGGTACTCTGGCCTCTGGAGATGTCGTCCCCGGCTCCGACTCTTGTGAAGATCCTGTCGACCAGTCCGACTGTAGCCTGTGCCGCCGGAACGAAGGAGCCTGCCTGTGCCATGATGACAAGGAGAGCCGTCTGGCGGATGTAGGTTGATTTACCTGCCATGTTGGGGCCTGTGATTATCATCATGCGGTTTTCTTCGCCGTCGAGCAGGGTGTCGTTGGGAACGAAACGTTCGCCTTTCATTGCCGCGTCGAGCACGGGATGACGTCCTCCTCTGAGATCGAGGACTGTGTCTTCCGTTATTTTGGGACGTATATATGCGTGTTTGATGGCGCATTCCGCAAGCGAGGCAATCGCATCAGTTTCCGCGAGAGCAGAAGCGCTTTCCTGAATCTCGCCTGTGTACTTTTGCGCGAACTCACGGAGTTCCTGAAAAATCTGAGCTTCAAGAGCTTTTGATTTATCTTCCGAGCCGAGAATCTTGCTTTCGATTTCTTTGAGGTCGGGGGTAATGAAGCGCTCCGCATTGACCAGAGTCTGCTTTCTTATATAGTCGTCAGGCACATACTGAAGGTTCGATTTGCTGATTTCGATATAATAGCCGAACACTTTGTTGAACTGGACTTTCAAGGATTTGATTCCTGTTCTTTCCTGTTCTTTTGCCTGAAGAGCTGCGACCCAGTTTTTGCCTTCCGTGGCTGCCATTCTGAGTTCATCGAGAGCAGGATTGCAGCCTGTCCGTATGTAGCCGCCTTCCGAAAGCAGGGCGGGGGGCTCTTCTGCGACGGTATTACGTATGCGTTCTCTGAGTTCCTTTAGATCATGGAGTTTGCCCATGAGCCTTGCAAAAAGAGGAGTGTCGAAGTGATAGAGTACATCTTTTATGCCGGGAATGATCTCCAGACTGTAAGAGAGGCTGTTCATGTCTCTCGGGCTGACGGCTCCGGTGTTGATTCTTGCAGTGATTCTTTCCATGTCGCGGACTGAGCTGATAAGCTCTCTGATTTCGGAGAGAGCCACGGGATCTTCCTTGAGAAGGCTGACAGCGTCCAGACGTTCAAGAATCGGCTGTTTTGAGCGGAGAGGGCGCAGTATCCATTCTCTGAGCATGCGGCTGCCCATCGGACTGACTGTGTTATCAAGAACGTAAAGCAGAGTGGATTCCTTTGAGGCTCCGCGCTGCGGCTCAACGAGCTCAAGATTTTTCTGTGATATCTGGTCGAGGACAAGATAATCCGAGCATGAGTATGTTCTGATTTTTCTGATATGTCCTGTTGCGCTTCTGAGGTTGACTGAACTGTAGTGGAGAAGAGCTCCCGATGCGGCTATTCCTGCGTTCATATTTTTGCAGCCGAAGCCGTCCAGTGAGAGCACTTGGAACTGGTGTTTCAAAAGCTGTTCAGCGTTATCGAAGGAGAAAATCCAGTCTTCCAGACTTGTCCAGAGTATGCCGTCCGGCGCGTTAGGGAAGCTTTTATTCTGAGTCCAGTCGGTCTTAAGTGATTCAGGTATGAGACATTCTTTTGTTCTGAGTCTGAAGAGTTCCGTTTCAAGAGTCGCTCTTTCCTCAATCTCCGTCATGCGGAAGTCGCCGGTGCTGATGTCGAGACAGGCGAGTCCGAACTTGTTTTTTTCGCAGAATATTGCGGTGAGAAAGTTATTGCGTCCCGGCTGGAGGATCGAAGAATCCATGACTGTTCCGGGCGTGATGATTCTTGTTACTGCGCGTTTGACGATGCCCTTGGCTAGTTTGGGGTCTTCAGTCTGTTCAGCGATGGCTACTTTTACACCTGCTTCTATCAGTTTGGGCAGATAGTTGTCGAGAGCGTGATAAGGGATTCCGCACATAGGATACCCCGCTCTTTTAGTGAGAGCGATATCAAGAATCGGGCTGACGATCTGGGCATCCTCGAAGAACATTTCATAGAAGTCTCCGAGCCTGAATAGAAGAACTGCATCTTTAGGGATGTCGGCTTTTACCTCCTGATACTGACGCATCATGGGGGTGAGTTTTGAGTCGTCGTTTTGAGTCATTTGCGAGTCCACTTGCCTGAGTCATCCTGAATATATTCGCCCTTGGCGGCGCGTTCTGCGTTTTTTCTGGCTCTGAGTTTAGCGACAGCGTCAGGGCTTGTTCCCTGATCTTTCGCTATTTTTGTATATATGAGTTTCCGGTCGGCGTTTTCAGCGTCGACTACGCTCTGGCCTTCTTTAGAGGATCCCACAAATGAGAGATAGCCTTTATTGTCTTCTCCGATAATACCTTTGGATTTCAGAGTAGTGATTTCGCTGAGGCGCGCTTCCATTCTTGCTTTTATGCCTTCTTCAGCCCTGAGTTCAGGAGTAATAATTGCGCTTGCGGCGAAGACGGCGAGAAGAGCTGCGGCGAGACGTATTGTGTTTCTCATTTTAGTTCTCCTTCTTCATTTTTCTGAGTGGCCTGAGTTTGTCCGGCGCTTTCCGTTTTTTTATCTTTCAGTTCGTCGGCTTTCTGGTCAAGTTCGTCGAAAAACTTGTCCAGTTCTCTTTCGACTTTGATGTTGACATCAACTGTTATGTGGATCGGTTTGACTTCAACCGGCTTGATCTCGTGAGTGCTGGAAAAACTGCACGCACTCAGAATTGAGGACAGCAGAATTCCCGCTGTCAGGATGCCGGTCATTGACTTTGTACTCATATGAAATCCCCTTTTTATTTACCGGAGAATATTCGGCTTAATGCTTTTGCTGTTTCGATGCTTCTGTTCAGCGGAAGACGGAAATTGACGTCGAGGCGTATTCCTTGAAATTCCGAGCCTTTGCTGTTGACTTCGGCTTTTACAAATCTTCCTTCTTCCGATTTGTAGACAAAGGGAAGCGGTTTTTCCGGTTTGCCGTCCGTCTGCATTCTGATCAGAAGCTTGTCGTCGTTCTGTGATAATGTAAGTCTTACCCACTGATAAGTAAAGTCCTTTAAGGCTTCCGAAGAGAGTTCGAGATGGATGTCCGAGGCTCCGGCGGTCAGGAATTCCATGCCGGTCAACTTGATTTTTCCTGTTTCTCCTGTTGTGGAGCTGAGATATCCGCCGTTCAGGTTGAGATTGCCTTGAGAGTCGATTTTTACAGGCAGTTTTCCGCTGATTTTGCCTTCGCCCGAGGCAGCTGAACCTATGCCGAACTGATCCAGAAAGAGAGGCAGAGATATGTTTTCGCAGAAAATCGTAGATTCGAGACTTTTCATGCCGGGCCGTATTGTCAGATTCGAGAAGCTCATGTCGCCATCGCAGAATTTGAATTTGCAGTCATCAATGACATAGAGCTTTGCAGTTTCGGCTCTCGCTTTGAGTTTTGCGTCATTGACCTTGAAGGAGCCTGAACGCAACTTTTCAAAGCTCAATTCCGCGGATGCTCCTTTAAGATTCATGAGGTCGGGTGCCGTGGCAGTCAAGTTTAATGAATCAATTGTGATTGAAGGATTGGTCAGGACAAATTGAGCGTCCTCAACTGATAGTTTTGCTTCGGCCTGAATATCTTTGCCTTCCTTGTAGCGCAGAAGTCCGCTCGCGTTGATTTTTCCATTCAGAGTCATTTGCGGAGTATTTTTAAGGAAGACAGTGCTTTTGAATGAGTTTTCCTTTTTGGCAGAGGATTGGATTTTCAGTTCAGCCTGCTTGAAGTCGCTGGAGCTGCGGCATGTAATTTCGCTGATGAGACCAGGCAGGTCAGGAGAGCCGGAAAGACGTCCTTTAAGTTCGGAGCCTTCGCTTGTCGGACTTGATATCTCAGCGTTGAATTCTCCGAAACGCAGTCCTGTGTATTTTATTGAAGCTGCCGCGATTTTGCCTTCGATATTTTTATCCTGCATTTTAAGGTGACTGCCAATATTTGAGAACTCAAGATTCAATGTCTTATCGGATGCTGAAAGTTTTTCCAGCTGAAGAGTCTTTATATTCTTATCAAATTCATAGCTGAACTGGACTTTTCCGCCTGAAATATTTTTGGAGCCTTCGCTCAGCGAAAAAGTATCCAGCTCGGTTTTCAGGATGAGTCCTTCGCTGCCGTTCTGGGCTCTTATGGCGAATTTGTCGGCAGTGAGTTTGCATATTGTCTTCAGTTTTGCGTCGATTCCGTTTATATCAAGACGTATATCCGCATTTTTATTATTTTTCAGCTCGGCATTGAGAAGCGCGCTTGAGAAACCCAGCTCAGCAGAAGGAACTTTAAGAGAACTGCTTTTAAGAAGAATAGGACAATCTTTTATTTTGAGCGAGAATATATCGCCTTCTTTTGTTACATGAAATGGAGCGTTGACAGTAAAAGCTCCGCCGTCCGGGATGTTTACCGCAAGTTTTGCCTCGCCGCTTACAGAGTCCTTGTATCCTGCCTTTATTGAACAGTCTTCCAGGATGGCAGAGTAGTCCTTTATCTGTGTTTTTAGATTGTTGATTGTAAAGGTTCCGGCACTGGCTCCGGCGTTCAGGACAAGTGAGGACTTATTCATTCCGCTGAGTTCATATGCTCCGTAGCGGAAGCGGAAGTCAGG
>JAKJHH010000162.1:5443-9312 GCA_022703965.1 Verrucomicrobiota bacterium
TATGCAGGTAAAGCAGGGAAGTTTTGAGCGTGTGCAGATTCATTTCAGAATCAAGTCTGAATTTAAGGCTTCCGTTGCCGCTTGTTTTCTGAGGAAGCAAAGAGAGCCAGTCATCGAAGAGGGACGGCTCGAATTCTCCGTTGAGATCTTCGACTGCGAGTTTTCCGTCTTTTTCTGAATAGAGCAGCGCGACTGAGATTTTCTGGCCTCGCGGCTTGGCTGAACATTTAATTTTATACTGATCTTCCGTACTCTGTATATCCATGTCGAAGGGTATCTGGAGTTTTCTTCCTGCGAATTCCAGATTCATAAATGATGAACGCAGACTCAGGGAATCAAAGGGCAGCTCAGGGATGAGCTGGCTTTTTTCTAGCTTGACAGGATTTTCATCCTCCGCTTTATTTTTGAGCTCAAGTCCTTTTATCCGGAATCCTTCTTGCCCCAGAGAGCAGGTGAGTTCAAGTCCGCTCAGAGAGAGTTTGCTGAGGCGTCCCTGAAAGAGATCCTTGATCGAGTACTCTGCGTTGATGTACTGGATTGTCAGTTCGCTTCCGTCCTGAAAATTGCATTTGAGTGAGCTTATGCCGGAGCGTGTCAGTCCTGCGCGGCGTATTTCCATGCTTACGGAACTGGCTCCGCTTCTGCTCTGTATTGCGTTTCCTATGATTTTTTTCAGGGTGGTTTTCAGTATGAGATTCTCAAAAAGCCACGCACAGAGGAAGACTGCCGCCACCGATACAACGGCGACGATGATAACTGCTTTCAGTCTTACTTTGAATCGCTTTTCCATTTTAGTCTCATATCGGGAAAATTGGTTTTATGGAGTTTCTGGAGATTTCCAGAGAGATGATTCTCTCAAATTTATTTCCACAAAGATACATCAGACATCCATCATCATCAAGAGCGTAATGTCCAGCTGCGAATTCTTCGACAGCAACGGGGAAGATAGTCCAGTCTCCGTGTTTTTTCAGGCGTTCCTGATTGTCAAGAGCGATGAATTCCAGCGTGTCAAGATAGCCGCCTGCCGGTTTCTTGGGCGGTCTGGCCTCCTTGCGGTTGCGGAGATCACCAAGTTCCATTCCGTTCAGTTCGATTTTTACGGGAGCAGAGACCGCAAGGATAGGGCCGGAGTCCATTTCGCCGCCCTGTCCGCTGAAAGACTGAGCCACGATTACGCTTGAACGCATGTTTTCGCAGCCGTCCAGAATTGCTCTTTCGACCGGGACTGTGTTGAGTCCGGTGAATATGCGTTTGCCGTCCTTTTCGACTGTCAGATCCCCTGGATGCACATTCAGACACGGAAAATCCGCGCTGATGTTGCAGAGAGTGAAAAAGCCAGCGAGAATTCCGAAATCGATTTTATACGGCGCAATTTTTTTTCTCAGCTCATTTGTCCAGTCCTCGCGGAGTTTTCGTCCGTTTTCCGTCATGAGGCTTACTCTGGTTTCGCCGCGATCTTTGTAGTATGCGGCTATGTCGTGCTGTATCAGAGGGATGCAGTAACGGTCGGCTATTTCTCTGGCTCGGCTTTTCGACGGAGCGTCCGTTACGACAAGTTCCGGAGACCATGACGAGTTTTCTCTCACCGACTGAATAAGCTTTTCGGCATTGCTGCCGGTTCCGCTCATGAATATCGCTGCTTTATATTTATCTTTTTTACCGGGTTTCAGAAAGAATTTCATCTATTTATCCTGTCACAAAAAATTGCGTTGCGGATTGTAAATAAACAAGTCCAGTATAAAATATGTAATAATTATGATTCGACAAGCTCTTGATTGTATTTTGCTCTATATATTTCGGATAAACGGAGGTTTTTATATGAAACTCAACTCTTTTTTCAAGTCCGCGCTGGCGACCTGTGCTATTCTGGCGGCAGTCGGCTCCGTACAGGCCGGGTGGTTTGACTTTTTCTCATCTTCCTCTGATAAGGAGGAAAATGTTTCTGTTCTTGTTGTCACTGGTAATTATGCTCATCCGCGTCTGCTTGCAGAGGTTGTTCAGAAATCAACAAAACAGCCTTATCTCATAATAATTCCAGGACGTGACGACGAAGCTGCCAGAATATTTTTCTGTCGTCCCGAACCGGAGCCGGCTGTTCAGATTTCTGAACGTCAACTCCGCTCTTTCATCGAATTCCTGAATCCGGGCATGGTTGTTGTTCTCGGCGACAGTTCATACGTTCCTGATCTCTATGTGCAGATGGTTGAAGTCGAGGGGCGCACAATCGTTGTTGGCGACAACAATTGGGATGCTGCCGCTTTCAAGCTCAAGGAGCTTACAGGCGGGAAGAATATCATTCACAACTACAGGAATCTTTCCAAGTCCCTGCCGCCTCCGTCGGCTCCTACTGCTCCGGTAAAGAAGAAGGAGGATGAAAGCCTTCCTCTCCCGATTCCGCCGCCGATGATTTACAATATGACAACAGACAGCGGCGCTCCGGTTGATTCCTTTATGTTTTCTGAGCCTGTATTAATGGCGTCTCCGATAAAAAACACCTCAAAATATTGAAGTAGGCTAATGAAGAATTTTTATTACATTGCAAAGAATACTTTTACTGAATGCGTCCGAGAGCCGATTTATTTCCTTCTGCTCCTGACTGCGGTATGTATGATCGGACTTTTCCCTTCATGTACACTATTCGTTTTCCGTGAGCAGCTTAAACTTGTTGCCGACAGCGCTATGGCTACGACTATCGTTTTCGGACTTATCGCATCGGTTCTATGTGCGTCTCACACGATCAGCAGGGAAATGAGAAACGGTACAGTCCTGCTTCTTATGTCCAAGCCGGTTCACAGATATTCCTTCATCCTTTCAAAGATTGCCGGAATCGCCTGTGCTCTTTTTGTTTTCGTCTTCATCTGCAATGTCTGCACACTGCTTTCTCTCAGAGTCGCCAAGGATCAGTTTCAGCTCAACTTTACGGCGTTCTATGTTTACTTCGCGCTTCTTCTGATTTCAGCCGCTGCCGGAGCGTTCAGAAACTACGTTTACAGAGGCTCTTTCGCCTCATTTGCGACTTTGTCAATGACAGTTCTCTACACTGGATATCTTGCCTATATGCATTTCTTTGTGCCGCTTCAGGACGACTTGCTTGAGAGTCCGGTTTACGGGCATATCGCTCCGGCGCTCCTGCTTCTCTTCTTCGCTGTTTTTGTCATGACTTCCATGACGGTGGCGCTCTCATCCAGACTTGACATGGTGCCTAACCTTGCGATCTGCATGATTCTCTTCCTGCTGGGATTGGTGTCCAATTATTTTCTGGCGAAGGGCGGAGGCGTTCTCTTTGGAACTCTCTATGCGCTCTTTCCCAACTGGCAGTCCTTCTGGATGGCTGACGCTGTCGCCAGCGGGCAGAAGATTCCTCTGGAGTACATTCTTTATACGGCGCTTTATACCTTCCTTTACGGAGCTTTCTGGGCTCTCTGGGCGGTTTACCTCTTCTCCGGCAGGGAAATCGCCAAGGATGCCCGCTGATCACTGTTTTTTGAGCAGCATTTTCTGACGGCGCGGCGCAAGCAGTTTATTTAGGCTGTTTGCAAAATCGACTCTGTTTCTGGGATTGTACGGAGGCGGCCCGCCTTTTATTTCTCCCTCGGCTCTGATATCTTCCATCAGATCGCGCACAGCCAGGTGATTCTTTATATTCGACTGATTATAGAGCGTTCCGCGAGGATTTATTGCATGTGTTTTAGCGCTTATCGCTCTGTCGGCAAGAGGTACATCCGCCGTTATGATGATGTCGCCTTCCTTTGAGAGTGCGATTATTAGGTCATCGGCTCCGTTGAAGGTATTTTCCGCCTGAACCGCTTCTATGTACGGAGAGTAAGGCACTTTCATTCTGCGGTTGGCCACTACAAGCACCTTGATTT
>JAKJHH010000163.1 GCA_022703965.1 Verrucomicrobiota bacterium
TTGCAAAAGCTTTATATTCTAAGCTCAATACAAGCTTTTTTACTTTATTTTTTCAGTTTCCTATGGGATGCCACTGAAAAAATTCTTAGCCTTCGCACGCTTCGTGGTTTAAATCCCACTCACAATAAACCTGACTGACGCATTTCCATCCTGAAGATACAGCCTCAAAACTTTTTTGGAACAGTGTTGACAAATGAGTTCGGACGCAATAGAATAGAAGTAGAGATAAACTCAACACAGCGAGGTTTCCTTATGGCAGGGGTGGCAGTTCCATCATCAAAAGGCGGGGGATACGTCCCGACAGGCAAAGAAAAACTCAATCCGATGGTCTACATCACAGCCATGACAGCGGCGCTTGCCGGTCTGCTCTTCGGTCTGGATATAGGAGTCATAGCCGGAGCTCTGGACTTTATTGGCCATGAATTCACGGTTTCCGACTCTACCAAGGAACTCATAGTCAGCGCCTTGCTGATCGGAGCTGTAATCGGAACATTCTGCAGCGGACCGATTTCCAGAAAGTTCGGCCGCAGAAAAGCCATCCTGCTTTCCGGAGCGATCTTCGTTATCGGCTCAATCGGATGCGGACTTGCCCACAATCCTGAAATCCTCATATTTTTCCGAGGCTTCCTTGGCGTAGCAGTCGGAATAGCCTCCTTCACAGCCCCGCTCTACCTCTCCGAAATGGCACCGATGCAGATACGTGGACGCCTTATCGCCATGTATCAACTCATGATCACAATAGGAATCGTGCTGGCTTTCGTAAGCGACACCATTCTAAGCTATGGAGGGCACTGGAGAATAATGTTGGCAATCGTCGCCGTGCCTGCCGCCATGATGGCCATAGGCGTCTACTTCCTGCCTGAGAGTCCCAGATGGCTTGCTCTGGCCGGCTTCAAAGAACAAGCAATGAATGTCCTTAGAAAACTCCGCTCATCTGAAGAAGAAGTGAAATGGGAACTCGGTGAAATCGAAAACAGCGTTGTCGATCCGGAAAAGACCAAAAAAGTTATCGCAAACCCGAACTTCAAAAAAGCCCTTATACTCGGCATATGCCTTCAGGCAATTCAGCAGTTCACTGGCATCAACGTCGTAATGTACTACGCCCCGCAGATCTTTAAGGCGGCAGGATTCGACACCAATCAGGAACAGATGTTTGCGACAATCATAGTCGGTGTTGTTAACGTACTCGCCACCTTTATCGCAATCGCCTTTGTGGATAAACTCGGACGCAAGCCGATTCTCTATATCGGACACATTGTAATGGGTCTGAGCATGGGAATTCTGGGACTTCTCTTCTTCCACGGAATGAGCAGTACCGGAATGCAGTATTCGGCTGTAGGAATGGTGATTATCTTCATCATAGGCTTTGCGATGAGTGCCGGCCCGATTATCTGGATCATCTGTTCCGAAATTTATCCTCTTGCGGCCAGAGACTTCGGCATTACAGCCAGCACGGCCTCCAACTGGTTCTGCAACGCCATCGTCGGCATGACTTTCCTCACAATGCTGAACGGAATCGGCCCTGCTTCGACATTCGGACTCTATGCCGTAATGAACATTGCATTCATGATCTTCTACTTCTACTTTACGCCTGAAACCAAGGATATTTCTCTTGAAGAAATCGAAGAAAACCTCCTTAAGGGCGCGAAGATGAAAGAGATCGGCACACGCACAAGAATCCCGCGTGAAAACATCGCAGGAAATGAAGCGCAGGCATAAAAAACTGCGCCTCATCGCTGACGGCAACTCCGATATCGGGCTTGCCGTCACATCCTTTTATTTTACGGAAACTTGCCGATATGAAAAAAATACTTGAAAAACTCAGACCCAAGTTCAAAGTACTGATTCCACTGCTGATTCTTGAATTGATAATTCTGAATATTCTCGCCAACTTCGAAGGGGTCAACAGCAAAAAAGCAGCTGAAGCCTTCTCAAAATATCAAGAAGAGTCCAGCGAGGAATCCGCCGCTGAATGGCGCAAGGAAAGCTCAAAAGTCCGCCTGCTCAACAACAGTATCGACGGAGCCCTCATCCTGCTGGCTCTTGCTGACGGCATTCTAATCCTCTACGTAGTCCGCAAAACCCTGAAGCGTACATAATACCTGCGACTCTCAGCAAAGCCAGAGAGAAATCCTGTTCATCAGTTATTCACGCCTATAAAAAAAATCCCCGAAGTTTTTTAGGACTTCGGGGAAAGTAAATTCAATGCTTTGGCGTTAAGCCGTCAGCAGGATATTACTTGATGCAGTTTCCTGACATTTCGATGTCGTAGTAGGAAACAAGGATGAGCCACATGCCGCTCTTGTTGGACTTGAGGTCAAGAAGCTTGGAGCCGCCCATCTGAGCGCTCTTCTTGGTGATCATGGTTGTGCACTTGTCAACAGTGACAGTGTCCTTGAAGATCGCGCAGCTGCCGGGATTTGTCGAGCTGCCTGTGAAGAGCGGAAGTGAGAAGAGGTAGATGCCCCAGATATCGGCATAAACGTGACCGATTGATCTTTCGTCCTGACCGGGTGTGAGTCTCTGATTGTTGATGTAGGTGCCTGTCTCAACACTTGAGCAACCAGTGATGATTACTGCGGTTACAGCTACAAGACTTGCGATTACGAGTTTTCTGAACATTTCCGTTCTCTCCTTAAATTATTGTTAACTAACAGTATTCAGTACAAAAAAATGGTATTAACTATCTAAGTTATTCCAAAAGACTTATTTTTCAAGGGCACTTGCTCTTATTTCAGTCTGGAGATTGCCTTTGCCGCTATATCCTTTCTATAAAAACAGTCCTGCCAGTGTATCTTAGAGACCGCTTTATAAGCGTTTTTGACGGCTTCGGAAATATCGCTGCCTCTTGCAGTTACGCCGAGGACACGACCTCCGGTATTGACGACTTTTCCATCCTTCAGACTTGTTCCGGCATGGAATACGGCAGCGCCAGTCTCTTCAGCTTCCTTAAGTCCACTGATTTCATAACCCTTCTTGTAATCTTCGGGATATCCGCCGGACGCCATCACAACGCAGACAGCCGGATCTTTATACCAGTTCAGCTCAACTTCATTCAAACGTCCAGTTGCTGTTTTGAGCATGACTTCAGCCAGATCGCTTTCGAGTCTGATAAGAATAGCCTGAGTTTCCGGATCGCCGAAACGGACGTTGAACTCTAACACTTTCGGGCCGCGTTCCGTAACCATGACTCCGGCATAAATCACGCCGCGGAAAAAGAGATTTTCAGCCTGTATGCCTTTAAGAAAACGGTTAAGGACTTCTTCGTTCACCGTCTTCTGAAGTTCCGGAGTCACTACGGGAGCTGGAGAATATGCGCCCATTCCTCCGGTGTTCGGCCCCTGATCGTCATCAAGCAGACGCTTATGATCCTGAGAGGAGGCCAGCGGAATAATTGTTTTTCCGTCGGTCAGTGCGAGGATGGAAGCCTCTTCGCCGAAAAGACATTCTTCTATGAGAATCTTGGTTCCAGCCTTGCCGAAGTTTCCGCCAAAGCATTCCTTGACGCCGCGAATCGCGTTTTCCTTGTCGAGAGCGACAATAACGCCTTTGCCGGCGGCGAGTCCGTCTGCTTTAACAACAGCACCTTTAGCGCCGTCCGCAAAAAGCTTGTCAACGTATTCGAGAGCGTTTTTCTCATCTGTAAAGAATTCAGCCGCAGCTGTCGGAATATTGTACTTCTGCATGAATTTCTTTGCGAAAGTCTTGCTGCCTTCGAGAGCCGCCGCCGCTTTGGCAGGGCCGAAGATATTGAGCCCGCGAGCCATGAAAACATCGGTTATACCTTCACAAAGCGGAACTTCGGGACCGACAACAGTGAGGCCGATCTTATGGGACACGGCAAAATCGGCAAGCTTATCAAGTTCGCTGACTCCGATATTCACGCATTCGGCATCAGCCGCGATACCTGTGTTTCCGGGGGCGCAGTAGAGTTTGCCCGTCGAGGGGCTCTGTCTGAGTCTTCTGCAAATCGCGTGTTCTCTGCCGCCGCTTCCGACAACAAGTATGTCCATCATAAAAGGCTCTCCTTCGATATTTTATTCTGAAAAATCATTTCAGTGCTCTTGCTCTTCAATTGCGGAAGGAATATTATAATCCCTCTATGCCAAAACTGAAAATGAAATTCGCAACTGAAACGTAACAAAAATATAAGAGTTCACTGAATATGTATACGCCGTTTCCTGGTGACAGCTACGACACAAGAGCAGACTTTCCGCGTCATTTTTCCGACAACCTGCTTCTCAGAAGCCGTTTTTCCTTTTACGTCAGAAACTTCAAGGTTTTTTACGAGGCCGGAAATCAGGGCAAAAAAGGACTTCTTGATCACGAAAGTCTTGTCCGTTACGGCGAACGCAATCTCAGGATAGTAGAAGGCTGCGGCGGAAAAGTTCACCTCCGAGGCATGAACAATATCGATGCCGTGGAAGGCCCCGTGATTTTCATAGGCAACCACATGAGTCTGCTCGAAACAGCTATACTGCATCCTATGATCATGCCCCGCAAGATCATGACATATATCATCAAAACAAGCCTGCTCGACCTGCCTTATTTCGGCGATATCATGAGAGCCATTGAAGCGATTCCCGTCGACCGTAAAGATCCCAAGGCCGATTACAAAGCAGTCATGGAGCTTGGCAAGGAAAGAGTCGATCGCGGAATTTCAGTTATCGTCTTCCCTCAGTCCACCCGTTCGGCAGTTTTCAATCCCGAGCTCTTCAACACAATCGGAATAAAACTTGCCAAACATTGCAAAGTCCCTGTCATCCCCTTTGCTCTGAAGACCGACTTTCTAGCCAACGGCAAGTTCATCAAGGATCTCGGCCCCGTGCACCGTAAAAATGATGTCTACGTCGAATTCGGCGCTCCGATGACCATTCAGGGCAACGGCAAAGCCGAACATGCCGCCATCATTGAGTTCGTAAGTTCCAGAGTCAAGGCCTGGGGCGGCTCCGTCGCCGACGCCAAAGCGGCAGAATAACATAAATTTATAAAGTTCCTGTGCAATAAACATTGGATTTGCTGCGTATTTATCTACGGTATGGCATGCGTTGAGAGAAAGAGACCGGACGTGACTTGTCCGGTGAAAGGATTTTCTCATGCGTAAATTTTTGTGTTTTTCTTCGCTGATTCTTCTTGGCGGTATCGGACTCTCGGCTCAGAATCTATCTTATCCTATAGTCGACACGTCTCAAGACCGCTGTTTTACGACGAACAAGGAAATAAGTTATCCCAAGCCCGGAGATCCTTTTTATGGGCAGGACGCTCAGTTTCAGGGACTCGAAGCCTCGTACAAGGACAACGGCGACGGAACGATTAGCGATCTGAATACCGGGCTCATGTGGGTTAAAACACCCGACCTCAAAAATAAAAAAACTTTTGACGAAGCCGTCAGCGGCGCGGTAAAATGTCGCGTCGGTAATTATACAGACTGGCGGCTTCCAAGTATCAAAGAGCTTTATTCGCTTATCGATTTCAGAGGGGAAATCGGACGCAGCGAGTCGTCCTCCAAACCCTATATCGACACCGCATATTTCGATTTTTCTTACGGAAATGAAAAGGCCGGTGAACGTTTGATCGACGCTCAATACTGGTCTTCCACAGAATACGTCGCTTTGACCATGAACGGCAACAAGACAGTTTTCGGAGTAAATTTCGCGGACGGACGCATAAAGGGATATCCTAAAGAAATTAAAGGCCAACAGAAAGGCGCGAACAAGCAGTTTGTACGTTATGTGCGCGGAAATCCTGACTATGGGAAAAATAAATTTGTCGTGAATTCCAATAAAACAATCTCAGATGAAGCGACAGGACTCGTCTGGTCAAAAGACGACAGCGGAAAAGCAATGAACTGGGAGGACGCCCTCGCCTGGGCTCAGAAAAAGAACAAGGAAGCCTACCTTGGGTTCAACGACTGGCGTCTGCCGAATGCCAAGGAACTCCAGAGCATTGTCGATTACTCAAGAGCTCCGGATGCAACAGATAAAAAGTCCAGATCAGCAGCAATTGATCCGGTCTTCTCCATCACTGAATCTGAATCTTATTTCTGGACATCGACAACACATATCGAAAACCATACATGCGGTTTCGCCGTATATATCTGCTTCGGGCAAGCCTTAGGCACAATGAATGGGAAAAAAATGAACGTACACGGAGCCGGAGCCCAGCGCAGTGATCCGAAAAGCGGCGATCCCAAGGAATGGAACAGCGGCAATGGACCTCAAGGCGATGAAGTCAGAATACTGAACTATGTCCGGCTTGTCAGAGGCGGACATATCAGCTTGAGAACAGACGGTCCGGCTCTCGACGGGACATACAGTGAAAGCAGAAGAAATCAGGAAGGCTCAGGCAGACAGAACCCGATGAGCCGTCTGGACAAGGATGGAGACGGGAAAATATCGAAGTCTGAATTTGACGGTCCGTCAGAACATTTCAAGCAGATGGATCGCAACAAGGACGGATATCTCACAGAAGAAGAACTCCGTCCCGGCCCTCAACAGAGAGAAAACCGTCGTTTCACAGGACCGGAAGGCAGATAACGTAAACAAAAAAAGGAGCCCGCGGGGGCTCCTTGAATTCAGTCTGACTTAGAAATAAAGGTCTCTTGCGGATTCCTTCTTCATTTTTTCCAGACGTTCCTTGAGCTTTGCGCGCATGTTTTCATCAGGAATTTTTGCCATTTCACGCTCGATGAGGGCTTCACCTTCCTTGAGAGTGTCGGCGCCTGCGTAATCTAGAAGGTATTCTTCGAGAGTGAGCAGGGCGTTAGGAGTGCAGAATCTTTCTATAAAGCCAGGAATAGCGAATTCCATGAACTGCTGTCCTGTTCTGCCGAGACGGTAGCATGATGTACAGAAACTCGGAATATAATCATTTTTGACGAGTTCATTAAGTATCTCTTCGAGACTTCTTGAGTCGCCGATCTTGAACTGTTCGCGCTTGAGTTCCTGATCCTTGTTCTTTTCGCTGTAACCGCCGATTTCGAGCTTGGTACCTGCATCAATCTGTGAAACGCCGAAGCTCATGAGCTCGCGTCTGATTTCAGCGGACTCTCTGGCAGTAAGGATCATGCCTGTATAAGGCACGGAAAGACGCAGAATAGCGACGAGACGCTTGAAGTCATAATCGCTGACAAAATGAGTTCTGTCCTGTTCCACGCCGTGAGCAGGCTGGAGTCTCGGGAAGCTGATTGTGTGCGGCCCGACTCCGTAAAGATTCTGGAGATGTATTGCGTGAGTGACAAGTCCAAGCACTTCAAACTTCCAGTTATAAAGACCGAAAAGAGCGCCGATACCGACGTCATCGCATCCGCCTTCATAAGCGCGTGAAAGACCGTCGAGACGCCAGAGATACTCGCTCTTGTGTCCGGCGGGATGAACTTTCTTATATGTCTCGTGATGATATGTTTCCTGGAAAATCTGATAAGTGCCGATGCCAGATCCCTTGATAGTCTTGTAGCCTTCGATAGTCTGAGGCGCGGCGTTGATGTTAACGCGACGGATCGAGCCCTTACCTTCTTTAATGGAATAAACCTGCTTCACGGTCGAAGCAATGAATTCTGGACTGTAATCAGGATGCTCGCCGAAAACCAGAATCAGACGCTTGTGTCCAAGCGTTTCAAGATTTCTGACTTCACTTTCAAGCTCGTTGTCCGAAAGCGTCTTGCGCACAGTTGTCCTGAGAGAACGACGGAAGGCGCAATATGAACAGTCGTTCACGCAGAAATTGCCGACATAAAGCGGAGCAAAGAGAACGATTCTGTTTCCATAAACCTTTCTCTTGAGCTCACGGGCGGCTTCAAAAATCTCTTCAACAAGCTCAGGACTTTCAGCAGAGAGAAGAATCGCTGTTTCTTCGGGCTTGAGGGCTTCCTTGTTAAGACTTTTAGCTATGATCTCGCGAACACGTGAAGCCGGCTGCGGCGGCATGGACGCAAGCTTTTCGATGGCCTCATCATTGATGAAGTCAGTACATTTGGACGAGTAAACTCTTTCTCCTGGCATAATAAAACCTCCTGACTGAAATTACCCTGATTGGAGGGGGGAACAGATTTTTCTGTTATTTGATTCACTATACACCGCAATAAAGAGATTTACCATAAGAGGAAAAGAGTATGAATTCCGAAAAATCTCAGGCACGGCAATCAAGTCCGGATTTAAATGAGCTCCACTGGCATGATTGTTGCGAAAATTCAGCAACTTATGAAAACAAAACTTATATTACTTCTTGCTGTTTTTGTCTCCGCCGCCAGCGTGCTCAACGCAGAGCCCGCCGCAAAGACGGATTCAAATAATATTCCTGTAAACGTCATGAATCCTAAGCTCGCCACTCCCAGCCCGACGAAAAGCGCCGACCCTGTGGCGAACGAAATCACTCCGATCGCACCTGAAAGTGCTCCTGCGCTCAAAAAACGGCCGTGGAAGAGCGAGGAAGCACTTCACAGGGTTGCGGAAGCCAAAGACATCAAATCCGCTACCGGCGGCGAATTCAGCCGGACAGACACGGCGAAACGCGGCGACGGAAGCAGCTCTGCCGCCCTTCTGCGCTTCGCCGTATCAATTGTAATCATGATTGCCGTACTCGGCGGCTTCTACTTTTTCATGAAGAAGTTCGGACGCAGAATCGGCGGAAACACAAATCCAGGCACAATCAAAGTCATTGCCAAGCAGTATATCGATAACAAGAATTACCTTGTCCTTGTTAAAGTGTATGAGGAAGAAGTTCTTCTCGGAGTAAGCGGAAACGGAATCAACATGCTTTCAAAGTTCGCTCCGATAGAGTCAGGCGACGAAGACGAACCTGTCGCAGAATCTGACAGAGATGCCGTAAATGTATCAAAAAGCATCACTGTGAAAAATGATGAAGCTGTACTTAAGGGCGTTAAAGAGCTGATATGAAAAAAAATATTCTGATTATAGCGTTCTGCCTGATCTCGGTCTTTTCACTTTTCCTGCTTTCCTCAGAACTTGCGGCTCAACAGAGCAGTTCCATCATTTCCGGTGCAGGAGCTCCGCAGACACAGAATCTCTCCTTCAAACTGGATATGGAAGGCGGAAGTTTCAGCAAGGCTGTTAATATCGTCATTCTGATGACTCTCCTGAGTCTTGCTCCTTCAGCCGTAATGATGCTTACATCATTCACAAGAATCGTGATTGTCATAGCCTTTCTCAAGCAGGCAATGGGCATGCAGGTGCCCTCTCAGAGAATCGTAGCCGGACTTGCTCTGATGATGACTGTATTCATCATGCAGCCCGTCTGGAACGACATATACACAAATGCCATAGAACCCT
>JAKJHH010000164.1 GCA_022703965.1 Verrucomicrobiota bacterium
TATTTCTATTTTACCGCATCCGTGCTTGTACTGGCGTTCAGTCAGCACAAGTCCGTCTGAAGTCTCAGCGTATATGACAGCGTAACTGCTGCCTTTTACTCTGTAATAATCATTGATTATGCGCCCGTCAGGAAGCTCCACCGTTTCACGGTAAACCTTGAAGCGTGAATCTGCATCAAAAACGAGCTCGGAACTTTTGGTTTTCCATACTTCCATTATAGCACGATGGCTCAGAAAGCCTTTCCTATTTCGAGATATTCGAGTTCGGAATCCGTCTTTAAACCGAGCATGCTCCAGCCGTCATAGACTACAGGAGCAGTGCCCATATGCTTAATGAAATCGGCTTTTGAAAGTTTCTTGAATTCGGGCCACGGAGAAGCGATGAAAACGACTTTCTCGTTTTTCAGACATTCCTCGGACGAAGCGCAATACTTTACGGACTCAAGTCCCTTTTCCTTCTGAGCGGCAGGAACACCGGCAGGGTCATAAGCCTTAACCTTGATTCCAGCCGCACAAAGAGCTCTGACAACATGAATTGCGGCGGATTCCTCAACAAGAGTCGTGTCGGCTTTATAGGTAAGACCGAGCACGGCAATTGACTTGACATTCTTCTTCTTGAGGATGCCGAGAATCACGTTCGGAATTCTTTCCTTGCGGTGATAGTCATTCAACTTGTCAGTCATTTCCGCAAGAGGAGTCTGGCATCCAAACTTTTTGGCGCTATATGCAATTGCACGGTTATCGCGCGGGAAACAGGGGCCTCCGTAACTCAAACCGCCCTTGATGTACTTCTGTCCTACACGAGTATCGGCACCGAGAGCTTTAGTCACAACATCTGCGTCACCACCAGGAAGGTGTTCGCAGATTTCTGCAATCGTATTGGCGAATGTGATCTTAAGAGTACAATAGGAATTGAGAGCAATCTTAGTAAGTTCGGCATTATGGAAATTCATTCTGTGAATTGTCGGCTTGTTGTCAACAAGAGCCTCATGAATGCTGTGGAGATGTTCTCCGGCTCTCTTATCGGATTCGCCGATCAGGATCATATCGGGATTGAGGAAATTTTTGATTATGCTGCCAAGCGCAATGAAGTCGGGGTTGTAGCAGAGACCGAAATCCTTGCCGCACTTTTTGCCGGAGGTCTTCTCAAGGAATTCCTTGATGTGAGCCATGTCGCCGGGAAGAACAGTGCTTGTAACAACAATAGTATGGAAATCTTTTTTTGCCCTGAGGATACTTCCGATCTCGGCAACAACTTCATTCACATAAACAGTAGTAAATGAGCCGTCTTCCTGACTCGGAGTAGGAACAATAATGAAGCTTATTGTAGATTCATTAACTGCTTTTACAGGATCTGTCGTGGCTGTAATGCGTTCCTTGTTTGCCTTGATCATTGCGTCAACGCCGGGTTCGTATATGGGCGACTCAGCATTATTGATTTTCTTGACGGAGGAAGCCAGCACGTCCATGCCGATAACCTTCCATCCTTTGTGAGCAAAGCAGGCAAGCATAGTACATCCGAGCTTGCCGAGTCCGAAAACCGAAATCACATCCTTGGTAGGCATAAGTATCTAAAAACCCCTCATTGATATCAAAATTTATTTTTTTGCTTTTTCCACCTGAGCGGCAATCCACTTGTAGGTAACAGTCATACCGTCGATCAGCTTTGAAGAAGGTCTCCAGCCGAGTTTTTCCTGGATAAGAGTATTATCCGAACAGCGGCCTCTGACACCAAGCGGACCTGGGATATGATTCAGCTCTACATTTTTCCCGGCGATCTGCATAGCCATTTTGGCAAGATTATTTATTGATATAAGTTCATCGGAACCGATATTTACCGGTCCTGCGAATTTCGATTCCATCAGACGTCTGATTCCTTCAAGACAATCATCGACATAAAGGAATGTTCTGGTCTGCTCGCCATCTCCCCATATATCCATTTTTCCGCCTTCGGCAGCTTCGGCCACCTTACGGCACATTGCGGCCGGAGCCTTTTCTCTGCCGCCGTTCCAAGTTCCCTCGGGACCGAAGATATTGTGGAAACGGGCTATATGAACTTCGATTCCATAGTTTCTGGAATAAGCCATGAAGAGGCGTTCGCTGAAAAGTTTTTCCCAGCCGTATTCGCTGTCCGGACCGGCGGGATAAGCGTCTTCTTCCTTGAGACCAGGATTATTTGCATCTTTCTGAATGCGCTCAGGATAAATACATGCTGATGAAGAATAGAATATTTTCGTTATCCCATTGAGTCGTGAAACTTCCGCCATATTAAGATTGATTGTGGCAGAGTTGTGCATTACAGCTGAATCGTGATCGCCGGTAAAGATGTACCCTGCACCGCCCATATCAGCGGCAAGCTGATAAAGCTCGTCAAATTTCATATCTTTTGTGATTTTGTCACAAAAAAGCGGATCGCGAAGATCGCCTTTTATGAAATCATCAGCCTGACTGACGGCATATTCGTGCTCTTTTATATCCACCCCGCGAACAAAGTATCCTTCACGTTTTAAACGTTTAACAAGGTGTCCGCCTATAAAACCGCCTGCACCGCAAACCAATGCTCTTTTCATATATTACTCCCTCAAAAATTGCTAAAAGTAAGCTTCAAATATAATAGCAGCTTGCTGGTTTTGCAAAAAAAAACTGCTTTTTTTATATAAATTTTATAAGGACGGCTCCAAAAAATATTATTTTTTCATAAGCCTGTGCTGTGAAATTTCCATATTGAAGGCTATATTAAAGTTCCGAATTTTGCAACAGGATTAAATTAATGAGTAACGCAAAGACAATTCTGCTGACAGGAACCGCAGGTTTCATCGGCTTCAATGTGGCAAGAGAGCTTCTGAAAAGAGGCCACAATGTCATCGGAGTCGACAATTTTAACGACTACTATATTCAGGATCTCAAAAATCTGAGATCCGAAACACTGCACAAAGACAGCAGGTTTTCTGAGCGTCGCATCGACATCTCCGACAAGAAAGCTGTTGACGCAATCTTCAAGGAATGCAAAATTGATCTCGTCTGCAATCTGGCCGCACAGGCAGGAGTAAGATATTCGCTTATCAACCCGTATGTATATGAATCCAGCAACATGGCAGGATTCCTAAATATTATAGAAGCTTGCAAGA
Organism: Verrucomicrobiota bacterium; assembly: GCA_022703965.1. Classification (GTDB taxonomy): domain Bacteria; phylum Verrucomicrobiota; class Lentisphaeria; order Victivallales; family UBA1829; genus JAKJHH01. Next base: position 3,129 of record JAKJHH010000164.1, read on the forward strand.
ACAACGGAATAAAGAGACTTGTATATGCATCAAGCTCCAGCGTATACGGCGGAAACACAAAAATTCCTTTCTCCGAGTCCGACAGTGTTGACAATCCTATTAGCCTCTACGCTGTTACAAAAAGAGCAAACGAACTGACCGCACATGCGTATTCTCATCTCTTCGGCATCCAGACAGTCGGCTTGCGCTTCTTCACAGTCTACGGCCCTTGGGGACGTCCCGATATGGCGATGTGGATATTCTCGGAAGCCATTCTCAAGGGCAAAAAGATCAAACTTTTCAACTACGGCAAAATGAGACGCGACTTCACCTATATCGACGATATCGTCAGTGGAGTATGCGCTTCTCTTTTCAACGAGGGACTTGATAAAGCTGAAATCTTCAACCTCGGAAATCATCGAAGCGAAGACATTGCCGAAGTCCTCAGAATCATTGAAGACAAACTCGGCAAAAAAGCCATTACAGAGCTTGTTCCCATACAGGCCGGTGATGTTCCGGAAAGCTTTGCCGACATCGAAAAAGCTAAGGCTAAGCTCGGTTTTGCACCCAGCACAACAATAAGAGAAGGCATTCCCGCTTTCCTTGACTGGTACACAGCCAATCCGGAAATCCTTGAAAAAGCGGCTCTTAACCGCTGATCTCCTCATAATTTAAACAAAGGAAGCTTGATAATGCTGAAAAAAGCGCTGATAACAGGAATCACAGGTCAGGACGGATCATATCTCGCTGAGTTTCTTCTTGCGAAAGGATATGAAGTCCACGGCATAATCAGACGCTCAAGCTCTTTCAACACATCAAGACTCGAACATATATACAAAGACCTTCACGCAGGCGGGGTCAAACTTACTCTGCATTACGGAGACCTTTCCGATTCAAGCGGACTCCGCAGAATCATCGAGAAAATACAGCCCGATGAAATCTATAACCTCGGAGCTCAGTCACACGTCAGAGTCTCCTTCGATCAGCCTGAATATACTGCCGATATAGTCGGCATGGGCTCCATCCGTATGCTTGAAGCCATAAGGGATTATCAGGAACACACCGGTAAACAGGTTCGCTATTATCAGGCAGGCTCCTCTGAAATGTTCGGAAAAGTCGTCGAAGTCCCACAGAAGGAGACAACCCCATTCTACCCACGAAGCCCCTATGCCTGCGCAAAAGTCTATGCCCACTGGCAGACAGTAAACTATCGCGAATCCTACAATCTTTTTGCCTGCAACGGTATACTATTCAACCACGAAAGCCCGCGCCGCGGAGAAACTTTTGTGACCAGAAAAATCACCAGAGCCGCCACAAGAATCAAACTCGGACTTCAGGAAAAACTCTATCTTGGCAATCTCGATGCCAAACGCGACTGGGGCTTTGCCGGAGACTATGTCCGTGCGATGTGGATGATGCTTCAAGTTGACAAGCCGGATGATTATGTGGTGGCAACCGGCGAAACGCATGCAGTAAGCGAATTCCTTGAACTTGTCTTCTCTTCTCTGGAACTCGACTGGAAAAAACACGTCGAGATCGACCCTCGGTATTTCAGACCTGCCGAAGTGGATCTCCTGCTCGGAGACAGCACAAAAGCCCGTCAGCAACTCGGCTGGAAACCGGAAGTCTCTTTTAAAGAGCTTGTAAACATGATGGTCGAACACGACCTTGAACTTGCCAAAGACGAAAAGCATCTGAAAAGCCGCTGAAGCGTCACAAATCAAGCATGGCTTAAGCTGTTTGATTTCATCCCGTTTTAGAGATATCTTTAAAGATTGATATTTAATAAAAAAGAGTTGAGCAATATGGAAAACAAAGTCAAGAATTTTGCTGTGATCGGAGTCGGAGGATATATAGCGCCAAGACATCTTCAGGCCATAAAAGCCACTGGAAACAATCTCATTGCCGCGACAGATCCGCATGATGCAGTAGGCATTCTTGATCGCTATTTCTTTGATGTTCCTTATTTCAAGGAATTTGAGAGGTTTGACCGCTATATCGAAATGCTCCGCTACAAAGATCCAAATCATAAGCTTGATTATGTCAGCATCTGTTCTCCAAACTATCTTCACGACGCACATGTCCGTTTTGCTCTGAGATCCGGTGCTAATGCAATTTGCGAAAAGCCTCTTGTTCTCAATCCTTGGAACTGCGACATGCTGATGGATCTCGAAAACGAATCCAAAGGCAAGGTTTATAACGTTCTTCAGCTCAGACTGCATCCGGCTGTCATTGAACTCAGAAACAAATTTCAGGCAATGAAAAAGGATAAGAAGTTTGAGATCAATCTTCACTATATCACAAGCCGCGGCAAGTGGTATCTCTATTCTTGGAAGGGCGATATTGCCCAGTCAGGTGGCCTTGCCTCAAATATCGGCATTCACTTCTTCGACATGCTCATCTGGATTTTCGGTAAGGTTGAAAAAAACGAAGTCTTCATTTCAGAGCCGACAAAAGTCTGCGGTCATCTTGAACTTGAAACTGCAAATGTAAACTGGTTCCTTTCCGTGGACAAAAACGATCTTCCTGAAGAAGCCGTCAAGAACGGAAAAACAACTTTCCGCTCAATGAAGGTTGACGGAATTGAAGCCGAATTTTCCGAAGGCTTTACAGATCTTCATACAAAGGTCTATGAAGACATTCTTTCCGGCGGCGGTTTCAGAATTGCCGATTGCAAACCGGCTGTTGAAGTTGCGCATGCAATCCGCAGTGCCAATCCGCTTGGACGTGAAGCGATGCCGGCAGGTCTTAAAAAGATGCTCGGAATTTAATCTCTTCCGGCTATTTTTATTGAACTGAATGAATTTGTGAATTAAATTACAGATATATTCTTGATAATTTTCCATTTTGAAGGGGTTTTATGAAAAACAGATTTCTGAAGAAAATAGAAGACCGCTCAGCGAAGATAGGCATAGTTGGACTTGGTTACGTCGGACTGCCGCTTTCTCTTGAATTCGTGAAGGCAGGTTTTCCGGTTCTCGGTCTTGATATTGACGACAGCAAGATTCAGATGCTTGCAAAGGCTACAACCTATATCCGCCATATCCCTTCAGAGAAACTTAAAGCCGCAAACGATACAAAACGTTTCGATTACACCAGCAATTTTGCAAGAAGCGCTGAATGCGATGCCCTTATAATCTGTGTACCTACACCTCTTGATCATCATCGTGAACCCGACATGAGCTATATTGTCAATACTGCTGAAGCTCTTGCTCCGTATGTCAGAAAAGAACAGCTTTTCAGCTTGGAATCGACAACTTATCCCGGTACTACAGACGAAGTGCTTTGTCCCATTCTTGAGAAGAAAACCGGTCTTAAAGCCGGTAAAGACTTCTTTGTTGCGTTCTCTCCAGAGCGCGAAGACCCCAACAACAAAGACTTTTCGACATCCACAATTCCGAAGGTTGTCGGCGGTATCAATGAAGAGAGCCTCAAGGTTGCCGATGCCCTGTATGGCACAGTAATCTGCAAAACCGTTCCGGTTTCCAGCGCTGCCACAGCCGAAGCTACAAAACTGATGGAAAACATTTTCCGTTGCGTAAATATCGCCCTTGTCAATGAGCTCAAAGTTGTATTCGACAAAATGGGCATCGATATATGGGAAGTTGTCAACGCCGCTAAAACAAAGCCTTTCGGCTATATGCCTTTCTATCCCGGCCCCGGCCTCGGCGGACACTGTATTCCGATAGACCCCTTCTATCTTACATGGAAAGCCAGAGAGTTTGATTCCGCAACTCGCTTTATTGAGCTTGCAGGCGAAATCAACGCCAATATGCCTTACTATGTTGTGTCAAGAATCATGGAAGTTCTGAACGACGAAGGCAAGTCTCTCAAGAACAGCAAGATTCTCATGCTCGGACTCGCCTATAAGAAAAATGTTGACGATACCCGCGAAAGTCCATCTTTCAAGCTTTGGGATCTGCTCGAAGGCAAGGGCGCCAAGGTCGATTACAACGATCCTTACTGCCCGCAGGTTCCGAAGACCAGAGAATACGCGAAATACGCAGGAATCAAGAGTATTGATCTTTCCAAGGCAGGCGAATATGATCTTGTCCTTGTCGCTACGGATCACGATTGCGTAGATTACAAGAAGCTTGCCAATGACGCGAAACTGATTGTCGATACCAGACATGCTCTCGCCAACGGCAAAAACGTTCACAGAGCTTAAGCTCATCAATTCAGGGAATCTAAACAATGCAGGTACCTTTGCTCGACCTTAAAGGTCAGTTTGCCAAAATAAAAGACGAAGTGATGGCTGAAGTCTCAGCCGTCTGTGAATCACAGATTTTCATTCTCGGCGACCGCGTCGAAAAGTTCGAGAAGGAAGCTGCCGAATACTGCGGATGCAAGTATTCTGTCGGTGTTTCTTCAGGCTCAGATGCGCTCCTGATGTGTCTTATGGTCGAGAACATCGGCCCCGGTGACGAAGTCATAACTACTCCGTTTTCCTTCTTCGCGACTGCCGGAGCTATTGCCCGTGTTGGCGCAAAGCCTGTTTTTGTTGACGTAGATCCTGAGACATTTAATATCAACCCCGACCTTATCGAAGCAAAAATTACAGTTCGTACAAAAGCCATCATTCCAGTTCATCTCTTCGGACAGTCTGCTGATATGGGCAGAATTATGGAAATAGCGAACAAGCATAATCTGATAGTTATTGAAGACTCCGCCCAGTCTATAGGTGCTGAATACGAGGGCAAACGTTCAGGCTCAATGGGACACTACGGATGTTTCTCCTTCTTCCCGAGCAAAAACCTCGGCTGCTTCGGCGACGGCGGTCTTGTCAGCACAAACGACGAAGAGCGTTACAAGCTGCTGAAGATATTCAGAAATCACGGATCAAATCCGAAGTATTATCACAAGTTTATCGGTGGCAATTTCCGTCTTGATTCTCTTCAGGCGGCTGTTCTTTCGGTCAAGATCAAGTATCTTGATTCCTGGAGCGAAGCCCGTCAGAAGAACGCCGACGAATACCGCGCTTTCTTTGCCAAAGCCGGACTTGATAAGAAAGTCAAACTTCCTGCCAAGGCTAAATTCAGCGTCAGACATATCTATAATCAGTTCTCGATACTGCTTGAAAATAAAGCGGTCAGAGACAGTCTGAAGGAAGCCTTCGGTAAAGCCGGAATAGGATGCGATATATATTATCCCGTTCCTCTGCACCTTCAGGAATGTTTTGCTTCACTGGGCTATAGAAAAGGCGATATGCCTGTAAGTGAGAGCATCTCCGAAAGAATTCTTGCGCTTCCGATATATCCCGAATCCACAACAGAACAGCGCGAGTATGTAGTTGCCACAATGCAGGCTGCCTTGAATTGAGGCATCCAGCATGTGCGGTATAAACGGCTTCTCATGGTCTGATGCAAATCTGATAGAGGCAATGAACCTCGTCACGAAGCATCGGGGGCCTGATGATGAGCGTTTATACCGACGAAAAAGTATCTCTTGGCCATTCCCGTCTTTCCATCATAGATCTTTCTCAGGCCGGACATCAGCCGATGTCCAACGAAGACGGATCTTTATGGATCACCTACAACGGCGAAGTCTATAACGCCGAAGAGCTCCGGGATGAACTGCTGGCTAAAGGCCATGTTTTAAAAAGCAGAACAGATACTGAAATCATTATTCATGCCTTTGAGCAGTATGGACCGGATTGTCTTCATATGTTCAATGGAATGTGGGCTTTCTGTCTTTACGACAAACGTAAATCCAAGCTTTTTATTGCAAGAGACCGCTTTGGCGTAAAACCTCTTTATTTTCACCATGACGGACGACGTCTGATCTTTTCATCAATGCCGTCCGCCATCCTCAAGTCAGGAATCTCGAAAGCACCTGATGAGAAATCTCTGATGCAGTATCTTGCCTTTAACAGTCTGCATCACGGCGAGTCTACTTTTTTCAAAGGAATATCTTCACTTCTCCCGGGACATTATCTGGAATTTGATCTCGAAAGCGGAAAGTATCTTGCCTCAGCTGGAAAAGTGATTTTGCGATGAAAGCTTAGTTGAAGTAACTTAAGAGATCAACTAAGAAGAAGAATCAATGAGAGAGCGTCGGAATTTTACGGTAGAAGAGAAGGTAAAGATACTGAAGGAACATCTTATAGGGCGCGAAGAAATTTCGCTTATTTGCGAGCGTCACAATC
>JAKJHH010000165.1 GCA_022703965.1 Verrucomicrobiota bacterium
CAGAGCTTGTACGGTGGGTGATAACAGGCAGAAAAAATATTTTGGCTATGTGATAAGCTGTTTCATTTTCGGCTGTAAAAATTATTGTTCTGTCTCCGGCATGTCTGCGGAGCAATTCCCAGAGCAGCCGTATCTTTGCGCGTCCTGAACGGGCAATACGCTTCTGCTTCATGTAGGCGTTCATGACATCGCGCCCCCCCGGACGTCTTGCACACAGGATGATAAAACGGCTCCAGTCGTCGTGAGACTCGAAGGTTATTCCGTTTGCCTTGAGAAAATTTGTGTAGATGAGACGGTTTTTCTTGTAGTCCTCAAGCTCATCCGGATCAAGCTGAACGCGAAGCTGTCTGGTCAGATATGGAGAAAGCACTTTGCCTTCAAGTTCGTCGATATGGATGGTATAAACATTGGGGCCGGAAAGCTGGTAGAGCAGCTCTTCTCCGCCATCCTCGCGCTCCGGAGTGGCGGTAAGCCCGAGACGGTAAGGAGCAATGCACATTGTCGCGGCGTTTCTGTTAACAGCTCCGGGAAGATGATGGCACTCGTCAAAAATCACAAGGCCGAAACGGTTGCCGATAAACTCCATATGAATCACGGCGGAATCGTAGGTGCTCACGGTGATTTTCCCATAATCCCTGTTTCCTCCGCCGAGCATGCCGGGCTTAATACCGAAAAACTTTTCTATCTGCGAAGCCCATTGCAGCATTAAATCAATAGTAGGAACAATGATGAGAGCCGGTCTTTTGATTTCCGCAATTGCTAGCATGGCAAGATAGGATTTGCCTGATCCGGTCGGCATGACGGCAACACCCCGTCCCGAATTCGCAAGCCAGGCATCAAGCGCCTCCTGCTGGTGCTTCAGCGGAGGAAAAGACTGAAGGAGTCTAAAGTTCTCAGGACTGAAATCCTTGACCGCATCCTTATAAGGAATCCCTGCCTTGCGGAGTCCGAGGACAAGCGGAGCATAGCTGTAGGCTTCGGCTCTGTAGAGCTGAACACGTTCATCAAACAAAGCAAGTCCTTCAAAGCATGGCAGAGCGCGTTTGATTACGGAAGCATCGCCTTCTATAAGGATAGTGCCTGACGAGAAGCTCAATATAAGTTCCGAATCAGGCATGAGATGACCTCAGGGCAATCAGAATTTGCCCTTGAGCTCCCTGATCTGCTGACGCTGGAAAGTCACATAACTCTGCCAGTCAATCGCGTCAAAACCTGCGGCGGCCATGATTGCTTTAGACGGCTTTGCGTGATCGAAGTCGCGGGCCCTGGCATCAACCCAGTCAACAATCTGGAGCAGTGCTGTTTCAATCACATAACTTGTCGGCGGCTCCTGATCATGATGATAGGAAACCGGCATATAAATATCCTCGGCCATATCCCATTTCTGAAGCAGATACGCACCGGCCTCGGCATGAGTGATCTGAAGAATTTCGGTCTCTGCGGCATAATTGGCAACTTTTTTGGTTTCCATCAGCTGCATCGCCATTCTATACTTCTGAGGATTACAACGGCGCAGGACAACTTTGCCGATATCGTGCATGAGAGTTGTGATCGGAAGCGAAATCGCCACAGGAATCTCGTTATTCTTGAGAATAGCAGTCATGAGAGCCGAACTTGTATAGGCATGCTCCCATTCCTTTTTGTCCTCATCGGTAAAAAGATCCATGATGGAAGCGGCGTAAACAATTTCCTTGATCTTGAGAATACCGAGCAGACAGACAGCTCTTTCAACAGAGTCAATCTGATTTTTGAAGCTGTAATATCCTGCGTTGATAATCTTGAGTATTTTTGCGACAAGAGTCTGGTCTGCCTCAATCGCAGTAATCAGCTCGGTAATATCAACCTCCTCTTGACGAAGAAGCCGGATTACCTGCATGATGTGAGCGTTGGGCGCAGGCAGGTCGTTTAATTGATCAATTTTGCCGCGTATAAGCCGCTTATTAAGATCAGGCGAAACTTTGGTAACATTTTTCATCATCATAATTCGGTTGAGACCTCCTCACGCCCAAGTTTTCTAGTCTCTAAATAATGGCACATAGATTTTTTTTTGCAATCACGCAAGCAAAAGAAAAACAAAGATTCGCAAAGATAGCAGAATCCACATGTATCAACAGGCTCAAAAGAGCCTTATTGAGCAGCAATGTCTTCTGTCGCTCCAGCGCTTCTGGACATCGCAACGCGTCCGGTTCTTGCAAGTTCAATAATCCCGAACTCGCTCATCAGACTGATAAAATTCTCGATCTTCGTCGCTCTTCCATGGATTTCGATTCCCAGTTCTTCCTTGTGGACTGAAACAATCTTGCCGCTGAAAACTTCTACTATCTGGATGATTTCAGCACGTCTGGCGGCCTCCGCCTTGATCTTGATCAGTGCAAGTTCACGCTCAATATAACCGCTTCCGGTCAGATCGGATACGGACACAACATCGACAAGTTTCTTGAGCTGTTTTTCAATCTGTTCCAGAATATTGTCGTCGCCGACGGTAACAATGGTCATTCTGGACATCTCCGGGTCATGAGTCTTGCTTACAGTGAGCGACTCTATATTGTAGCCGCGTCCGCTGAATAATCCCGCAACGCGAGCCAGAACTCCGAATTTATTTTCAACCAGTACCGATATTGTATGCTGTTCCATAATCTTCACCGTATTTTTATGCTCGTTTATATTCCGCTTAATATAAACGGCTCTCAGATCTTTTAAAGCCCTCTTTATGCCAGCACTGTAATTCTCTTAAAAAAGTTTTTGCAAGGCATTGCATAAACTGACACAATGAATTATAATTTATCCAGAACAAAACAACCCTATACGGAGGTTTTCAATTTATATGAAAAAGAACGAAGTCAGAATCCCGGTTCTCGGCGTATTCGCAACAGGCGACCCGCGTATTGACGAAGACTCAAGAAAGCGTTGCCGCAACATCATCAAGATGGTCTCGTCCAAGATCTCTAAGGCAGTCAAGGGCATCAAAGTTGTCAGCTCCGACGTGCTTGTTGACGGCGAACCTCAGGCCGACATTGTTGCTAACGAATTCCTCAACAGCGGCGTAAACATCCTCGTCTGCGTACCGGACACCTGGGCATTCCCGCAGCTCAGCGCTATTTCACTCGTTCAGCAGTTCCCTGCCGATACTCCGCTCAACATCACCTGCGGAAACAGCGGCCCCAAGCCGGGCGTCGTCTTTGCTCACGCTCTTAACGGCGCACTTGCCCAGTACGGCAGACTTGCCCACCTCAACGTAGGTTCATGGGCTGACACAGGTCTCAATCCTGAAATGTCCAAGTCCACCGAAAAGGATCTCATTGACTGGGTTTATGCGGCAAAGACCGTCGTTGAACTCAAGGGTAAGCGCGTCATGGTTCTCGGCCACGACTCCATGGGTATGGAAACAGCCCTTGCACACGTGATCCCGACAAGAAACAACTACGGCATCGAAATCGCCCGTCTCGATATGAAGCTTCTTGCCGACATGCTCGCAAAAAAATCATACGACAAGAAAGAACTCAAGGACCTCCGTTCATGGCTTGAAAAGCACCTCGGCAAACGCATCGCCCTGCCCAAGCCCGGCGACTCCGAAAGACTCGACCAGAGCCTTGCGATGTACCTCATCGTCCGCGACCTCATGAAGGAAATCAATGCCGTCGGCGGCGGTTTCATGAGCCAGCTCGAATGGGGCTCCGACAGACGCGCTCTTCCGCTCCCTGTCGCTGACATCATGGAATCACTCTTCAACAGTACTTTCGACCACAACGGCAAAAAGGACGTCATTCCTTTCGCTACTGAAGCCGACGTTCAGGGTCTCCTCACCATGCTCTTCTTCTCAAGACTTACAGACGGCAATCCGCCGCTCTTCATGGACTTCAGAAAAGTATGGGAACCCGGCGAAATCCGCGGCGTAGCCGATGCTCTCAAGATCAAATATACAGGCAAGGAAAAGTGGGCATCGAAGGGCTTTGTCGACGGCGACAACTCCGGCAGTGCTTCTCTTGACTGGGCCGCCCTCCCCGGCGCAAGCGAAAAGGAAATCATGAAGGGCGTTGCAATGCCCCGCGCCGACGAAGGATACTTCCCCGGCCTCGGCAACAGCGTCACCTTTGTTTCGCCTGAAGGCATCGAAGGTATCGCAGGACGTCTTGCCTACAGCAGCCTGACAAACAGCTTCACAATGATCTGGGATGAAGCCGAAACAATCTCGCTTCCTGAAAAGCTTTGCGACAAAGTCCGTCATACCAGCTCCTTCGACTGGCCGCATACCTATGTCTGCCCGAAGTACGCTACAATGTACGAATACAAGCATTATCCGCCGGCCAACCATTTCCACATGATCTGGGGCCTGCCGGTATCCAGACTCCAGTTCTGGATGGACCTTACAAATACAGTATCAGGCACTCCCTGGGCTGCCAGACCGTCCTTCGTCGAAGGCGTCGACAGACCCACTCCGCTCCTCTACATTCAGAACGGCGGAGAATTCAACGCCAAGATGCTCAGAAAGAAATAAGCGTCTCTTTCGATAGTCTCTTTTTTCTTAAGCCTTCCGGATTACCACCCGGAAGGCTTTTTTTGATTTCCTATCATATTCGAAATCGAAGTATCCTTCTTTTTTGCCCTTCACCCTCATCTGATTGAACCGTAAAGTGTTGTGCCTAGTCCATGCAGATGGATGAGGGCCATTCCAAGTTCTAGCAGCAAAATCGCCAAAGACTATTTTGCCTTTCAGATTTTCTGTACACAAGTTCAAAATCAAAACGGGATTTATATTTTCCAATAACTCCGACAAATACGACTGAAAATAGATACAGTTACCCCATAGCGTTTCCCACACCCATTCCTTCAGGTTTGACTTATCCTTTGCTTTTTTTTCCTCTGATTTATTCTTTTGAGCTTTTACAACATGCCCGAGAGAACATTGATATGGAATGGGATTTATAAGTAAGACAGGATATTTACCTAGTTCCCATTTTCCTTTCTCAGCAAAATGAGACAATATTGATGCCAAATAAATATCTAAAGCATCTCCTGTCGCACCTTGCGCAGGAGCAATGGGATTGAATTCTTTGTCATACTCATCCATATGCGGAGACTCCAAGAGAATAACTATTGCTCCTTTAAAACTCTCCGCATTAGCAATTGTAAGTTTACGGTCATAATATTTGCTTTTTTCAACGAATTTGGCAGGGATAAAAGACAAAACCCCCGGAGTCTCAAGTACCAATTCATTATCATTCATCATCAGATTATATCTGTGCACATCCGGGACTCTTTTGTCCGTATCAAAAGCATGTTCTAAGAACTTTTGATTCACCTTAACTCCAGTTGGTAAGGCAAAAGCCCCTATTGGACTGCCATCAATATTGATAGTTAGCTTATCTACAATTGTTCCTTTATCATCTTTATTATCCAGCTTAATCTCCGGCTGCTCGCATTCATCTGACATTAGTTCTCTCCTCGTGTTTTTCGGTTGTGGGGCATGAGAGACGCGAAAGTCTCATCGTGCATGTTGAAGTGGAATCTGATCAAGCTTAGTGGCATATAATTAATCGACACTTGCTGCGTCGCGATCCCCCCGTTCTCAAAACTAAACCGCTAATGAAAAAATGCAAGACAGACAGTATCCATAGAAACTGTTTTTCCCGCTAATGCAACTTGTATAGTCCCCCCCTTATAGCACAAGCAATTAGACTTGCCTTGTCCATACTGTCCATACTGTCCATATCGTCCATTCTGTCCATCAAAAAGGATATGGACGCTATGGACATCATGGACAAAATTTCACCACAGCTAAGCCTTTAGACATCCCGGCTAAATCTTCGTGCGCTTCGCAGTTAAATTCACCACTCCGGAAAAGAACTGACTTATTTTCTTTTTCAAAAGGATAACTATCCACCACAAGTCCTTTTTACAGAATAACTTCATCAATGATGAATATTTATATATCATCGATGAAATTTTTATCTTTTTCTTATCAAAAAGCGTTGCAAGGGGAACTTCGTCATTTTATAATCTAGATATGGAAGGACACAAAAATAACTCTTCGGAGAATCATATATGGCAAACAACGATCTAGTCAATTCACTGCTCAAAGGACTCGACATACTAAGTCTGGTCGGCAGAAGCGAAAACGGCATACGCATCAGCGAAATAGCAGAACTCATGGGAATGAAAGTTCCGGCGACGCATAACCTTGTCCGCACGTTGCTAACGAGGGGCTTTCTCGAAAAGCGCAACGGGAATCTGCTTTATATCGGCCCTACTTTCATGGACATAGCCGGAGTCCAGCAGAATTCATCCATGTCACTTGCGGCGGAAAAACTGCTTCAGGAACTCCACGCGACACTTCCGCAGGGAGTCGTGGTCTTCGGACTGGCGACAGCTCAGGAAATGCGTCAAATCTTCAGAATCAGCTATGACAGACCGAGAATATTGCAGAGACTCAATGGTGACAGCTTCCATCTTTACGCCAGCGCGGCGGGACTCGTCGGACTGGCTTTCGCAAGCGAATCATCAAGAATCATTCTGGAGGAACGTCATCCTTTCGCGGAATTCGGCCTGCACCTCTGGCAGACACGCGAAAACCTCGAAAACTATCTTCAGGATGTCAGACGCAGAAGAGCTGCGATATGTCCCTTCGACAAGGACATGTTCTTCAGAGTTTCGGTTCCGGTCTATGACCAGAATAAGAGGGTCGTCGCGATATTCGGAGCCAGCATCGCGACCGAGAGAATCAACGGAGTTCAGGACAAAGACGATATCATAAATAAACTTAGAGATGCTGCCGAAAAACTCGGCGGCGAAAGGAGATAAGAAGTGAAAATAGCCTCACATAAAATCGACTGTCTGAAAATCGCGGAATCAGTAATGGACAAGCATCTTGCAAGTCATCCGCTGAACCACTACGCAGGAATTCTTTCCCTGCACGGCCTCATAAGACTGGCTCAGATCAAAAAGTCCGCCAAGTTTGCAAAAGCTGCCAAGGAACTGCTCCGTCCCTTCTACTCGGGTGAAGTCAAATCCGTCGGCGGAGTCTACAGCAAAATGTACTGCTGCGGCGGCAATGCCAGCGCCTGGCTGGCTCAGGTCGGCTATGCGCCTGAAATACTGGCAGTTCTGGTCTCGCATGCAGATGAACTCATGAGTTCACATCCGCGCGACAAACACGGTATTTTCGGAACCTTGAAAGCTCCTGAAAAAATCTGGATCGACTCAGCTTTCGCCGTCTGCCCCTTCCTTGTTTTCACAGGAAATATGACAGGAGAAAAAAAGTATTACGATGAAGCCTGTCTTCAGATGCTCGAAATGGACAAGCTTCTACGTAACAAAAAGACAGGCCTCTATCAGCAGAGCCTGAACTTTGCAGGGCCTGGCAAACTTTCCGAAGATCACTGGAGCCGCGGCAACGGCTGGGGCGCTCTGGCTCTTGCCGAAATGATAGCGGAAATGCCCAAGGCTCATCCGAAATACGCGGCGATTAAGAAAACTTATCTTGAGCTCATGGAAGCAATCGTCCGCTATCAGGATGAAAAGGGAATGTGGCATCAGGAAATGAGCGAGAAGGAATCTTATGTGGAGACCTCCGGCACCGGCCTCATGCTTTACGCGATAGGAAGAGGACTTGAGACAGGAATCCTGCCGCAAACTTACACGGAGTCTTTCCTGAAAGGAATCAAAGGATGCGCCTCGTATATTGCGGTGGACGGCTCGGTGTTCAACACCTGCACCGGCTGCCTCTGTCCCGGCGACGGCTCGAAGGCGGCCTACATGGAAAAAGCTCACAAAATGAATGATGAACACGCTTTCGGCCCGATGGTACTTGCCTTCGGACAGGCAGCTCTGCTCGGCATCAAAACAATAGAACTGGACTGAAAGGATACGATGATGAACAATATCGAAGGAAAAGTCATTTTCATAAGCGGAGCCGCAAGTGGAATCGGCAAGGCGACAACACTCAAGCTCACAAAGGCTGGAGCGAAAGTCTTCAGCATAGACCTCAACGAGCCAGGACTTCAGGAAGTTCAGAAGGAAGCCGGAAGCGATAAATTCGCCTATGCAGTCGGAAGTATAGCAAACGAAGAGGCTGTCGCGGACGCTTTTGCAAAATGTCTCGGCCTCTTCGGCGCCGTAGATGTACTCATCAACAACGCAGGACTGGGAATCCCGACTCCCGACATCGCCAGCGCAGATCTTGCCGCATATCAAAAAATGGTGGATGTCAATATGACAGGCGTATTCCTTGCCTCGCGTGAAGCATTGAAGCAGATGAAGGAAAAAAAGAGCGGACATATTCTGAATCTCGTTTCCATGGCGGGACAACGTACAAATCCCTCCGCACCGATCTATTGCGCCTCAAAATTTGGAGCCCGCGGCCTCAGCAGCGGCATGGCGGATCAGGTGCTGAAACTCGGAATCCGTGTCAGCGACATCAACCCGGGCCCGGTCAACAGCGCATACTGGGGCGACCGCACGGTTCCGCGTGAAAAATTCCTCACGGTCGACGACGTTGCAGATATCATATGCTTTGTGATATCGACACCTGCTCACATGGTCATAAGAGAAATCAACTTCGACAGCATGAAATGGCTGGCTAATTAACCTGAGTCCGTGAAGAAACTGGGAAAATTGAAGGTATAAAGGTAGAATAACCTGTTGTTGGAAAGTATGTTATGGTGATTGAAAATCACAACAATAACTTAACCCAACAGGTGGAAAATGAATATAAAGATAGCGCAGGGCAATGAAGAGATCAATTCGACAGGCGGGATTATCCTGGTCGGAAAGCTGCTGGCACTTAACGCATGGGAGAAAATCAACGACATGACGACCGCGAGGATTAAACGAGGAGAAATCAGTCACGGCGATATTTTGAAAATAGCCGCAGCACTCCTTGCGCTCGGGAAAACCGACTTTGCTGATATTGATTTGTACCGTAACGACCCGTTGTTCAAGAAAGCGCTTGCTTTGAAGAAAATACCCTCGGCAGAGACATTGCGCCAGAGACTAAACGATCTTGGCTTGCTCAACTGCGGTCAGACGATGATAGATTCATGCCTTGTGGAATTGCTCAAGAAAGTCAAGGATTTCGGGGAAATCCAGACGCAATACGGCAGTTATATTCCGATTGACATAGATGTGTCGGTGATGCTGAATCCCGACTGCAAGAAGGAGGGAGTCTCCTGGACGTACCACAACGAAAACGGTTATG
>JAKJHH010000166.1:0-6653 GCA_022703965.1 Verrucomicrobiota bacterium
TTTGCCGGCGACGAGATCAATGTCGCTCCCGGCTATGCCAGAAACTATCTTATACCCCGCAAGATTGCGACTGTCGTTTCAGCAGGAACACTCAGACAGCTCGAATCCAAGAAAGAAAAAATCGAAGCACAGCGTAAGGCTGACCTCGAAAGCGCACAGACTCTTTCAGCCAAGCTTGCTGAAATCACTGTCGTTATCCCGGTTCAGGCTTCCGATGACAACAGACTCTTCGGCTCAGTCAGCGAACGCATGATCTCCGAGTATCTCCATGCTCAGGGCAGCGTAAAGATTGAAGCAGCAAGAATCCGTCTCGACGAACACATCAAGGCTCTCGGCGAATTTACCGCGAAGGCGAAACTCCACAAGGACGTTATCGCATCTTTCAAGGTATCTGTTGTCCGTTCCTGATGATCCCATCTCATGGCAGACGAATTAAATACGAATGCTGATCATGCCGCCGGGAGAAGACCTCAGGTCCCCGGCGTGCTGAGAGAAGACCGCCCTCAGCCTTTTAATAAAGAGGCTGAAAGGGCGGTTCTTGCCTCTATGATAGGCAATCCTTCGTTCTGCATTGACTTCGTCATTGAGAAGTTCGGTTCCGAAAAAGGTGCCGACAAGAAGGATAAGAAAACCGAGACTCTCGTTCCTTTCAATCCTTTTTACGCGCCGGAACACAGAACTATCTATGACGCTCTCCTTGAAATGCACAAGGACGACAAGTCAGGCATAGACCTGATTTCTCTTTGTCATTATCTGAATAAGAAGAAAAAACTGGACGCGATCGGCGGCCAGATGGCGCTGATGGAGATTCAGAACTCCATTGCCAGCGACGCCAATCTGGAATCCTGGTGCGAGATCGTGCTTGGCAATGCCATTCTCCGCAGCATGATCAACACATGCAGCGAGCTTCTTACCAAATGCTATGACCAGCAGCAGGATCCCACAATGCTTCTCGATGAGATTGAGAAGGAAATTTTTAAAGTCCGCTTCCGTCATACCAAACAGAATATTCAGCTTTTCCCTGATCTCCTCAAATTGACCTTCAAGGAACTCCTTGAAATCATCAACAAGCAGAAGGACACAGGTATCATGACAGGCTATGACAGCCTCGACCGTCTCACCGGAGGTCTGAAACCTGCCGAAATGTTTGTGCTTGCAGCTCGTCCTTCAATCGGAAAAACAGCGCTTGCCCTGAATATCCTGCGTAATATCGTCCTGAAAAACGGAGGAGGAAGGCCGGTTGCTTTCTTCAGTCTTGAAATGAGTTCCGAACAGATCGCGCGACGTTTGATCTGCATGGAATCCGAAGTTTCCGAAAGCTCATTTTCAGACGGTTCGTTCAAGCCTCAGGACATCGCCAAATTGACGAAAGCGCTGAATGTGCTTTCGCAGGCAAAGGTTTTTATTGACCCGACACCGGGGCTAACCATTCCCGAGCTCCGCGCGAAGGCAAGACGTCTCAAGCAGGAGCACAATATTGAGCTTGTGATGATAGACTATCTCCAGCTTATGAAACTGGGCGGCGTTGCGGAAAGCCGTCAGATAGAAGTTTCAGGTATTTCCAGCGGTCTCAAAGCCCTTGCCAAGGAGCTGAACATTCCGGTGCTTGTGCTGGCTCAGCTTAACCGTGAAGTTGAAAAGGGATCGCCTAAGAGTTCCAAACCCAAACTTTCGCACCTCCGCGAGTCCGGTTCAATCGAACAGGACGCCGACATCGTGACTTTCATTCACCGCGACAGGGATGATGCTAAAAATGAATCCGCCGCGCTGAAAAACGGTGTCGAGACAGAGCTTATTGTTGAAAAAAACCGAAACGGACGTACAGGCTACGCCACAGTCCGCTTCTATCCTCATATCATGCAGTTCAGAGAGCAGGCTCACCGCTTCGACGAAGAAGACAGGCCGGCTCCCGAATCCTGAGTAACAACCTTTAAAGAACAGGAATGATTTTTAACATGAATTCTTTGAAAAAGTCAATAGCGGCAATCCTGCTTATTGCGGCGCTTCCTCTTTTCCTTGCCGCCGCGGATGTCGCTTCCGTAGTCTTTGAACAGAACAGCTCCTATAAATTCAGCGAAGAGATGCTGTCCTTCAATGTTCAGACAAAGAAGGGTACCGCGTTTGATGAAAAGATTCTCAATGACGATATCAAGCGCCTCTATTCCACAGGTTATTTTTCCGATGTCGTTACAGAAACTAAGCCTCAGCGCGACGGCAAGGTTGCGGTTATTTTCAAGATTACCCCCAAGCCGGTTGTCAAAAATACAACTGTTGTTGGAAATAAGAAGCTTGACTGGGATAAGCTCAAGGAAAAAATTACCCTCACGGAAGAAGCTCCTCTCAGCGATGTCAAGCTCAGAGAAAGCGCGGCTAACATCCGCAAATTTTACGAGGAGGAAGGTTACAATGATGCTATCGTGACTCCCCGTCTTGAAACGGCCGGCGAAAACATGGTAAACGTGATTTTCGATGTCAAGGAAAACCTCAGACTCAGAGTCAACAGCGTGAAATTCGAGGGAAATACTGTTTATTCATCCTGGGATCTCAAGGACGAAATATCGACTTCTCACTCATATCTGAGCTGGATTCTTGAAGTCGGTCTTCTCAACCGCGAAGAGCTTGAAAAGGATAAAGTAAGACTCCGCGAGCTTTATTGGCAGAAGGGTTATCTCGACTTCAAGGTCGAGGATATAACAATTGCGGAAGATCCTAAAGACCCGGTTTTCGTTGATGTAACATTTAAACTTTTTGAGGGCGAACCCTACAAGGTCGGACGTACCTTTGTAACTGGCAATCAGAAATTCACTTCCGAAGAGCTTCTTGCGACTCCGGCACTCGTGAAAGATGAGCCTTTTGACAGCCGCAAGGAACGCAAGGATGTCGATGCCATCAACGCGAAATACTACGCTCTCGGTTACGCCGACTTTATCTGCCGTCCCGTCAGAATGCCGAATTACGAGACTCATACTGTGGATGTCGAATATCAGATTGTCGAGGGCGGAACCTATGTCATCCGCGACATCGTGATCACCGGCAACAAGGTGACTCAGGACAAGGTTATCCGTCGCGAGCTGCCCGTGAACCCCGGTGATCCGGTGGACAAGAATATGATCGACGTTGGTAAGTCCCGCCTTATGGGGATGGGTTACTTTGAGAACGTCGATGCCGTTACCGTAGCATCCGGCGAGCAGGGCAAAAAAGACGTGCAGTATGAAGTCAAGGAAAAGACTTTTATGGACGCCAAAATCGGTGCAGGAGCATCTGATACAGAAGGTATCGCCGGTGTACTCGAGCTTTCTCATACTAACGCAGACATCTTTGATCCGTTGAATTATTTCTCAGGCGGAGGTCAGAGAATCCGTGCTATTGCGATGATGGGTATTTCGCGCTACAATTTCGAGCTTGACTTTACTGAGCCCTGGATGTTCGGCATGCCCTTGAAATATGACTGGTCGGCCTACTTCAGAAATGTGGCTTACGAATACTGGGATGAAAGAAGACTCGGTATCACGAACTCGCTGACGAAGCGTTTCTATGACGATTTCACCTCTGCAAGCGTCGGATATACAATTGAGCAGGTAAGAGTCTACGATATGGACAAGAGTCTTTCTCAGATGTTTCAGAATGAAGAGACAACCGATATCGTGTCAAGACCTCATATCATTCTTGACCGCGACACACGCGATAATATCAATGACCCGACTTCAGGTTATGACTTGAACCTGCTTTCAGCTTTGACTACAAAAGCACTTGGCGCAAGTAACAACTATTACCGCTTGGAAGGTAAAGGAATGCAGTTCATTCCGTTCTTCGATAAGAACATCATATTTGACTACGGAGCAAAGGCCGGGTCTATAGGACGCCTCTTTACCGATACGGACAAGATGGTTCCGATTTATGAAAGATACTTCCTTGGCGGCGGCGACTCGATTCGAGGCTTCCCCTACAGAGAAGTTTCTCCTTATGACGACAACAAGGACGTATACGGCGGTCAGATGATGTATGTATTGACATCCGAAGTCACACATCCGATTTATAAGATTGTACGAGGTGCCGTTTTCGTGGATGCCGGTAACGTGTATCGCGCGAACTGTCTGAATGAAATAGACAAAATCAACGTCGGCGCCGGTTACGGACTCCGTATCAAGCTACCGCACTTCCAGCAGCCGATCAAGCTTGACTTGGCTTATCCTCTCGTCAACCGTCAGGAGAATGTCAGCAGCAAGCTTAGATTCCACTTTAACATGGGCTTCTCCTGGTAATATATGCACAGCGGACAGGCTCTCATGAGCCTGATCTGCTCTTTTCTTGCCTTAATGCGGAAAAATTTTCATATCGGCACTGTAAAAACAGCGACATTGAATTATTGTAAAATAATTAAAATTATATGTCGCTGTGGTGTATGGAAGCTTCAAACAAGACCCTTCTTCTCGATGAAAATGTGATCAATGCGGCCGTGGCTAATATAGCGCAGGCTGTGATAAGTGAATTTTCCCCTGAAAAAGCCTCTCAGCTTGTCTTCATAGGGATACATAAGCGGGGCGTGATGTTCGCCCGGAGACTGGTGAAGGCGATTACGGAAAAAACCGGAACAGAGCCTCATCTTGGAACTCTCGACATCACAATGTACCGCGACGATATAGGAAGACGCAAAACACTTCCTCAGATATATCCGACAGAATTACCCTTCAATATCAATGATCAGATAATAATTCTTGCCGATGACGTGCTTCAGACAGGCCGTACAATAAGAGCAGCTCTCGATGCGTTGACCGATTACGGGCGTCCTTCTCTGATCCGTCTTGCTGTTCTGGTTGACCGCGGAATGCGTGAGTTTCCTATTCGAGCCGATTACTCCGGCAAACTCTTTCAGATTCCGCGTGAGAAAAAGATCATTGTCAAGTGGAAGGAGCTGGACAACGAGGATGCCGTTTATGTGTCCGACAGAGTCCCTCAGGCCGCAGCCGAACAGGCGCCACAGACTGAAAATGCAGTAAAACAATAGGTATATGAACGATGGAATGCACCTGGACCAGAAAAGATCTACTGAGCATATACGATCTTTCCGCGGATGAGATCAGGATGATTCTTAACACGGCAGCCGAATTCAAAAAGGTTTCGGAACGCAAAGTTAAGAAAGTCCCCGCACTCAGAGGAAAGACCGTTGTAAACCTCTTCGTCGAACCGAGCACAAGAACAAGAATCTCATTTGAGCTTGCCGAGCAACGCCTCAGTGCCGACATCATAAATATGTCGACGGACGCCAGCAGTCTCAAGAAGGGCGAAACTCTTCTTGATACCGTCAAGAATATCAAATCTCTTCAGGTCGATATCGTTGTAATGAGACATTCCGCCTCCGGTTCACCCAACTTTCTTGCCCGCCATCTCAAAGCCGGCATCGTCAACGCCGGAGACGGCGCTCACGAACATCCGACTCAGGCTCTTCTGGACATCTTTACCATGCGCGAAAAGAAGGGCTCCATAGAAGGCCTTAACGTTTCAATTGTAGGCGATATTCTTCACAGCCGCGTAGCCAGAAGCAATATATGGGGACTTCTCAAGCTTGGCGCCAAGGTCACCATCGCAGGGCCCTCAACTCTGGTTCCCAAGGAGTTTGAAAGAATCGGAGTCCGCGTCTGCGACAGACTTAAGGATGCGCTTGAAGGTGCTGATGTCATCAATCTGCTCCGCATTCAGCACGAGCGTCAACGTGCAGGGTTCTTCCCTAGTACCAATGAATACGCAAGAGTTTTCGGTCTCAACCGCGAGACAATGAAATACGTCAAGCCGGATGCTCTTATAATGCATCCGGGTCCGATTAACAGAGGTGTCGAACTGGATTCCGCAATTGCCGACGGTCCGCAGTCCGTGATTCTTGAACAGGTCACAAACGGTCTGGCTGTCCGCATGGCGGTTCTCTTCCTCATAGGCGGGTGTATAAAAAATGATTGAATCACAGAATTACATACTTACGGGCGGCAGGGTCGTCGATCCTTCACGCGGTATTGACGGAATAATGGATATCGGCGTTTCAGAGGGACGTATCTGCGCTCCGGAGTCGGTTAAAGATCCTGTCAGAATTGATGTTTCAGGTTTTGTCGTGGCACCGGGTTTCATTGATATTCATGTACACCTCAGACAGCCCGGCAGAGCCGACTGCGAAACGATACGTACAGGCACAATGGCTGCCGCCGCCGGAGGTTTTACCAGCGTTGTAGCCATGCCGAATACAACGCCTGTCGCCGATTCGCCTTCGACAATCGAATACATCCGCAGTCACGTTGAACGTGAGGGCGTGGTCAAAGTGCTTCCTTGCGGAGCTATGACAAAGAACAGTGAAGGCAAGGAAATGGCAGGTATCGGCGGTCTTAAGAGCGCCGGAGTCGTAGCCATCTCCGATGACGGCAAGTGCGTCCAGAATCACGATATCATGCGTCATATTGTTCAATATGCTAAGTCCTTCGGCCTTCCGATCCTAGACCACTGCCAGGAGGAAACTCTTGCAACTGGCGGTGTGATGCATGAAGGTTACTGGTCAACTCTTCTCGGCATGAAAGGCATGCCTGCCGCCGCGGAAGAGCTTATTGTCGCCAGAAATATCGTTTTAGCCAGAAACATCGACTGGAAGATTCATATTCAGCACGTGAGCTGCA
>JAKJHH010000166.1:6760-9150 GCA_022703965.1 Verrucomicrobiota bacterium
GTTTGACACAAACTACAAGATGAATCCGCCGCTCCGTTCGGAAGAGGATCGTCTTGCTCTTATCGAAGGCTTGCGCGACGGCACTATTACTGTTATCGCGACTGACCACGCTCCCCATACTCAGACGGACAAGCTGGTTGAATTCGATTATGCGCCCTTCGGTATCATCGGTCTTGAAACAGCTCTTCCGGTATGCTTTACGGAGCTTTACCACAAGGGCGTTCTTGATATCAGTTCCTTTGTCTCGAAGTTCACAAAAGGTCCTGCCGAAATTCTCGGGCTGCCTATCGGAACTCTCGCTGAAGGTTCAGATGCCGACATCACAATTCTTGATCCTGACTGCGAACATGTGATCGACATCAACAGCTTCTATTCAAAGTCCAGAAACAATCCTTATCACGGCTACAAGGCCAAGGGCAAGGCGGTTGCCGTTCTTGTTAACGGTGAGTTTGTCTTCAACACAATGCAGGATTGAAGCCGTCTGTAAAATAAAAAGCGCGGTGAATTTTAAATTCAGCCGCGCTTTTTTTTGAGCTAATTGCAAAAGTATTTCGGATTTTTAATGCTTTTTCCGGTATTTTGCCGCCCTTTGCTCGTTTGACGTAGCGCCGCTACGACAGAGCTCGCAAAAAACAGCAAAATTCTCGTAAAAACTCATTAAAAATCTGTCGAAAAGTACTTTTGAAATTAGCTCTTATATTCTGTTTTATCGCTTCAGCGGAGGCCGACTGTCTGACGTACCTCATCCATTGTTTTTGCCGCGACAGCGCGAGCCTTTTCCGCACTTGTCTTGAGTACAGACTCAATGTAAGAGGGATCGGCAAGGAGTTCCTCGCGACGTTTTCTGTAAGGCGCAAAGTACTCCCATATGACTTCAAAGAGAGCCTGTTTTGCGTGACCGTAGCCGTAGTTTCCGGCGCGGTACTTGTCTTCCATCTCCTTCACCTGCTCCGGTGAAGCGAAGAGTTTATAGAGCGCAACGATATTGCATGTCGAAGGATCTTTAATGTCTTCCAGCCCCTTGGAGTCTGTAACGACCTTCATGACCTTGGAACGGATTTCCTTTTCCTTGCCGAAGATCTCGATAGTGTTGTTGTAGCTTTTCGACATCTTCTGTCCGTCGAGGCCGGGAACAACCGCTACTTCTTCCCTGATGCGTTCTTCAGGAATTACAAAGACATCCTTGCCGTACTGCTGGTTGAACTTGATGGCGATGTCTCTTGTGATTTCCAGATGCTGCTTCTGATCCTTGCCTACAGGCACTACATGTGATTTGTAGATCAGGATATCGGCTGCCATGAGCACAGGATAGGCAAAGAGTCCGGTGTTCGGAGAAAATCCTTTTGCGACTTTATCCTTATAACTGTGAGCTCTTTCGAGCAGTCCTATCGGGGTTATGCAGTTGAGTATCCAGGCAAGCTCTGTGACTTCCGGGACATCCGACTGTCTGAATATCAGAGCCTTGGCGGGATCAAGTCCACAGGCAAGGAAATCCAATGCCACATTGAAAACCCGCTTTCTGAGCTCTGACGGATCGGGCAGGGTGGTCAGCGAGTGATAGTCAGCTATGAAGAAGAAGGCTTCTCCGTTGTTCTGCATTTCAACGGAGGGCTTCATCATTCCGAAATAG
Source organism: Verrucomicrobiota bacterium (assembly GCA_022703965.1). Classification (GTDB taxonomy): domain Bacteria; phylum Verrucomicrobiota; class Lentisphaeria; order Victivallales; family UBA1829; genus JAKJHH01. The sequence goes on from JAKJHH010000166.1 coordinate 8,391, forward strand.
TTGCCGATGTGGAGGGTTCCCGACGGCTGTATTCCCGAGAGAATTCTCATAATCAATACAATTCCTTCTGGTTCTCCAGATTTTTGATTCTATCCTGAATCTGCTTATAAAGCGTCGAGGATGATTCAGAGCTGCCCTTTGAGAGAGCATCTTTGAGTGCATCAATACGTTCCTGGAGATCTTTTACGGTTTCAGGCTGTTTGCCTTTATATTTCTCATTATAAGCAAGAACAGCTTTCTTGAGTGCAATCATGCCCTCGCTCTGAGTTGTTTCCTGCTTCTGTTCTTCTTCCTTGTGAGCCGCTGCCGGAGCTGGTGCAGCTTCCTTTTTCACTTCCGGAGCCGGAGTCGCTTTTGCCACTGCCGGAGCTTTTGCCGGAGCTGTTTTTGTTTTCGGGGCTGTTGCTGCTCCGAGTATCAGTTTCAAGACAAGTACAAGAACTATTACTGCAACTGCTACGATTGCTCCGATAATCGCGTAGATCTTGATTTTCTTTTTCTTTTCCAGACGGAATATGCCGGTGTTCGTTACGCGTTCGCCGGATTCTGTGAATATTTCCACATCCTTCGGGATGATATTTTTATCATCCTTTTTAGCCGCGCCCGGCAATGGTCTTTTCACTCCTGCCGGGAGACCTGTTTTTGTTCCCTTTTTGGCAGGAATGCCCTTCTTGACAGAGTCAGGCTTCTTGTCTTCAGGCTTGTCGTCCTTTTTGTCCTCGGACTTCTTGTCTTCAGGCTTGTCGTCCTTTTTGTCCTC
>JAKJHH010000167.1:0-8616 GCA_022703965.1 Verrucomicrobiota bacterium
TGCAAAAGCTTTATATTCTAAGCTCAATACAAGCTTTTTTACTTTATTTTTTCAGTTTCCTATGGGATGCCACTGACTTTTATTCAAAAGATAATTTCGTTGATAATGCCGCCGCCCAGCACCTTTTGACCGCGGTAGAACACGGCGGACTGCCCCGGTGCCGTTCCGGTTCCGGGCTTCTCAAATTCAACTTCCGCCTGGTTTTCAGCTTTTATTCTTACGATGCAGTTTTTTTCAGTCTGAGCCGAGCGGATTTTTACCGTTGCTCCAAACTCTGTTTCAGGCTCTTCAAAAGCTATCCAGTTCAGATCATTGACCATGAATTTTGTCTGAAACGCCTCTGCCGCCGTCCCGACTGTGACAGTTCTTTCTCCGGCATTGATTTTCAGTACGTACAAAGCTTCCTTGGCGGCTATTCCTATTCCCTTGCGCTGGCCGGGGGTAAAATTCCAGACTCCTTCATGTCTGCCCAGAATATTCCCTTTTGTATCAATGATATCCCCGCCCTCTCCGCTCTCGTGGAGGAGTTCTTTATAATCTCCACAGTAAAAGTCCTGACTCTCCTCTTTAGCTGAAACCGGAATCCCGTTTTCCACAGCAATACGTCTGACTTCTTCCTTGCTTAAATTGCCCAGAGGAAAAAGTATGGTTCTCAGCTGTTCCTGTCTGAGTCTGTATAGAAAGTACGTCTGATCCTTTTTTGTATCAGAGGCTTTAAGCAGGAAACTTCTCGAATGTGAATGCTCGACATTGGCATAGTGTCCAGTAGCGAAAAAATCGAAGTCCAGACCGGATTTGCGGGCGAGCCCTGGCAAAAGCCCGAACTTCATTGCATGATTACATTTTACGCAGGGATTCGGAGTCCTTCCAGCCGCATATTCATTCCTGAAATATCTCAGTACCGTGGCTTTGTACTCCTTGGCGCAATCAAAAACATGAAGTTTTATTCCGAGCTTATCGCAGACCTTCTGCGCATCTTCAATGTCTTCCTTTTCATCAGGTCCGTAACATGCGTGACGTGTCTTGTCAACGGAGTCTCCATAAGAGCCGTCCCATATCGCCATCGTTATACCTGTGACTTCATGGCCTGCCTGCTTCAGCAGCAGCGCCGCGACTGAAGAATCGACGCCTCCGCTCATTCCAACCGCAATCTTCATTTAAGACTTTTCTCCTCGGTACTCAGCGTCTCATTCATGCTCCCTGTCCTGTATCCTTCGATATCAACGGAAATCCAGGTGAATCCGAAACTTTTGAACGCTTTGGTCAGCTCAGTTTTTAAAGGTTCGCAGAAAAGTTTTACTATATCCGCAGGCTCCGCCTCGATTTTAGCCAGAGACTCTCCATGTATGCGTACCCTCAGATTCCTGAAGCCGTGTTCCCTAAGGAAAGTTTCGCCTTTAAAAATCTTATCTATCTTCTCCTGCGTAATTTCTTCTCCATAAGGCACTCGGCTTGCCAGACAGGGATTCGCAGGTTTATTCCAGACAGGAATATCATATTCCTTCGCAAGCGCCCGAATCTCTTCCTTGCTTATGCCGCAGATTATAAAAGGACTTATGACACCCGATTCAGCCGCCGCTTTACGACCCGGTCTGTAATCATTCAAGTCATCGCTGTTTGAGCCGTCAAGCACGGCATCGGCTCCGTTTTCAGCGGCTATTTTCTCAAGCTCGACAAAGAATTCCTTCTTGCAGTGATAACAGCGCAGAGGTCCGTTTTTCCGGAATTCAGGATTCTGCATCTCTTCTGTCTTGAACGTGAGATGACACACCGACAGACTTTTTGTGATTGATGATGCCGTATCCAGTTCTGCCTGAGTAAATGTTTCGGACAGTCCTGTAACCGCGATCACGTTTTCAACTCCGAGCACATCAACCGCAACACGCAGAAGCAAAGTAGAATCGACGCCTCCCGAGAATGCTAACATCACCTTTTTAAATCTGCCGATTTCGGCCTTGAGTTTATCGGGACAGCTCATCTTGAAAGCACCCAGTTTAATATCAGATCCGCTTCTTTGGCTGCCGCGATATTAACGCGCGGCGAGCACGGCGGCACACCTGCGCCAACCTCGCTGGTAAAATCTCCGGCCATATGAAAAGCGGCGTGGACTCTTCTGATTGTTATTCTGTCGGAATTACCCCAGCCGGCAAGACCGGACGCAGCCACAAAAAACTTGCCGGAATCAAAAAATTCTTCGGCGATCATCTGCTTGCACTCCGCCTTGTCGAAGGCCTCGACTACCGCATCACAGTCCGCAAAAAGTTTTGTCGAATCCCCGGCTTCAAGCTTCTTCCTATGAATCTCAAGATTCAGGGACGGATTGATTCTCAACAGGTTCTGCTTCAGTGCCTCTACCTTGAATTCTCCAATCTGATCGGTGAAGTAAAACTGCCGGTTCAAGTTGCTTCCTTCGACCACATCAAAATCACATATGACAAAATTTCTGAAGCCGGAGCGCACCAGATTCATGGCACAGTTCGAGCCCAGTCCGCCCGCGCCTGCGATGCCGACTTTCACTGACCTGATCTTCACCAACTGTTCGTGAGTGAAGTACCTTTCCAGTGATTTCTCAAATATATTTTCCATATTCCTCAGACATCTTCCTATATCAGCCGCCGCCTACAAAAACGACAGCAACTATCGAGTCGCCGTCCTTGAGAACGCTGCTGTCCCAAAGAGTTTTCCTGAGCAGCTGTCCGTTCAGCTCAATGACGACTTTATTTTTATCAAGTTTCACCTGTTCCGCAAAAGCGCTTACAGTGGAATCATTGAGGACTTCTACTGTTTCGCCGTTCAGTTTTATCTTCATTCTTTACCTCTATCTGTCATGAGCTTAAAATAAGCCGTATAAAGGACAGTTCAAATGCCTTCGCCGTCATTAAAGACTTTGCTTATTTCGGCAGCAGTCTTGTCCTCATCAGGCCCGTCCACCGAGACCCGTACTTTTTTTCCGCAGGAAGCACCAAGGAGCAGGAGTTGCATAACAGAACATCCGTCGGCATCAGGGCAGTCTTCGCATGAAATGCATACTTTGGAGTTATGCTTTTTCGCGATTTCCACAATTTCAGCCGCCACCCTCAGATGGAGTCCGTTTTTGTTCTTTACTATTATGTCTTCGCTCTTCATTTTTCTATTAATCCTTACTATTCTAATCAAGATAATAGTAATTATAGCAGTTTTATATGAAAAGTCAATATTTTTCCAGAATCCCGTTTGGAAAACTATCTTTCGATGGAAGAAATACAGTGCGAGAAACTTCAGATCTGGTTGACGGAAGTACGTTCTATCAGAGTGACGTGCATCTGAATTTTAACAAGTTCACTCAAGTCATCGCGAAGAACGATTTCGACGGCTTTTTCAGCCATGTCGCGGAGAGGCGTAGCAACGTTCGTCAAGGAGGGACGCTGGAATTCAGAAATTCCGGGATTCTCGAAGCCCATGAGGGAAATATCCTCAGGCACGCGCTTTCCGGCTAGTTCCTGTAAAAGCCAGTTGACTTCAACGACTTTCAAATCTTCGCCAGTAACCCAGAGCGCGGTACAGGCTTCGTCTATAACACGTTTGACCGCAAGCTGAAGCGGTATTGTATCGGGAAGATCAATGAGCAGTTTTTCAGGATTCAAGCCCTTTTTACGCATGCTGTCTGCAAAACCCTTAAAACGCAGTTTGCCTGTATAGTCGGATTCGTGAATCACTGCAATTTTGCGGTGTCCTTTTGAACAAAGATAATCGGCGGCAATTCTTCCGGCCTCAAGAGGATCAAGATATATGGAATGGAAGGAATCGGCAAACTCGTCGCTGAACCAGACAACAGGCAAATTCCGGATAGACTTGAGTCTGGAAATAGTCTCCTTCTCCCAGGCAATTCCGATAACTCCGTCAAACCAGCAATCGCAAAGCTGATCAATGTGATCTTCGGTTATAAGTGAGATTCCGGCGTTGGCTCGTGAAAGCGCAAAAGAAATGTACTGAGTAAGACTGCTTACATATCCGCCTATTCGAGTCTTATGCGGAGGCTCGGTTATCAGCGCAATCTGTTTTTTCCGCAGTCCCGTGCGCGGACGAAAGCCGAATTCCCTCGCTATGGACATGACCTTGAGGCGGGTTTCAGGCGGAATCAAAGGACTGTTGTTGAATACGCGGCTGACAGTGCCGACGGAAAGCCCTGCCTCCGCGGCAACTTCAGAGAGTATTCCGCGCGGAGCTTTATCGTCGTTGATCTTCCCAGCTCTGTCCTTCGCCATGTAAAAAAGAGTCCTTAAATTGCATCGTTCATTATACAGCAAAGCTCATTCTCAATCAAGCAAAATAAATGCAATTCTTTTGCGCAGAAGCCGCACGCTTATGCATTGCTTTTTCTAAGCAAAGCTCCATAAGAGCCTTCATGAGATTCGGAAGGCAGGAGCAGAATTTCTTTTTCTACAGTGAAGCCGTGTTCAGCAGCAAAACTTCTGACAAGAAGGCCGTTTTCAGCATCCTCAATACTGCATGTGCTGTAGAGAATTACCCCCGTTTTCCTTTAGGAGAGCGGAGGAAGCTTCAAGGATCTTTTTCTGAAGGACAACCGTTTCCTCAAGAGACTTCGGGCTGAGACGCCAGACTGAATCCGGACGTTTTCTGATGACGCCGGTATTCGTACAGGGAACATCGGCGAGCACAAGATCAAAAGCCCCCTTGCTGCGTATTCCTGAGGCGTCGGCGACAACTGTTTTTATTTTCTTTCCGAAGCGCTCGAAGTTTTCAGCGGCCAGTTTCAGGCGTTTTTCAGAACGGTCAAAGGCAATGATATCAGCCTCGGGAAAAAGCTCCGAAAGCATGAGCGTCTTACCGCCGGGAGCGGCGCAGATGTCAGCGATTTTCTCCGCTTTCAAGCCGGAAAGCAGCGAAAGCGCGGCAGCTGTGGACATGTCCTGAATATATATCGACGCGTTTTCAATCAGTCCGGATCTGAAGAGTTCTTCAGCTTTTCCGCACTTTGCGAAGCGGAAGGGATTCGCCCATGCCTCACCGGGAAGGAACTCAATGCCGCATGAATTCATCTGTTCAGGAGCGAGGTCTTTGACTACACGCAGTGAAAAAGCGGACTCTTTAGCTGTAAGAGCAGCAAAATCACGAAGCTTTTCCGCGCCGTATTCCTTGAGCCATAATTCATAGAGAAATTCAGGCATATTGAGCTTCGAGGCGGCAGTCTGTCCGGCTCTGATCTCGTCGAGAGACGCTCTGCGGCAGTTTCTAAGCACTGCATTGACGAAGTTGCCTGCATAGGAGTCTTTTTGATTCTTTGCCACGGAAACAGCGATATTTACAGCGGATTCAGGCGCGATTCCGCTCTGGAAAAATATCTGAGTCAGCGCGACGCGGATAATATTGAGCAGAAAGCCGTCTGTCTTCTTTTTCACATATTCGGCAATCAGCGCATCAATGAACGCCTTGTTTCTGTAGTAAGTAAAAAGTATGCTGGACAGAGTCCTGCGTATTCCGGAATCAGCCGGAATTGAGTCCAGAAAATCATCAAGGCTGCATTGTCCGGATTCTATCGCGCGGAGTCCTTCTGCGGACTCCTTCAGTATTTTCTCAGATGTGTTCATAAATAAAACTTCGCTTTCAGGCATGTATGAAAAGAAAAGATAGTTCCTGAAACGGTTCTTTACAAACCCTTGTAGCCGGGATTCAGTTTTTGATCACAAAACGTTTTGAGTTCTCGTCGAATACAAATTTATCCTTATTCTTTTCGTACCATGCGGGTAATTCGGAGTAAGGCACATCGCAGTCCAGAATATCGTAAATGCTGGTTTTAAGATCTTCTAAGATTCCGTCGCCAAAAACAGTAGTGGTTTCATCCTGCATTCTGAGACTCTGGTTACGAACCGCTGTCTGTTTTATAAATTTGAACAGCATATTGAAGGCATCTCTATTGCCGTATGATGCCGCAATTACAGCAAAACCTGCAACAGCAGATTGATCATGCCGAGGAATCCTGTTCCATATTCTGTTGATTTCGTCCTTGGTGAATGTAATTTCCGGAATTTCGCTAAGTATCCTGTAGATATAAGCCTGATTATACTGAGCGCTTAATAATGCGCGCTTCAAATCCGGATATGTCGCAGGCTCATGATATGACACGACGACTGGAAGCCATTCCACTTGGTCACGATTGTTTTTATAGTTGGCAAGAATGACTGTTTTCGCATCTTCCTCCCAGTGTTTTTCCTTTATAAGCTCAATAAGCGAAGGATTGTCTGACAGTTTTTTAATGATCATATCTTTGATTTTATTATCGGCTAATTTTTTAAGGGCTTCTTTGTAGTAGCCTTGAGAAATATTTCTGTTATCGAGTCTTTCAAGCATAAGCTCTGCATTTTCCTTACCCGCCTTCATAATCATTTTGCATTGGGGGTCTTCTGAAAAATTGTAATGGTTCTGCTGGGCGGAAAGCTCATCTATTTTATCGAAATATTCATTGACGTCGACTTTGCTTGGATTGTCCTTTAGTGTGATTTCCTTGAGCTTTTTTAGATCGGCTTTTTTAGCTGTAAATGCTTCAGGCTGAGCGACAGACACTCTGACATTTCCATCTGCCCTGATCAAATTTTTCTCCTGTTTATCTTTAGCCATTGATTCCTTCAGTTCGGCGATTTCCTTGCGGAGAGCTTTGATCTCGTTCATCAAATCTTCGTTCGTGATTTCGGCATAGGATGATATGGATGTCAGTATTATCGCGGCAACTGCCAGCTTACGGTACATGATTTCCCCCTGTGTTAGACTATTTACAGTAATTTATTCAGTCCTAAAATCAACGGTAGTTTAGTCAAGATTAGCAGGAAAGACTCTGGTTAAGACGTTTTTATAAGCTATATTCCATGATGTCATTTTTTTTAAGGAAGGGTAAAAAATGAATTCGTCTCTTCTGGTATATCTGTTTAATACGTATCTGAAGCTTTTTTTCATTCTGACACCGTTTTTCGTGCTGTCGGTATTTCTCGCCATGACGGCGGATTACGACGAAAAAGCAAGGAAGATTCTGGCTTTGCGCGTGGGAATCGCATCACTGATAACAGCTTTTGTCATATACTTTTTCGGAGAGTATATCTTCAACATCTTCGGCATAACACTTGATTCATTCAGGATCGGCGCCGGAGCACTGCTCTTTCTGTCCAGCGTATCGCTGTCGAAAGGCGAAAAAGCGCAGGCAGTAAAGGACAAGGAGGAAGCCGATATCGCGGTAGTGCCTCTGGCAATCCCCGTAGCAATAGGCCCGGGAACAACAGGAGCACTGCTCGTCATGGGCGGTGAAACGAGTGTTCCGGCATTGAAGGCCTCCGGTTATCTTGCACTTGTTCTGGCTGTCTTTTCACTCTGGCTCATGCTTTTTCTGGCATCAAGGATAGAAGCCTTTCTTGGCAAGCGCTATATTGTGATATTGAGCAAATTGACCGGAATCATTCTGGCGGCAATCGCGGCACAGATGGTCTTCACTGGCATAAAGAATATATTCTTCGGATGAAAAAGGGACAGTATGATAGTCGGAACCGGAACGGATATTATTGAAGTTGAACGCATAAGAAAAAGTCTTGACCTCCACGGAGAGGCATTCAAGGAACGCGTTTATACCGATGAGGAAATACGTGAGTCATCCCTGCGAAAAGATCCTTCCGTATATTTTGCCGGCCGCTGGGCAGCCAAGGAGGCGCTGTCCAAGGCGCTCGGCTGCGGCATCAGCGCAAAGTGCGGCTGGCGCGACATCAATGTATCGAACAGCGAGGGCGGCAGGCCGTCTCTGACACTTTCCGGCAAGGCACGCGAAACTGCCGAAGCCCTTGGAGTAAGACACATACATATATCGATCAGTCACGAAAGAAATCTGGCCACAGCCGTTGTGATTCTCGAAAGCCTATAATCACTGGTAACGCTTCAGCATCTCTTTAAAGTAATCAGGCACAGGCATTCCGTTCTGCAAGCGGATATCAGTGCAGGCATTTATCAAAAGCAGAGTGCTGGCAAAAACGCAATGCTGGCTCTTATTGTTGCGGAGATAAAGTACCCAATTCTTAAAGGCTTCCTTGTCAGAAAGTGCCTGACTCATAGTATTAAGCTCAAGCATTGACTGCTGGAAATATTTATCATCAGGTTTTGTGTACTCAGAAATTTTCTCCATCACTTTGTATGCGCCCGGCATATCGCCGACAAGCGCCCGGCAAGCCGCAAGATTATACATGAGCTTGGCTGTTGGCTGAATGACAAGTTTTCTCTCAATGTAGTAGACGGCGCTTTCTATATCAAGTGCATTCTGAGAAAGCAGAGCAGCGTTGCTGAGATGCTTTGAATTATCATAATCCTTTTTGAACGGCGCACTCAGTATAAAAACAGTGATAAACACAAGCAATGTCGCGTAAACAAGAGCTTTTTCCCTGCTCGCTGTAGACTTGTCTTTCAACACTTTCAGCATTCCGAAAATCATTCCGGCGGCAAGGAGCAGCATCAGCGGAACGACGGGCTGTCTAAAGCGTCCTATTACAAAAAACGCAATAACAGTCGCGGCATATCCGTAAGCATAAATATAAAACGGCCAGTAAAGGACTATGGACGCACCATAGAACACTGATGCCGCAATAAAGA
>JAKJHH010000167.1:8689-9099 GCA_022703965.1 Verrucomicrobiota bacterium
GCTCAGAGGCATCAAGGTCAATATCGTGGAGTTCTCCCTGTAAAGCTGGTAGTCCTCATTCTGCGGGACTTCGTAGGATTCTATATATGCGGCAGCCTTCTTAAACTGATGAATCCAGAACTCTTTAGATGTCACAGGCATCAGCCCTTTTTCAGGATATACAAAGTTTCTGACCTCGGAATCATAGCTGTTTGCAATTCTGTAGGTCTCCGCTCCATTCGTACTCAGCAGAATAAGCTTGTCCGAATGCATGTTATTCCAGACCAACACCGGCAGAAGCGCAAAGATGAATCCGGTAGCCGAAATTCCGGAACTGATGATAAAATTTTTAATATCCTTTTTTTTGCGGAGTTCCAGAAAACACAATATCGCAGCGGCAAGGGGCACAATCAGCATGAAGTTCGGACGGA
>JAKJHH010000168.1 GCA_022703965.1 Verrucomicrobiota bacterium
TGCACTCTGTTAAAATGCTTCGCATTTTACTTTCTTATGGGATGCCTGTGTATTCAGAACATAAAGCCGGGGGTTTTATCGTTTTTGACGGAACTGTCCGATGTCATTCTTTCATTTCCGCCATGTGTTCTTACTTCATCGAAAACTCTGACATGGTCGATCTCGAAGTAATCCGGAAGAACTGCTTTATCCAGAAGCGGATCATAAGTTCCGGTACTGCGATAGCCATGGCATTCAGTCGAGATAAGTATAAACTGCTCAACCTGCGACACCGGGCCGACCACAGTTCCCTTGTTGTTCCAGCAATTACCCCATGAATGCTCCTGAGTGCCCGGATGTGTATCCTCGGGATTCGGCATTACACGGCCGATTTCCTGACCGTCGGCGTAGAAAACATATCCCTCCGGACTCCAGTCGACTCCGTAATAATGCCATCTGTCGGGCGTTTCGACGTGTTCCCATTGGAAGTGTCCTGAGCCCTTGCAGTTTTTTCCATAGCCGCCCCAGATGTTGCCGCCGATCATTTTGTTATCTTTGTACTGCCTGTAGTTTTCCATGATATCGCATTCGACTCCTCCGCGCTCCGGCAACGGATGAGCTCCTATGCCCGGAGCCTGAAGCCAGAAGGCTGAATGCCATCCGTCGTATTTCGGCAGACGGCAGCGGATTTCATAGTAGCCGTACCGATGCATGAATTTGGCTTCTTCATATTTCCCGAAAGGCCAGAATTGATCTGTATCCCGTGGAATGTCATAGGTCAGCGATCCTGTCTGAAGATGCGGAGAGCAATAGTAGCCGTCCTTTTTTACAAGATGAAGCTGAAGATTGCTTTTGCCGTCGAGGACAACTCCTTCTTTGGTGAATGCCTTGAAAGGTTTACCCCAGAAATTGAGTCGGAAACCCCATTTCGTCGTGTCGAGTTCCGTTCCGTCGAATTCATCGTTCCAGACAAGTTTCCATTCTTTGCCTTCAGGCAGAAAACTGTCAGCATGATCCTTGAGTCCGAATTTATTCATAAAATATCCTTTTTGTGCGATTGCTTTAATGACAATTATATATGAAAGATTTGCGATTTCGGCGTTTCCTGCTAGATTCATATAGTATTATAATAAAAATACATGAGTAATAATAAATGAGACGTCTTGATGATCTTTCGGTTTTCCGTGGACGGAAAGCATCTCTTTATGCCTGGAATACTGAAACTGGACGGGCTTTTTCATCTTCAGGCAATGCATCCGTGGAATCAGTTTCTCTTGCTGAGGGCGCGGGGGCTTCCATGCCTCTTTTCTGCCGCTATGTATGTTCAAGCTCCATAAAAGGTAACCGCGTACATCGCCGCAAGAAGCAGAATTTCCTCTCCTTCGAGTTCATCGTCCGGGGTGAGCTTTATGTGAAGAGCGGCGAGACCGGATATATTGCCGAGGAAAATGATTTGTGCATTCTGAGGGAAGGTTCAGATCACGAATTTTTCCATCAGGACGAATCCCCTTGTAATGTATGGGGTTTTATAATAGAGGGCAGGGTTGTGGAGCAGCTTCTGAAAATCTTCCGTCTGGATGGGCTTTCCACAATACGTTTTAAAGACAGCGCGAGGCTTCTGGAATTCCGCAATGACTTTATCAAACTCCTGAACGTCAAGCAGAATCCTGAAAACATGAGGCGGAATTCCGGACTTTGTTTTGAGCTTTTTCAATTTATTTCGGAAAACTATTCCGGTCATAGCTATTCAAAATTCAGCCGGGACTTGATTTCTTACCTGGAGGATCATTTTTCCGAGCGTCTGAACATGAAGGAGACCGCTTTGCGTTTTAATTGCAGTCTTCCTCTTTTCAACAGACGTTTTAACGAGGACACAGGAGAAACTCCGTACCGTTATCTGATGAAATATCGTCTTTCCAGAGCTGCCGAGCTTTTGCGTTCGACTTTGAGTCCCGTTAAGGAAATTGCCCTTAGAGTCGGTTATAACGACTCCCTCTATTTTTCAGGCGAATTCCGTAAAATCTACGGTGTTTCTCCAAAAGCTTACCGCAAGCGGCATGTTTAATAGAGCGCTATTTCTTGTATCCTCGGATGTACCTGTTCTTGCTGTAGAGGCGTTCGCTGATTTTTTCGAGAACCATTGTACGGCGTTTGTCGAGGCTGTGGGTGTTCTGCTCTTCAAGAAGTCCGTTGCGAATTTTTTCGATGAAGCTTTCAATGGCGTAATCAGTAACGGAGGAGGGGGCATTTGCCCATTCCTTCAGGAATTTCTGCTCGGGTAGTTCCTTGGCTCCTTCTCTGGGGATCGAAAGAGGACGGGCATCTGTCCAGAACTGATAGCCTTTCATCGCGATGATTGAAGTCTCATAATCGAATTCTTCAGGATGCAGACGGAAGAATTTGTACTCCATGACTTCCGAACGTTCCTTGTCGTCTTCAGTCTTGCGGCTGAAGTGATATTTCCTGTCCGAAAAATTCAGCGCGCCTTTGGCATTGGTATCCAGTTCGTTATTGAAAATCCGGTGCTCTCTGAGAATTCCTTTTCTGTCCGGACGAATGTCTCCGCCGAGCAGAAGCAGGCATATGAGATCCTCGTCGACATGGGGCTTGTCCGTTATCTGCGAATGGGCTCCGCCAAGCTCCATGGATATGTGCAGACTGTGAGGCGGAATCTCAAGGAACTTCACAGCCTCGTTGATAAGAAGCGACATACCCCAGGGACAGTCAAAGAGCGGACGTGACAAGTCGCCGACAATCTGATAGCGTCCGAGCGCATATTCAAAAAAACCTCTGGTTCTCTGAAGACGGCTGATGTCACGATGAGAGTCCACGTGTCCGCCGAGCTTCCATGTTCTTCGATACATGTCGAAGTCGCCGAACCAGTAGAAGCCGTCAAAATATTTATCTTCGCCGGGACTCGCCTCAACAGCGCGGGAGCCGAGGAAGCTGAATTCCAGTTCCGCCCCGAGCGGAGTCGGCGCGCTGTACCAGTACTGCTCGACATAACTGACGATTTCCTGCATCTCCTCGCGGCGGTATATCTCGTCGACAAGACTGATTGCCTCGGCCGCATAGTCGCGGTAACGCTTGCCGGGAATGATCCTGTCCAGCTCATACTCTCTGAAGAGCTGCTTGATGATGTATTTTTTACGGTTGAAATACATGAAGGCGAAGAGCACGGAAAGGCCGTGTCTGAAATATTTTCTGGACACCCTTACAGCCTCGGGAAACTGATGTCTGGCGTGTTCTGCAATCTGGTTGAAAACAATATGACGGCAGACCAGTTCCATGTAGTTTCCTGCGTAAGGAGCGATATCAGGATTCGCAAGCAGTTCTTCAAGGGAAGGCGGTTTGGGAACCTGCTCGAATGCCTGAATCATGATGTAGTTGCAGATGTAATCTCCGTAGAAGTGAGACTCTATGATGCTGTCGAATTCCGCTCCCATGAGTTCTGTTGCCACTCTGCGCATGATCTTGTGGCGGCTGGGCTCGATTTTCGAGATCACACCTTCGATTTTCTTTTCGATAAATTTGCTGTAGCGATCCTCGAATTTAATGTCCTCGGCAAAGAGTTTAGCGAGCGCCGAGACGTTGCCAAGATAAGTCATGCAGCGGATTTTTCTGCCGCTTGCGACTGCAATTACATTCTTGCGAATATACAGTTTACCTTCATCCTCGAAAGAATCGATTTTTGCGATTTCGTCACGCGTGAGATTTTTGAGTATTCGTCCGTGAGTCATTGAGCCGTGCTGTTCAACAACAAAGTAGAAAGCGCCCGGCGGCACAACCTTCATGTAGTTGTAAAGAATAGCAGATTCGGATTCGGGGGTTCGGTTGATGAGCAGTGAAACATGATGGTCGCTCATGAGAGTGCCGTAGACAAAGAGGTGGAAGGTTTCAGGCCTTGCCATCCTCCTTGTGTCTCCGTTTGCCGGAGCGGGCTTTTCAGGCTGACTGGACGATTCTGCGCTCACTCATTTGAATTCCATGATTACGGCTGTCTCGTCGCAGTGATCCCGTTTTTTGCATATGGCGCAATCTGTCCATATTTTTTCCGGGAACATGGCTTTGTCGACGACTTTGAAGCCGAATTTCTTGAAGAATGCGACTTTGTACGTGAGCGCGAAAAGTCTTGCCGGAGCGGCTGCGTCCGTAAACTTCTTTATGATGTAGTTTATCAGCGCGGTTCCTGCTCCTGAACGTATTTTCCCAGGAACGACGGCAAGAGAACGGACTTCGTAAAGAGAATTTCCGAAGTCCCTCAGGGCGGCGCATCCTACGAACTCATCGCTGAGTTCGACGACGTAAAAGTTCTTCAGACTGTGCCGGATATTATCCGAAGTTCTCGGCAGAACTATGCCGTCCTTCGCATAATGGTTCAGCAGATCCTTGATCGCTTCGACATCTTTTTCGCACGCATGGCGTACAAGTATTTTAAGTTCTTTTTCCGAACTTGCGTGTCCTGTCATTTCTTGGGTTCCGAATAGAATGCTATTTTGCGGTAGCGCTCATAGCGATCCTGAATGATTTCTTCTTCTGATTTATCGTCATAGGCGGCAAGGTTTTTCTTGATTGCCGCTTTGAGCAGCTGAGCGGCTCCGTCGTAGTCTCTGTGAGCTCCGCCGACCGGCTCAGGTATAATCTCATCCACAAGCTTGAGTTCCTTGAGATCCTTGCCTGTGAGACGGAGAGCTTCGGCAGCTTTGGCCGAGAAAGTTCTGTCCTTCCAAAGAATGGCGGCGCAGCCTTCGGGCGTGATGACCGAATAATACGCGTTTTCCATAATCAGAATCTTGTTGCCGACGCCGATACCGAGAGCTCCGCCGCTTCCGCCTTCGCCGATGACTACGGCAAGAACAGGGACTCTGAGTCCGTACATTTCTCTCAGGTTTACCGCGATGGCTTCACCGATATGACGTTCTTCCGAGGCTACACCGGGGAAGGCGCCGGGAGTGTCAATCAGACATACAATCGGCACGCCTGCGTTGTCGGCAAGCTGCATGAGTCTGAGTGCTTTTCTGTATCCTTCAGGATGAGGACATCCGAAGTTTCTGAAGACGTTTTCCTTGGTATTGCGTCCCTTCTGTGTGCCGATGAGCATTACCGGTTTTCCGTCGAGCTTGGCAAAGCCTCCGACTATGGCTGCGTCGTCGGCATATCTTCTGTCGCCGTGAAATTCCAGAAAGTCCGTAAACAGTCTTTCAACGTAGTCCAGCATATAGGGACGGTTGGGATGGCGGGCGAGCTGAACCCTCTGCCAGGGCGTCAGGCTCTCGTAAATGCTCTTTTTTGTCTCTTCGAGCTTTTTTCTGAGCAGGGACATTTCATCTCCAACATTGATGTTGCTGGAGGCGCTGAGTGTTTCCCACTCCGCGAGTTTGTTTTCAAGTTCAGCTATGGGTTTTTCAAATTCCAGAACTGCGTTTGCCATATGGTTCTCCGCTTTGAACTTTATTGTTCTTTTCTTAATCCGCCATTGGAAGCCTGCATCACTCTTCGATGACTACTTCCGTTCCCTGCGGGGTTATCATGAACAACATATCCACATCCTCATTTTTGAGGCGTATGCATCCGTTGCTCGTCGATTTCCCGATACTGTCCGGCTCTGTCGTCCCGTGAATTCCGAATCCCGTTATAGTGGTATTCGTTCCTTCCTGAGCTTTCAGTGCCATCCAGCGCGTACCGAGAATGTTTTCAGGTGAACCGTAGGGGTATTTTTTCCCTTTTGAATACCAGTCGGGTTCTCTCTGTTTTACGCTGATCTTAAATGTGCCGACGGGGGTTCTGTTCTGCTTGCCTGTTCCTATTCCGAACACGGCAAAGAGTTTTGTCCCGTCGTATACGCAGAGCTTGTAACGGCTCTTGCTGACTTTTATCTTCCAGTCTCCCTTGTAAAGATGGAGAGTCTGTCCAAAATGAATATTGGAATCCGCCTCATCGAGCTTGTTGCTTTTCTGGACGGCTTCTATCGTGGTATTGAAGAGAATCGCTATCTTGAGCAGGGAATCACCTTTTTTGACCTCATAAAGCTGTTTTTCAGGCGACGTAAGATCGCTAGTTATCAAACTTGTGTTCGCTTTGGTAATTATCTCTGCCGCTCTGTCCCAGCCTGTATTGTCTTCTTTCATGCCGGATTCAATGGCTTTCAAGGCAAGATCGCGAGCCTTGACCAGCTGATCCTTTTTGAGCTCCGTTTCCGCGTCCTGAAGGAATTTTATAGCTTCCGGAGACGCTGCAGTCAGGACTTTGACCTTATCGCCGGGATTCTGCACTGCCGAGGCTGATGCCGGATTGACCGGAGCCTGAATCGGGATTTCTCCTCCCTTACTGCTTTCGTCATCTGATTTTGCCGGAATGAACTTGGCGACCAGCATCCAGACGAGTGCTGATAAAAGGAGAATGACAAGAAGGATGCCGCCGGCAATTATGTAAATGCCGTAATTTCTGGGCTTGACCCTGTCCATGGGAGCCATTGGCTTGCCTCTGAAACTGTAACCTGGCAGCACTGCCTCATCCTCGTTTTAAGTTCTTTTCTTTAAGAGCCTTGCGTTTGAATTCCCCTTCAAGGCTTCCAATCATATAATATACATCGTCTGTCAGCTATTTTCCAGAAGCTTGCAATATAACTTACAAAAGCCTTGCATGCAGGATCTTATGTGTTTGTATGGACTTCTTTTTCGAGCATGTTTTTTTCAGAGAAGCCTTCGCGGCGGAGTTTTACAGGTTCCAAGAGACCGGAACTTCAGTTCCTGAGTTTGAATGATAGATGGAAAAGGGTTATACTATTCAGATATCATTTCTTATTCCTGTACCCGTAGCTCAGTTGGATAGAGCGTCTGCCTCCGAAGTAGAAGGTCGTGGGTTCGAATCCCGCCGGGTGCACCATCTTTTAACAGTCAAAATCAATGTCCCCCAGATTTTAATCTTATATCAGTTCGCTTTCAAACATAGATGGCGTTCCCAGTATTGGAAAGGCAACGAACAAAGGGGATTTGAACCCACGAAGGGCACGAAGTACACGAAAGATAAAACTTGGTAATCAGAAACTTACATCATGAAATCCTGTAAAACATTATCACAAATTGCAGTTTGCTCAGATCTTATCTTGTCCATTGCGTCCATATAGTCCATTCTGTCCATTACAACTGCAGAAGAGGCAAACATCAGCGGACATTCCGACACCGAAAATGTATGGAGCTTTGTATGGAACTGAGGCTAAAATTACGGCACAACAGGAGAAAGAATAGTTGCAAGTAATTGATGTGAAAGAAGTAGTAGATAAACTGGCGGTGTGAACTGAATTAAAACAAAATGCTCTCTATTTGCAAAATATGTCGCAATTTATTCAATAATATGCTCATATAATCTCGGAAAAGCGTTTTATTTTTTGCAGGGAACGGGAAATTTTTTATACGGTTTGAGCTTGTCAGCCGATTTCCTCGAAAACAGTTAGGGGAAAAGCGTTCCCAATACTATGATCATATCATTTTGAGTTTCCGTACATGATTTTGAATTGCTTGGGAGGAATGCCGATATGTTTGGCAAAAAAGCGGGAGAGGTAGAATTCCGAGCTGAATTTGAGTTCTTCGGCGATTTCCTTAATGCTGGCCGGACCGAGTAGCATTGAAGAAATCTTTTGAATCAATATTTTCTGAATAAAAGCATGAGGCGATTGCCCCAATGCTTTTTTGAAGTTACGGGAAAAAACTTCCTGTCTTTGGTGTTTCATTTCTGCGAGAGTTGCCACCGTCAATTGGGCATTACAGTGTGCACGGGTATAATTCAGAACATCTTCGTACTGATAAATTAGAGCGTTATTGAGGTTTATTCTTTCCGGCCAAAACCGATAGCAGAAATTCAACAATTCCTGGCGGATGCCGCAGGATGCCCGCAGTTTGTCCGGTTCGACCAGATATTGTTGTATCCTGTTTACCGATGCCGGATCATAAACACGCACACAATGTTTGCAATCTACAAAGACATCCATTCCGAAGATAAATTCCAAAGCAAAATGCAAGGTTATAGTCTTTGTTTTCAAGGAGCGTTCAAAGCGGATTCCTGTATTTAACGGCAGAAACAGGATATAACCGGGCTCGAATACCAGTTTCTTGTCGGCGGCGATATCTTCATAGTAATCATTATTTCCATTGTCCGCTTTCAATACGAAAGAAATGATATTGCGGGGAAAATACAATGTTTGGTGAAAATCATAGTTTAGTAATTTCACATGGTCAATATCTAAGATCAACAGATTGTTAAGATTCTCTATTTCTCGATAACTTTGATGCTGCATAATCATAAGAGTATATGTTATTTTTAAATTTGTCTATTCCAAATATCTACATGGCGTACGATAATATATAATAAGTAAAGTTCAAGCGAGGTTTACAGTAATGAAGATAGATAGTTTACAGGACGAATTTAAAGCGTATTACAGTCAACGATATTTGAAACACTGGTCGAAAAATCAAAAAAGTCCACTGTGGGATATTATGGATACTTATGCTAATGAACATCCAGAATGCTCCATATATGAATTGAAAGCTATGCAGTATGAAGTGATTGCGAAGAATTTCCAACCAGTCTTATTTCGCAATTCGCCATTTTTCTTTGAAATGGGACTGAAATTTGCTGAAGCGCGGGGATGTCCGGATTACGGACTTCCGGCTTCTTGGTTGACCTTGCGTCATAATCATAAAGTAAGAGAAAAATCAACGAAAGAGGTCGATCAATACCATGCTTGTTCCAAGTATGGCATTCATTTGGCATTTAACTTCTGGGATCACCATCATCATACAACGAACTCTACCAATATCATAAAATATGGATTGGAGTCGTTTTATAATGAAGCGGAAAGAGAACTTGGAAATTGCAAAACACCACAGGAAACGACATTTCTGAAGTGTGCCATGCGCGGTTTACTGGCGGTAAAACGGATTGCGGAAAAATTTGCGGAAGCCGCTGAGGCCCGGTTGAAGATCGCTTGCGATCCGCAAGAGCAGAAGTTTCTTGCTATGATTGCGCAAGCGGC
>JAKJHH010000169.1 GCA_022703965.1 Verrucomicrobiota bacterium
CAAGCGTCACGACAAGATCAGAAATGCTATCTGTGTTGAGAATGCAAAGGTGAACCTTTATGAAGTTGAAGCCTTCACATTCCGTGCAGCTTCCCGGAGGACTCGGACACGCTTCCGGCGGACAGCGCGAATTTGTCTGCACTCTTGCCCGCAGCGCAATGGCTTCCGGCAGCGTAGACGGCATTTTCGCGGAAGTTCATCCTGATCCCTCCAAGGCTCTTTCGGACGGCCCCAATTCTCTGGACTTCGCTGCCGCAAAGCAGCTTTTAAAAGAAATGAAAGCAATTTATGAGCTTGTCAAAAAAGGCATCTGAAATAAAAGCGATTGTTCTTGATATCGACGGAGTCATGACTGACGGACGAGTCGGTTACGGCGAAACAGATGAGATCAAGTTTTTTCATGTCCGTGACGGTCATGGACTTAAAATGGCAAAGCGTGCCGGTTTGAAAGTCGGTGCGCTATCCGGACGCAGCGCCGGAGCAAACCGCAGAAGAGCTAAGGAACTCGATTTTGACTTCTTCTACGAAGGTCAGAAGGATAAGAAGGCTGCCTTTCAGAAACTTCTGGAAGACAACGGTTTGAATGGTAAAGATTGTCTTTATATGGGGGATGATGTCGTGGATATTCCCCCCATGAGAGCCTCCGGGATCGCAGTTACCG
Organism: Verrucomicrobiota bacterium; assembly: GCA_022703965.1. Lineage (GTDB taxonomy): Bacteria > Verrucomicrobiota > Lentisphaeria > Victivallales > UBA1829 > JAKJHH01. The sequence continues at coordinate 662 of JAKJHH010000169.1, forward strand.
TTGCGGACGCACCGGCGGATATGGATAGATTTGTGGATATGAGAACAAAGCTGCCGGGCGGACACGGCGCTGTACGTGAAATAGTGGAATGGCTTCTCAAGGAGCAGGGAAAATGGGATTCATTAATGGCAAGATACTTGGACTGAGTTTCCTTACTGCTGTCTGTCTTTGCGGGTTATTCCGTGAGGCTGCGGCTCAGGATTCAGGCGCCTCTGCAACTCTGAACAATTTCGTTCTTCCGTATTATCACGAGAGAACCGGAAAGCTTCAGTTTGTTCTTTACGGCGTCAAGGCTACCAACATGGGAAATCTGATAGAGATGGAGGATGTTCTGATCGACATGGTTCAGCCCACGATCAAGGACATCAACGATGTCGATAACTATCAGGAACTCAAGCTTTACAAGATGACAACCGATTATTCGGTTTCGCAGGAGTTCTGGAAGGATAAGAAGCATACAGACGCTTTCATATCCTCTCCTGCTTCGGTCTTTGACAAAACAATCAAAACAGTGAAAGGCGACGGTCCGATACACTTCCGTTCTCCGCTTATGGACATAGACGGGGTTGGATTCGATGCGGACTTCAAAACCCGTGTTGTGAACGTGCGCAGTCGTGCGAAAGTGGTGCTTTGGCAGTCCACAATCGATAAGAATCGCGGCGCTAAAGCAGAAAAATGAAAGAAAAAAACGCTTTTGATTTGATAAAGCGTCTTTGATGATAAAGTAATGGCATAAAGAAAACGGAGCAGATTTTATATGGTTTTCAGAATTACATCAGTCAAGTTCGGATTTAAAGTCCTTCTTGCATCACTTGTTATGACTTTTACCGCGATGCAGTTGTCCGCTCAGATGCAGACTTCTCTCTTTAACGTTGGCAATCAGAAGAAGTCCAACAGCAAGGCTCCTACTGTCATTACCTCGGACACAATGAGCATTGACATTCAGAACAACATAGCTATTTTTACCGGCAATGTCGAAGTCGATGATCCGCAGATGCACATCCGTTGCCACAAGATGATCATTTACCTCGAAGACAAGAGCGAGACCGCAAAAAAGACCGATGATGAATCCACCGGCAACAAGGAAGTTTCAAAAGTCGAGTGTATCGGCGATGTCGTCATTACCCGTAAGGTCGATGATCCCGATGAAAAGGAAAAAGGAACTCAGCGCGCTCTCGCAGGCAAGGCCGATTATGATGTCAAAACAGGTGTTATCGTCCTTACCGAAGACCCTGTGATCTTCAGAGGAAACGACAAGATCAAGGGACAGAAGATCATACTCTGGCGCGACAGTCAGAGAATGCAGGTCGAAGGCGGAAGCAAGATCGAAATGAATCCCGATGCTCCCCAGCCTGCTGCCGAAGACACAAAAGCTGAATAAATCGAGTGGAGTTTTATAATGGTTACAGACAATAATACATTTCAGGAAACAGAACTCCTCCTTGATGCAAAGAATCTCATCAAGGCATATCACGGCAGACGCGTGGTCAACAAGGCTTGCATTAACGTCAAACGCGGTGAGGTTGTCGGTCTTCTCGGCCCCAACGGAGCCGGTAAGACAACAAGTTTTTACATGATTACAGGACTCATACAGCCCGATGAAGGAACTATAATCTTCAGAGGTCAGGATGTTTCCCAGTTGCCTATGTATCAACGCGCCAGAATGGGCATGGGCTATCTCGCTCAGGAACCTTCGATTTTCAGAAAACTCAGCGTTGCCGACAACATTATGGCAATTCTGGAGACTCTCGATATTACCGCTCAGGAACGGGCAAGCAGACTCGAAATGTTGCTCAAGGAGCTTGAGCTCACTCATCTCGCAAAGCAGAAAGCAATGACTTTGAGCGGCGGTGAACGCAGACGTCTCGAAATCACGCGCGCTCTTGTTACAGATCCGTCCTTTATTCTGCTGGACGAACCGTTCAGCGGCGTCGACCCGATTGCCGTTTATGACGTTCAGCAGATCATTGCCCAGCTGAAAAACAAGAATCTGGGCATCCTTATAACTGACCACAACGTCAGAGAAACTCTCTCTTGTGTGGACAGAGCATATCTTATGAGTGAAGGGAATATCGTCTGCGAAGGCGATAGTAATTATCTTGTAAACGACGAAAAAGCAAAGGAGCTTTATCTCGGACCAAAATTTTCCATGTAAAATTTTTTAGCAGTACGGGATTGAATTATTTCCCGCAGTACGTAAGTTAAAGGCACTTTAAACGGAGGATCCAACTATGGAAATCGCAATCAGTGGACGCCATTTTGACATTAGCCAGAAGATGAAAGATTATGTCGAGTCGAAACTCAGCGAAGTTTTCGCTGAAAAGACCATTAAAATAATCAGTTCTAAAGTTGTGCTTGATGTCCAGAAAACACGCTGCAAGGCGGAAGTTATCGTAAACGCGAAGCATATCGACTTCGAAGCCGTTGTAGAAACATTCGAAATGTATGATTCTATCGACAAGGCTATCGACAAGGTCAGCGTACAGCTCCGCAAGTATCTTGACAAGGTTCAGTCTCATCACGGCGATGAAAAGCTCGCTGCCATTGAGGCGAAAGCCACAGCCGCGGCTGCAAGTGCCGATGAAGAAGAAGTCTGAACCGGCTTTGACTCATTGAATAGCTCAGGCGGAACACAGTGTTCCGCCTTTTTTCTGCTGTGAAATCTATCAATCGGGGAGTTTTATGCACATAGATCAACTTTTAATGCCGGACATTCGTGTCGCCGCAATCAGACGTGTTGGCCCTTACGGACCTCAGATCGGGGAATCTTTTACAAAAATCTTTAACTGGGCATGCCGTCAGAATCTCTGCAACGGTTCTACTTTGGGAATCGGCGCATATTATGACTGTCCGAGTAATACGGAACCGGAAAAATGCCGCATGGATGCCTGTATCACCTTGCCTGAAGGCGTTGATCCCGTTCTTGAGGACGGTATCGAAATCAGAACTCTTGCTGGCGGTATCTGCGCAACATGTCTGTGCAATGTCTACAACAATGATTTCTGTGCCTCATGGGATAGCTTTTCTGGATTGCTTATCCAGCGCGGTGCTCAGCTTGATCTTGAAAAGCGTCCTTGTCTTGAGATATACTACGGCCCCTGTGCCGATTCAAGTATCTTCAAAAAATGGGTTGTGGATCTCGTCAAGCCCCTCAAAGAATACATGGACTGAGAAGAGTTCAGAGAACCATTTTGCGGCATTTGAAGCAGTTTTTGCCGTTGCCCTTGGCCTCGTAGAGTTGAAGGTCTGCCTTCATGACGAGGTCTTTCAGGAGAAGCGAGCCGGATAGTGTACTGTTTCTGATATCCGCTTCGACCGCACCTAAGCTTATTGTGATCTTATGGCCTTCTATGCTGTTTGACTCAATTGCTTTCCTGAGCTTTTCCAGAATCAGCTCGGAGTGCTCCGGCTCTACTCCGGGACAGAATATGACAAACTCGTCTCCGCCATAACGCCCTATCAGGTCTGATTCACGAAGCTGCTGTTTCAGTATGGCGGCTGTCTCCTTTATGACCATATCTCCGAGATGATGTCCAAATTGGTCATTTATTTCTTTAAACTCATCAATATCTGTTATGATCATGAGAAGCGGAAGATGCTTACGTTTAGCCAGATTCATCAACGGTCTGCCTGTGCTGATGAAGCCTCTACGGTTTAGCAAGTTTGTCAATTCATCTGTGTTGCAGTGCTGTCTGAGCTTGACATTTTCCGCCCATAGCCTCTTATTTGCTTCAATCAGAGTCAGAATTTCGGGATATTCGTCGTCCGCGTACTCTTTATACTGCTCGATAAAAGCGCTTAGATGATCGTAGAATTCGTCATAGGGCGAGGTTCTCAGCCCGGTTGCTCTCTTTACCACTGAGCATAGAGGCGGCAGTTCAGCACAGAGATTGCAGAATTCGAGTTTCAGCGCGATTGCCAGTGCTTTTCTCGGCTCGTCGGCATGTCTGAGCAGCTTCTCTGTGATATCATGAATTTTTAATGCAAGTTTTTCTATGCCTTCCAGTGTCTCTGCCGGACTGTCGAATATCGGCGGAATATGTCCCTGATTGGCTGACTGTAACGCAATATGCCAGAACTCAATATGTTCGTCCTCGTCTCTTGCTGCTTTCTCCCAGAAGGCTTTCTGATCCGGGGGTGCAAGGGACGCCATTTTTCTGTATGCCGAAGCCGTTTCCTGCTCAATATGCAGAAAGTTTTCTATTATTTTACAGAGTATTTCTGTTTCTTTGTCCGGTTTCACTGTACTGGTATCCATGCTTTCTCTCCGTTTTCCCCCGGATTCAATCACAATATCTTATTTGTTTTTCTTTGCAAGTCTTAGCTCAAGTTCTTTACAAATATTGAATGAGAAAGCAAAAAAATTCTAATCATACTTGAAATAAAAGAATATCTTCTGTAATCTTAGGCGGAAAGCAAATATCTAGGGGCGCGCTTATGCTTAATAGCAAAGTTTTACGAATTTCTATTGGCCTTTTATTCCTTGTATTTCTTGTAGTCTCATTTGTTCCAAGCTTCTATATGTGTAATTCAAGCGATGGAATCATTAATGCAAGGACAACAACGCTGCGGAGTCCGATTGAAGGGATTTTACATTTCAATTCTCCTACAAGATGCGGTAAATTTTTTAAGAAAGGGGAATTGATAGGTGAAGTTAGCAATGAACAAATAAGCCGAGCACATTTGAATGAGCTTGTAACCGAAAGAAAAACATTGGAAAGCCGTGTTAGTTCTTTAGGAAGCAGGATTCTTGAGTTTAATGCTTTAAATAAGCGTCTTGAGGAAAATATAGATAAGTATCAGAAGTACTCACTCATTCAGTTGCAGCAGCAGCTCAAACAGACAGATGATAAACTTGTTCAGGAAAATGCAGAGCAGTCCAGAGCTAAAAAAGAGTTTGATGCCGGGCGTCAGCTGGTTGATCGTCAGGCTGTGAAATTGAGAGATTTCGAGACTGCCGAGGCCGCCTACCTCAAGTCGAGCTCCAGGCTTAAGGAATTGGAAAATCGTTCTTCAGAGCTTAAGAACTCATTAGAGGCTGTCCAGTCAGGAATATTTCTTGGAGACGGACATAATGATGTGCCTTATTCAAGCCAGCGTAGAGACCAGCTTGTAATTGAAATCTGTTTGGCCAAAACAGCTATGGATGAAGCAAAAAGTCGAATTGAAGGCATAGATCAACAAATTGCTGATGAGCAGAAACGTTTACAGCAGTTGTCTTCTTATCAGATCAAAGCTCCGTTTAATGCACTTATTTGGCGCATGCCTGCAATAGAAACCAGTTCAATTGTAATTGATTCTGAGTTGCTTGTTCTCTTGAACTGTTCCAGCGTATTTTTAGATTTTGTTGTTTCTGAAACTCAGTTTTCAGATATCGAAGCTGGTTCTGCAATTCAATATCGTCTTTTGGGGGAAAGTCAATATCATACTGGCAAAGTTTTTGCATTGCGCGGTTCTGGTTCTGATCTTAATGACCATAGTATAGCAGCGGTTTTGAATAAAGATGCAAAGCGTGATTTTCATGTATGGGTTGAGCTTGATCCCAGTGATTTGGATTTCAAAGCGGAAAACTTTTTCCAGGTTGGCCGTCGTGTACAGGTCAAAATTCCACGTAAAATACAGCCCCTTCGGAGTATAATAAGGTTTTTCAATGTTTTTTGATATTATTATATTTCGCTCTTTTCTGGTTATCGGGATCTTCTGGCTGCTTATTGCATTATGGCTTGATCCATCTCGTGATCGCCATCGTACTATTGTGGTTGTGTTTACGCTTTTATTTGGATTCCGGTATCTTATCTGGCGTCTCTTTGCTACTGTAATTCCTTTTAATGGAACGTTTACAGAAGAATTATGGGTTGTAATTGTTTATCTTTCTGAGGTGTTGGCTTTTTCTGAGATTTTAATTTTCCTCCTCATAATGAGTAGAGTTAATGAACGCCATCTGGAAGCTGATTTTTATCAGAATGATATCCTCCGCTATCCTTCAGTAGATGTTTTTATCCCAACGTACAATGAAGGTCTTGATGTGTTGGAAAAAACTATAATTGGAGCCCAGCATCTTGATTATCCGGATTTTAAAGTATGGGTGCTTGATGATGGAAAAAGACAGTGGCTAAAAGAATTCTGCGAGAAAAATCATGTGGGATATCTCATAAGACCTGATAATCTTCACGCAAAAGCTGGTAATCTCAATAATGGCCTTAAGCATACGTCCGCTGAGTTATTTGCAATTTTCGATGCTGACTTTGTTCCTGCCAGAAATTTCCTGAAGCGTACGGTAGGATTTTTTACTCATAATGATGATATCGGACTAGTTCAGACTCCTCAGCATTTTTATAATAGAGATCCTATTCAGACCAATCTTTATCTGGATAAACTCTTGCCAGATGAACAGCGTCTTTTTTTTGATGCTATGGCACCGTGTAGAGATCGCTGGAATGCGGCTTTCTGCTGCGGGTCATGTTCTATAATCAGGAGGACTGCAATTGATAAGATTGGCGGAATTCCTACTTCCTCCATCACCGAGGATTTACTTACGACTCTTTGTCTGCTTACCGTCAAATACAGAACTGTTTATCTGAATGAAAAATTAAGTCATGGATTGTCCGCAGACTCTCTGAAAGGCTATTTTATCCAGCGAGGCCGTTGGTGTAGAGGTGGGATTCAGTGTTTTTTCGTTCCGGAAGGTCCGCTTCGCGCTAAAGGCTTATCTCTTTTGCAGCGAGTTCTTTTTGCTCCATATAGTTGGCTTATTCAGCCACTGACTCGTTTTATGATGCTGTTGATTCCTATCGTATACCTCTGGACGGGGTTTTCTCCTCTGCATATTACATCGACAGAAGAACTGATTTCATATCAATTTTCTATGTTTCTGGCATTTCTTCTTGCTATTTACTGGCTTGCTAAAAATAAATATGTTCCAATTATTTCTACGGCCATAAATGTTTTTGGCATGTTCAGGCTTTTGCCCGTGGTTATCTCTAGTCTTATAAAACCATTCGGAGTTCCGTTCAGGGTAACTCCCAAAGGTTCAGGGTCTTCGAGCGGAGTCGACTGGTATGTTCTTTATGCCAGTGGAACTGTTGCACTGTTGACTCTTATTGGACTTATTATAAATATCGTTCCTGAACATCGGATAATACCATATATGGATTTTTTCCCTTATGTTCTCTTTTGGAGTTGTCTTAATATTGTCATTCTTTGTCTTTGTTGTCTCATTTGCTTTGATGCTCCACGGAAACGGAAAGAAGAGCGCTTTTCAATCAATGAAAAATCCATTCTGGCAGGATATCCGGTTACTATTCAGGATATGTCGCTAAGTGGTTGCAAGGTGACTCATTCAGAGAAGCACCGCATAATAGAGCATGGTTGCGAATATCAATTCCGTATTCCGGATATTACTGAGCCAGTCACTGTTCTTGTAAAAAATTCCAACAACGAATCTATTGTGCTACTGTTTGAAAAAGTTTCTGAACAACAGCATCAGGAAATGATAGCCAAATTATTTACCGGGCGTTATGACAATGAAATTCATGAGACTGGCTTCTTCTCAAAAATCGTTATGACATTATTTCACCGCGCTTTTGGCAAAGAACTGAAGTGATTTACTTAGGCGTTGATGAAGCTGTACTGCTGTGCAGGATATCAAATTGCAAGTCTGCACTTGCGGGAATAATTATAGACAGCTGGAAAATTCTGTTACATTAGTAGACGCTTGTGAATATACTTGTCTCTTCCTGTATTTTTGGCTTCATAAAGAAGCATATCTGCCTCTTTATAGATTTCTGAGAGAGTTGTTTTTATCTCTTTGCCTGTAGATGACAATATGCATTCCACTCCTCCCATGCTGATGGTTACATTATGTCCTGCAAACGAAGCTTCGTTCACTGTTTCCCGGATTTTCCTTAAGATGCTTGTTATACTGTTTGCTTCAATATCCGGACAGAATATGATGAATTCTTCTCCTCCGTATCTTCCTACAATGTCTGCATCTCGCAGGCAGCTTTTGATGCTTGCTGCAATTCCTTTTAGTACGATGTCGCCTGTTGGATGGCCGAATTGGTCATTAATTTTTTTGAAATGGTCGATGTCGGCAATTATAAACGCAACTGGCAACAGTTTTCTTTTGGCCAGATTTATAAGCGGCAGTATAATATTCGAAAATCCTCTTCTGGTCAACAGGCCGGTTAATTCATCTGTGTTGCTATTTATGCTTAGCTTGACATTATCATTCCAGAGTTTTTGTATTACCTCTCCAAGCAATGAAATTTCTGGATTCTCTTCCTCGAACAGCTCTTTATATTTGTCTGTGAAATGAGCTAAATGTTTATCATAATGATCGTATGGG
>JAKJHH010000016.1:0-12429 GCA_022703965.1 Verrucomicrobiota bacterium
CGAATCCTTAGACGCGATTGTAGGGGAAGCCGTCAAGGGACTGACGGCACTACCCGTAAATGTCCCTCAAAAATGGAAAAATCTTGTCAAAAAAGCTAGAAGTTGACGGATAGTAGTACGAAAGATAAAAATTGCTATTAGGTACTTACATCATAAAATCCGGTAAATCATTATCGCAAATGACACAGGACTTGTCTTGTCCATTGCGTCCATATAGTCCATATAGTCCATTCTGTCCATCAAAAGACTCAGAAGTTGACGGATGCTGCCACGAAGGAATACAAAAGCTAATACGTATAAAAAAAGGACTCCGCTGATTAAGGCGGAGTCCTTAATATCTTATTCAGCGACTAGTTCAAAGAAGGATGTCGGGCCGTCTTTGAGCAGGCTTGTGTCGATGGAGATTTTGAGAACTCCGCTTTCTGCTTTGACGGGCAGTTTTTCACGGCGTGAGCCGTCGAAGCCCAGAGCGTAAAGGCTCAGCTTCTCAGCGTTGGAATTCTTGAGATTGACTTCAAGTTTGCCTGTCTTCATGAGAACGGGCTGAGTTCCGAGATTAACCAGCGTCACGCGGTCGTATGAGAGCTCCAGTCCAGTGTTGGCGACTTCAGTAGCGTAGACCAGTACGATACGTTTGCTGTCCTTCAGTGCTTTGTCCTTGTCAACGCTGGAAACAGAGACAAGCGCTCTTGTACTTGTCTTTATAACTTCGAGCTGACCGACAGATTCGCCTTTATCATTTTCCAGAGTAACGGCTTCACTGCGTGCGGTGAGAATCTTCAGGAGATTTTCCTTGGTTCTCATTGTGATTTCGCCTGTATCGCTCTGGAATATTCCTTTGGACGGTTCGCTGATATTTGATTCAGGCAGAATGCCCTTGTCCTTCATGGTTTTCACTGCGGCATCAAGCGAGAACTTGCTGTTTTTTGAGTCGATTGCATCGACAGCCCAGCCGCCTCCTGCTGACTTGAATTCTGCTCCGTCAGCCGGAGGCATAACGAGATCAGCAGGTTTTGCGTTTCCTATGCCGTCGGGACGTTTTGCCCAGGGGAAGGAGATTGTGAAGCCGCTCATCAAAGCGATCTTATTCTGTTCTGTTGAAACGGTTTTTCCTGCATTGCAGTTGCTTTCCAGATAGTCTTTAGGTATCTGAAGCTCGATTCTGTGCGAGGATTCCTTGATGTCGCCACGCTGGAAAAGGCAGGCGGAGAGGAATTCGCCTGCTCTGTTTATAGGATTTCGTCCTACTGAGAAAACGTCCACAGGATCTTTTTTGCGGAAGTATACGGCTCCTTCATGGATTATCAGGCAGTCGAATCCCTGAAGAGCGGAATAGGCACCGAAAAGAGGGCCGCATTCATACACATAAGGATTCCAGAACGAGTGATTGAATTCCGTTTCAACAAAAGGCCTGTCCGCAAAACGCATCGAGGCGATTCCGCGCCAGTAGCCTCCGGCTCCGCCTACTGCGCTGTTCTGTCCGCATTTTGAACCGGCTCTTGAGAAGGAACTCGGATGATTATGATAGGTATTGGCTATTGTCGCTTGAGACACTTCATAACGGGCTTCCTGACCGCCAAGCCAGTGAGAAATATTATACTGTGTGATTATTCCTTTATAGCCTGTTTCGCGCATGGTTTTGTACATCCATTCGGCGCTTTCGTGCGAAAGGTCAATGAGGAAGAGCAGATAATCGTTGTCTCTGATTTTCTTGCTTCCGACGGGGAAACTGGGCGGAATTTCCGCTTTTTCAAAGGAATCGATATCCTTTTCCTTCCAGGCTTCGGCAAGTTTTTCTACAGTCTTGTATTTAGCCTTGAGCCATTCTCTGTACTTGGCATCGGCTTCTTTTTTTGTATCGTCATGGAGTTTAGCCTTTGAGTGCATATAGCCCCATTCCTGTTCATTAAATAGCTCGACAAAACCGATTGCCGGATCATCTTTCCAGGCAAGGCCGTTATAGGGATTTACATGGTTCATAAAGAAAAATGCCCCCTTCTTCCATGAGTCACGGACTTCCTTGTCTCCAAGAAACATGCGGAGAGGATGATCGCGGCGTTCCGTGCCTCCTGCCCATTCGGCTTTCATGTAAACCGAGCTGACCATATAGAGATAGAGTCCGTTTTTTCCGAATGTAGCCAGCATGTAATCTGCTTTGTCTACGGCCTCGGGCTTGAAAGGCGCGTCGGGATATCCCAGCGCGAATCCTGTTCTTATCACGTTATAGCCCTGGTATTTTGCGGCTTTTGCAAAATCTTCCCATGTTTTTTTCCAGTCGGGATCTTTTGTAGCATCGCCGGCAACCCAGGGGTAATTGATGTTTGTTCCGCGAAGTCTGAGCCTGACATCCGGGATGTCTTCAGCAATAAGCTTGCCGTTTTCGTTGACTTTGAGGCGTGAGAGTTTTTCTCTTGTGTTTGAGCTGAGCCCAAGCCAGCTTGCTATACCGGAAGGAGGCGGAAGTTTAGCGAGATCCGACTGATCCAGAGCGCTTCCGGCTTTGACATCAGTCTCTTTCATATCCACGACTTTCCAGTCGTTATTAGCTTCAAATTTGATGTTCGGCTTTGTTGGAGGTGGATTGCCCATGACAAAACGCCAGCCCGCGCTTCCGGCCTTGACTTTTGCGGCGATAATATTTTTTCCGGCTTTAACTGGAAATGTGAAGACGTGATCTTCAGGCTTGAAGGAACCGCTGCCGTTGCCGGTGTTCATTGTACTGTAAACGGATTTGCCGTTGACGTAAATTTCCATCCACCAGTCAGCCGAGGCTCCGGTGCTGACCGTCGCTGCTTTGTCCATGTTGAATTCTGTGAAGAGTAGGGCGGTGGCTCCCTGCATCAAAGAACCGTTCAGCGCGGAGATGTCAATATTCGCATCTTTGCTTTTGACTGTTTTCGGCTTGACTGTTTTTCCTTCGGGGCTTTTTAGCGATTCCGGAATTTTGTCATAGGATGCCGGACTCTCGACATCGATGAAAATCTTCCATTCCCCCTCAGTTTTAAGAGGAAGCACCGCATTGTTTTGAGCCTGTCCGAAAAATGGACAGAGCAGAAAAGTTGAGATTATTGCTGTCAGCGTTTTTTTCATAGAAAACCCTTATCTTTTTGAATTTTCACTATTATTCAGCGACGAGTTCAAAGAACGGAGTCGGACCATCCTTGAGTGTCGCGGTGTCGATTGATACATTGAGGATGCCGTCTGCATATTTTAGCGGAAGCTTTTCGTGGCGTGTTCCGTCGAAACCCAGTGCGTAAAGAGACATCTTAGACGCATTGGAATTCTTGAGCGTAAGCTCAAGTTTTCCGACGCGCATGAGAACAGGAGCACCTCCGAGATTTACAAGCGTTGTCCTGTCATTTGAAAGTTCCATTCCGCTGTTGACTGCGTAAGTCGAGTAGACCAGAACTATACGCTTGCTTACAGTCAGCTTTTCGGTATCTACGGCAGATGCGGCAACAAGAGCCGGAACACTTGTCTTAAGGACATTTAGAGCATCTGCTTTTTCGCTTTTTCCGCCTTCAAGGGCAATTGCTTCGCTGCGTGCGGTAACGATTTTCAGCAGATTTTCTTTTGTGCGCATCGTGATTTCACCGCTGTCGGACTGAAATATGCCTTTTTCCGGATCGCTTAGGTTGTCTTCCTTAATAATTCCCTTTTCCTTCAGTCCCTTTACTGCCGAAGCAAGGGAGAACTTAGCTGATTTGTCATCCTGAGAATTTATAGCCCAGCCACCGCCGGCAGACTGGAACTCCGATCCTCCGTCAGGGCCGAGTACAAGGTCTGGCGTAGGAATATTGGCGACTCCTTCAGCGCGTTTTGCCTGAGGGAATGCCAGGCTGAAACCCGTGATGAAGGCAAGTTTACCCTGTTCGCTTGAAACGCTTTTGCTGCCGTTTCCGTCCTTGTTCACATAATCTGAAGGAATCTGCAATTCGATGCGGTGCGGAGAAGTCTTGACATCTTTTCTGAGGTAAAGATATCCCGCAAGAAATTCTCCTGCTCTGGCTATAGGTGATTTCGCCACTTCAAAAGTGCTCAGTCCGCTTGCTTTGCTTGTGGAGAATGTGCCATTGCCGTGAATGGACAGCGCATCAAGCCCCTGAAGAGCTGAATAGGCTCCGAAAACGGCTCCGCATTCATACTGATAGGGATTCCAGAATGAGTGATTGAATTCCGTTTCGATAAATGGTCTGTCTGCAAAGCGCATCGAGGCGACTCCGCGCCAGTACCATGCTCCTGAGCCTATCGAGCTGTCCTGACCGCATTTCGAGCCTGCTTTGTCGAAACCGGTAGGATGGTTGTGATAGGTGTTCGCTATCGTAACCTGAGATTCCTCCCAGCGGACTTCCTGACCTTCGAGCCAATGCGAGATATTGTATTGCGCAATGAGTCCCTTGTAACCTGTTTCACGCAGAGTTTTTGTCATCCACTGGATGTTTTCGCGTGAAAGGTCTCCGCAGAATAGGACGAAGTCGTTGTCTCTGACTTTTTTGCTGCCGGAAGGGAAGCTTGCTGGTGTTTCAATTTCGGCGAATGATTTGATGGAAGCTTCTCCCCATGCCTTGGCGAGCGTTTTGTAGTCGTTGTATTTGCGCTCAAGCCACTGGCGGAATTTGACATCGAACTCCATCTGTGTTTCTTTTGCAATGGATGATTTAGCGTGAAAGAAGCCCCATTCCTGCTCGTTATAAAGAACCATGCAGGCGATTGTTGTGTCGTCCTTCCAGGCAAGTCCGGTGTATGGATTTACGTGATTCATCATAAACGAAGTGGCGCGCTTCCATGAGGAACGGACAATTTCATCGCCCATATACATTCTGAGCGTGGAATCCATGCGGCTTGCTCCTGTTTCCCATGAAGCGCGGATATCTGTATCGAGAAAACAGTCCACCATGCAGTATATGCGATTTTTTCCGAGTGTGGCAAGAAAATAGTCCGTTTTCTCAAGGGCTTCAGGACTGAATTTCCTCTGAATGGCAGGTGCCATTCTGATGAGATTGTAGCCTTGTCTTTTCGAGGCAATCGTCTCTTGATCGAAATAAGCTTTCCAGTTTTCCTGTTTGCTTGCTTTGCCGATCACCCAGGGGAAGTTTATGCCTGTTCCGCGCAAGCGAATTGGGACATCAGGACGGCTTTCCGCCGCAAGTCTGCCGTTTTTTCCTATTGTCAGACGCGGCAAGGCCTTTGAGCCCAGAAGTCCCATTAAGTTTGATTCATAGGGAAGCTCTGTTATCGCACTCTGATCAAGAGCTGTTCCTTCCTTGACGAAGATATCGTCCATTTTGACGATTTTCCATTCATCATTGGCTTCAAATTTTACATTTGGTTTCGGAGCTGAGGGATTGCCGAGAACAAAACGCCATCCGGCAGTTCCGCTTTTCACCTTTACTCCAAGCAGATTTTTTCCGGCTTTTACAGGGAATGTAAAGATGTGATCTTCAGGTTTATAGCTGTTGCTGCCGTTGCCCTTACCCATTGTGCTGTAGATGCTTTTCCCGTTGACGTATATTTCCATCTGCCAGTCGGCGGAGGCTCCGGCCTGCATGATTCCATCTTTTTCTGCGATGATTTCACTAAAAAGGACTGCTGTTGCAGCTTCCTGTATGCCTCCGTTAAGAGCGGCAATGTCTATATTACTGAGTTGTTCCTGAGTCTTTACAGTTTTTGAACTTACGGCTTTCCCATTATTGCTCTTCAGCGATTCCGGAATTTTGTCATATGAAGCCGGTGCTTCGACATCAAGGAAAATTTTCCATTCTCCGCTTGTCTTCAATGGAATGTTTGCCTCGTTCTGTGCCTGTCCCAAGAGTGGACAGAGCAAAATTGCGGAGATCAAAGAGATCAATGTCTGCTGCATAGGAGTGTCTTTCAGTTTGTGCCGTTCCAGAATATACTGTATTCGGAGTGGTAATTTGTGGCGTCAATGGGATTGCCGCTAAGAACAGGCGGAATTCCGCTGGGGTAACGGCGATATTCGACATGTTTGTCCGCGAAAAGAAAATTGCCGCCCATCGTATGCGATATAAGCCCCATGCCGATGCCGCCGCCTGTCTGATAATATGTGTAGCTGTAGCAGATTGCCTGCATGTAGACCTCTCCCGCAAGCATATTTCTGGACGGTGATTGTGCGTATGAAGCCGGATAGAATTTCGCCTGAATCTCATTTCCTGTACTGCCTGCTTTAGAGGAAAATATACTGGTGTTCATGCCGTAACGGAGATAATCGCCTATTCTGAATGGAGGTGTCAGTGAGCCGCTTATAGTTAAAGGACTGGACTGACAGAAAAACGCTGTTTTTTTCAGACTTTCGCTGTATGGATTGTATTTGTAGTTTTTGAGACTGCCAACCGCATAGGGATAGAGGGATCTTGTCCAGTCATAAACAGTCCATGCGCCGTTTTCCGGATCTGTTCCATAACCTGTGTTTCCGGCTGGCATGTACCCCCCCCAGTCGCCGGAATAGCTTTCAAAAGCTAAACCGATCTGCTTCTGGTTTCCGGCGCAGGCGATGCGTCGGGAGGTTTCCCTTGCCTTGGAAAGCGATGGCAGCAACATGGTCATCAGAATGGAGATGACCGCTATGACGACCAGCAGCTCAATCATTGTGAATTTTGAAGTTCTCATATTATTTCTCCGTGTGATATTTGCAGACAGATCCGGAAGTGCAGAACGACAACGCATTCAGCATGCATTTTATCATATCTGTTTTCCGAGTTCTTTATGTAATTCAGTTAAGAATTTTTAATTTGAAGTCGAACAAGTGTTCTTTTGCGGAGAAATCTTCTTTCTCCATCATGGACTGCAGAATAGAGGCGGCCAGTTCGCCTTCCTCTTTGAAAGGATATTCCCTTACGATGCCGCGGAAAGACGGGAATTCATCGATGTAAAACGGTTCTGCTATTATGCGGCATTCCGTGCCTGTGTCGATACCGTATTTTTTCAGGGACTCAAGTATTTCTCTTGTATAGGGATTGACGATATATACGGCATCAACTTTGATTCCGTAGTCCAGTATCGTCTCAAAGTCTTTCTGAAGCTCCGAGCTTTCGCTGATGATTAATTTTTCGTTGAGTTTCAGGCTCGCTTCCTCAAAAGCTTTGCGGAATCCCTTGAGCTGTTTCTCTGAGGACAAAGCGCCGTTAAGAGCCGCGAAAACTATGTTGCGACGTCCTTCTCCAATAAGTTTCTTCGTTATCTCATAAGCATGATTTTCAAGCTCCACGCTTATTGTATTGACTCCTTCGATATCGGCATGCATAGCCACGACAGGATACTTTTCATCATGTAAGATTTTGATTGCATCGCAACAGACTCCTGTGTTCGGTGTTATCCAGATCAGGCCGTCTATCCAGTTTGCGTGTACTTCGCTTGCGAGTTCCTCCGCCGTGGATGACGAAAGATTTATAATCTTGACATTCAGGCGTTTTGCCGCTACCGCTTTTCCGAGTTCCGCTATCATTTCCCAGTAGAATGAATCGTAAAAACAATGTCTTCCGTTTCCGACAATTATCCCGATGCAACGGTTTTTCTTGTATGATGAGCCCGCAGGATTTATATAGGTGCCGATTCCTTTTCGCACTATCAGATGCTTGTCTTTTATCAGCTCCTTGAGAGCTTTGTGCACAGTCATCCTGGTAACACCGAAATCGCGTGCCAGCTCATTCATGGATGGAATCAGGACAGGTTCCGTCCCGCCGCGTTCCGACAAGGAAACAACATACTGGCGGATTTTCATGTAATCCGCAAGAGGCGCTTCTTTCAGTCCGCTTTTTTTTGCTTTTTCCACCATGTGTATTTGATGTCCTGTATATCAGTGTTTACATCTAGTATACAACATTCGGCAAGGCAAGTCAATAGCCTTTCTGTTTCATTCTGATATTTTTGAAAGGGAAAAGTTTTAACTCTTAGTTGAATCTATTTATGATCTTAATTTACAGTTTGTTGTGACTTGGTATTAATGTAGAATTATTTTCAGGACACTCATTGGCTCAAGGGTTTTATGGGGACGTATCCGCAGTTCTTTCTTGTCGAGGAGTTCCATGCCCCAATGAGTTATCTGTTGTGTTTCGGAATGATCGGAAAGCAGTTCTATGCTTTTGATTTTTCCATTGAGTTCCGGAAGAATTATATCACCCATCGGCGGAGTGAAGATATGCAGATAAATAGTTTTCTTGTCCTTTTGCGTATAATGCAGTCCGTATGGGGCAGGGAGTTCAGATCTTCCGGCACCGTGGATGGACTCTGAATGCTGATTCATCCACTTTGCCAGTTCCTTCATGATGGATACGCTGCCCTCCGGTATCCTTCCAAGAGCGTCGGGGCCTATATTCAGGAGCAGATTCCCGTTAAGGCTGACGCATTTGACGAGCGATTCCAGAATCGTTTGCGGCGATTTGAAGTTTTTGTCTTCCGAACAATAGCCCCAGTGTCCGTTCATTGTAGCGCAGGTTTCCCAAGGGTACTCTACTCCGTCAATGCTTGCGGCGGCGTTGGGAACACATATTTCCGGTGTCAGATAATCTCCGTAAAGTTTAGGAGTTTTCCAGTACGAAAGACGATCATTGACAATGATTTCCGGCTGAAGTTCATAGATCATTTTCAAGAGCGGTTCCGGCTCCCATTCATCAGGAGTCTTGTACTTTGAGGTGTAGTCGAAGAAGAGCAGATCTATCTTTCCGTAATCGCTCAGAAGCTGACGAACCTGTCTGTATAGATATTCCCGATATATCGAGCGGTCGCGGCCTTTGAAAGCCTCTTCTCCTTTTTTCCATAGAGGATGTTCGGCATCAGGGACATAGTGAGGATGTCTCCAGTCTACGAGGCTGTGGTATAGTCCGATTTTCAGACCGCGCGCCCGGAATGCCTTTATGAGTTCAGCCAGAATATCTTTTCCGTAAGGGGTGTTTGTGATTTTGAAATCTGTCGCCTTGCTGTCGAACATGCAGAAGCCGTCGTGATGTTTTGTCGTAAAGACCACATAACGCATTCCCGCGTTCCAGGCGAGTTCCGCCCATTTCTCCGGCTTGAAGTCCACCGGATTGAAGCGCGAAGCGAACTGCTCGTAATAGCTGTAGTTCCAGTCGTTCTGGAAAAGTACCCATTCTCCCTGTGCCGGAATCGAGTAGATTCCCCAATGTATGAAAAGTCCGAAACGTGCGGATTTAAACCATTCAAGACGATCTTTATTCATAGAAGTTATTTCCTTTTATATATACCAAAATCATATACCTAAATTAAAGAACTGGCAATATTATTGCCTTGATGTTGCTTTAAATAACATGTAAAAATCTATAAAAACTGGTCTTTTATGAAAACTGGTATATACTGGTATATGAACTTGGAGTAGAGCCTGTGCCGGATTTTATATACGTTGAAATTGCCGCAAAACTGAAACGCAGAATGCAGAACGGAGAATTTCCGGATGGACGTCTTCCGTCTGAACGGGAACTTGCCGCTGAGTTTGGAGTGAACCGCCTTACTCTCAGAAGGGCTCTAAAGGACTTGCGGGAGGACGGCACTGTCATAAGTCTTGGACAGCGCGGGACTTTCGTTTCCGGAACCGCCTCGATCAAAGGTAAGATTGCGATAGTCATATCCGGCATTAATTTTCAGTATATGAACAATTCATATTTCAACTCAATCTGCGATGCTCTCAGGAGAGCGCTGCAATGGAATGGTTTTGAATCGGAAGTTCACCTTGTGTCCAACGCTTCGGAGCTTGATTCCCGTCTTGAGCCGGGCAGCGTCCGCAGGTGTCTGGATGCCTTTATAATGATGGGAGGCAACAGTCTTCCGATTCTGAAACGTGTTGCGACTGTCAATCTGCCTATTGTAATGATCGGCAGAGCCGGACGACGTGATGACTTGGAAGACCGTTGCGACAGGATTGCCGAAGCTCCTGATTGCTCCGCAGGTGAAGCCGTCAGAATACTTAAGGCGAAGGGCTTTTCAAGAATCGCTTATCTTGGGACTCAACGCGGCAGTCAGTGGACTGAACTCTCGTTTTCAGCTTATAAGGAGGCCATTGCGGAGAGCGGACTTCCTTCAGATGAATCTCTCTCTGTTTTTCTTGAATCCGTTGACGCTTCTGCCGGTATGAACTTAATCGCTTCCGGTTTTCTGGAAAGATCCGGAGCCGATGCTTTATTTGTTAGAAACGAAATAGTTGCACGCGGCATTCTTGACGGGCTCATGGCAAAAGGAATCAGAGTGCCTCTCGATCTGCCGGTCTTTGTCTACGGACACGAAGGCGACAGCGTTTCGCATCTCGGAGTTCCGCGTTTTGAGATTAAGCCGTCACTGCTTGCCGATACCGCAGTACGGCTGCTGATGCGACGTCTTGCAATGCCCTCCGCACCTGTCCTCCACGAAGAGCTGAAGGCCTCTCTTTCAATGCCCGTCGATATCCCGGCTAAAGTCTGAGTTCAGGAAACTTCAGCGAAACATTCGATTTCTACGAGCGCGCCGAGCGGAAGGTCTTTTACGGCTATTGTTGTTCTAACCGGTTTGTGATCTCCGAAGGCTTTTGCGTAGACGGCGTTCATTGTCGCGAAGTCATCCATGCTCTTCAGGTAGACTGTTGTCTTGACGACTGCATTCAAACCGAGCCCGAAACTGCTAAGTACTGCGGAAATATTTTTGAAAACCTGTTCCGTCTGTGAGTTGATCTCCGTGCCGTTAAGCTTGCCTGTCGACGGGTCTACGGGGATTTGTCCTGAGCAGATCACAAAGCTGCCGCTTTTGACCGCATGAGAGTAGGGGCCTATTGCCTTAGGAGCCGAGTTTGAATTTCTGAATTCCATAATTTAAGTTCCTTCTTATGCGCAGTGACATTGCTGTCCGCGCGGTTTTTTAGAGGTCATTATTTCAAGAATTTTCTCATCCGTCTGCTTCATTCCGTCCGAGGCGAGGAAGCCCAGATTGTTGATGACTTCTTCAACATCATGGGCGATGATTCCTTCCTCGCAACTGATTCTTATATCTCCCATCGCCAGCAATGCGGCCTTGACCGAAGCGGATACTGCGGATGAAACCTTCAAGGCGCAGCCGCTTTTTGCTCCGTCGCAGATCATTCCGGAGAGGTCACCGATCATGTTTTCGATCGCGTATTCGCATTGCTTTTCGCTTCCGCCCATGAGATAGACGATTCCGCATGAGGCGCCCATTGCCGCGACAATCACCGCACAAAGTGCCGAGAGTTTATTCAAATGCGATTTTATATGGATCGCGATAAAATTACTCAAGACCAGCGCTCTTGTCAACTCCTCCGGCGAAGAGTTGAAGAATTCCGCCGCAGTGGCAACAGGGAGCGTAGCCGTGATTCCCTGATTTCCACTGCCCGAGTTCGTCATGACCGGAAGCTCGCAGCCGTCCATTCTCGCGTCGCTAGCGGCGGAACTGCGCTTCATTACTTCGGTCATGAGATCACGTGCAAGTATTCCGCGTATCTCGTTAAGATGCATGGTCCTGCCAATACGAAGCCCGAACTCTTCTTCAAGTCCTGCCTTGGCGATTCTTCCATTGATTTCCGCCGCGCTGTTGACGAAGGAGATCATATCCAGAGGCGCATTCATAGCGAAATCCCAGATATCTTCGACTCTGGTATTCTTTGCGAGAAGGTGAAGGCTTTCGTCTTTGCTGTTTCCTGATTCTCCGTTGCTGTTCAGAGTGAAAATGTTCTCTCCATCGCGTATGATGGATGTGATTTTTGTATGCTCGTCTTCTATGATGACAGTAACGCTTCCGCTTCTGCTTTTGACTTCACATTCAACATAAAGAACCATGTCGGTTTCTTTTATGCCGACTTTGACTATTCCGGCTTTCAGCATTGCGCATGCCCGCTCAAGCGATGATGTGTTGAGTCCTTTTAGAACCTCCAGTTTTGCTTCGGCATCTCCTCCGCAGGCACCGGCAGCGGCGGCAATCGGCAAGCCCTTCATCCCTGTTCCGGGAACTCCGACACCCATGCCGTTTTTCATCAGATTCGGACTGACGAGCACATTGATTGCAGTGATGTTAAAGTCTTTAAGATATTTCATCGCAGTAGCCGCCGCCAGTGCGACAGCTACAGGTTCCGTGCAGCCAAGTGCAGGAACAATTTCTTTTTTCATAAGCAAGACATAATCATTCCAGGCGGACTTCATTATTTTTCCTCGTTGCTGCGAAGTTTGCTGTTTATATAATAGTATTATTCTATTAATGTATAATTATAGTCTTATATTATGCAAAAGGCAATATTGAAATTGATGATAATAGCGTTAATCTATGAATCTGTGGTAATGCGTCAGTCAGGTTTATTTTAGCCCGGCACAAATACAAGCAAAATGGGAAGGATAACAACGAAGTACCTAGTACTCTGTAAAGTTAAAAATTTCGGATAGACAAGTAAGATTGCAGAATGGATTTTTTCTGTTCCGACTGAAGGGC
>JAKJHH010000016.1:13094-35958 GCA_022703965.1 Verrucomicrobiota bacterium
GGCCTGCATCGACTGCATTTCCGCTTCGTGCACATTTTCCCAGATCCAGTAGGAAAAAAAGTCGGGATACGCCATTATGATGTCCCCTTTCGACCTCAGTCCTTCAGTTTCTCCGAAAATCTTCTTATCTCTGGGGATAACAAAGGTTCCTTTTCCGACTCGACGGCTTACGTATCCTTCATGCTCCAGTTCATCCATTACCTTGTTGACTGTCGCGCGACAGACTCCAAACTTTTCGGCAAGACTGCGCTCCGACGGAAGACGACTGTTTATCGCAGACTTCCTTATCATCTCAAGGAGTCCTTCCTTAAGCAGCTCTCCACTTCCCTTGTTGTCTGTGTTCTCTATATTCATAAATTTTCAGCCAATTATATTTTTTATTCTAATGGTCTATACCATTTAATTATATCATAGCAGTCTTTTGATGTCAATAGTTTTTAAAAAATAAAACAGTGGCATCCCATAGGAAACTGAAAAAATAAAGTAAAAAAGCTTGTATTGAGCTTAGAATATAAAGCTTTTGCAAAACATAAAAATCGGAATTGGGTATTTCCAGGGTACACGACGGAGGGAGGGAAGATCGCTCTTCCGCCGCTCGGCGGGCAGGAATGAATTCCTGCACTCTGTTAAAATGCTTCGCATTTTACTTTTTATGGGATGACTGTGAAAAGAACTATATATTGGTCTCGTGTTTTACAGGCCCATTTAAGGTGGCATGCCGGGATTATAAAAAACCTGCGGGCGCATTCACCGAATGCGTCCGCAAGAAGTTTTTATACGTGGCTGAGTGACTGGTCAAGGTCGGCAATCAGGTCGTCGATGTGCTCGATGCCTGTCGAAACTCTGATGAGGTTTCTGGTGATGCCTGCTTTGATTCTGGCTTCCTCGGGCATGGAGACGTGAGTCATGCCCCAGGGATGCTCGATCAGGGATTCTACGCCGCCGAGAGATTCGGCAAGAGTGAAGAGTTTGACTGCGCCGAGAAGACGGAAGGCTTCCTCTTCTCCGCCTTTGACCTTGAACGAGAATGTTCCGCCAAAGCCCTTCATTTGCTTTAGCGCGAGAGCGTGCTGAGGATGGGATTCGAGTCCGGGATGCAATACTTTTTCGACCTTGGGATGCGCTTCGAGCCAATGGGCAAGGGCAAGAGCGTTGCGGTTGTGGTATTCCATTCTGGGAGCAAGTGTTTTCAGACCGCGCAGAACAAGAAAGCAGTCAAAGGGCGATGAACATGTTCCCATTGCATTCTGGAAGAATTTGACTCTGTCAGCCAGAGATTCGTCCTTTACCACAATCGCGCCGCCGACAACATCGGAATGTCCGTTTATATACTTTGTTGTCGAGTGCAGAACCATGTCTATTCCGAGGTCGAGGGGACGCTGGAAATAGGGCGAAAGAAAGGTATTGTCGCAGATTGTGACGATGCCTTTTCTGGTTGCTATGTCTGCAATTGCGTTGAGGTCGAGCAGATTCATCAGCGGATTGGTCGGAGTCTCCGTCCAGATTCCCTTTGTTTCGGGTCTGATTGCGGCTTTAAGTGCCTCAAGATCGCGCAGATTGATGAAATCCACGCTGATGCCGCGCCTGTTGACGATTTTCGAGATCAGGCGGTAGGTTCCTCCATAGATGTCGTCGTGTACGATAAGATGATCTCCGGGAGCGAAAAGTTCCAGCGCGGTAGCCTCGGCAGCCATTCCTGTTGAGAACGCAAAGCCGTATTTGCCGTTTTCGAGTACCGCTATACAGTCTTCGAGGGCTTTGCGTGTAGGATTTCCGCTGCGTGAGTAGTCGAACTGTCCGGGCTGGTTGACCCCCTTGAAAGCAAAGGTTGAGGTCTGGTAAATGGGCAGCATAACTGCGCCATATACCGGATCGCGTTCCTGTCCTGCGTGTATTGCCAGTGTTTCAAATTTCATCTATAATTGTTTCCTTTCAAATGGTCTTGAGCAGTATTTTGTGCGCTGAGCGAAGCTGGAGCGCACTGCTTACGTGCAGGGGACTTCCCTGCTCAAACGTTGAGATCCTGAAAGAGGATTGTCGAAAGATATCTTTCGCCTGAATCCGGCAGGATGACAACGATATTCTTACCTGTGAATTCATCCTGTCTTGCCAGCCTCAAAGCTGCACTGACGGAAGCACCGCTTGAAATTCCGCATATAATGCCTTCCTCGCGGGCGAGGCGTCTTGCTGTTTCGACGGCCTCGGCATCCTCAACGGTTTCGATTCTGTCGAGCAGAGAGAAATCTAGGGTGTCCGGTATGAATCCTGCGCCGATACCCTGGATTTTGTGGGGGGCTGGCTTGAGCGGCTCGCCTCTGAGCTTCTGTGTCAATACAGGGCTTGCAGAGGGCTCCACTGCTACGGAAGTGATTTTCTTTCCGACAATGTTCTTTATGTAGCGCGAGATTCCAGTGATGGTTCCACCGGTTCCTACGCCTGCGACCACGACATCAACGGTTCCGTCGGTATCGTTCCAGATTTCAGGGCCTGTTGTCTTTTCATGGATTTCAGGATTTGCCTGATTCTTGAACTGCTGCGGAATATAATATTTGCCGGGATTCGAGGCTGCAAGTTCTTCGGCTACTCTTACGGCTCCGCGCATTCCTTCCGGGCCTGGTGTGAGTATGAGTTTTGCTCCGAAAGCCGCGAGCATTTTTCTGCGTTCAATGCTCATTGTCTCCGGCATTGTCAATGTGAGGCTGTAACCCCTTGTTGCCGCGACGTATGCGAGAGCTATTCCGGTGTTTCCGCTGGTAGGCTCCACTATTTCGATGCCCGGGCTGAGGAGTCCCTTTTTTTCGGCATCCCATATCATATTGGCTCCGATACGGCACTTGACTGAATACGCCGGATTTCTCCCCTCGATTTTTGCGTAGACGTTTGCCGCTTTGATGCCGCTTGTGAGCTTGTTCAGTTTTACAAGAGGCGTATTGCCTATGCTAAGGCTGTTGTCTGCGAATACTTTCATTGTCCTGCCTCACTTTTACTGGGTTTAATGTATAGTTTGTTTATATAGTATATAAAGTATATCATAAGGATATAAAATGTCAACAGCTGGTTTTATATTTTTTTGAAGCTGAGCGTAAAATTTATGATGTAAGTATATAAAAGCAGTAGAGATTGTTTGTTTCAATTCATATTATAGTATTCGCGGTAGCGGCGGGGAGAGGTGCCTGTGAGATTGCTGAAACGGCGGATGAAGTGGAACGGATCTTTGAAGCCGAGAGAGCTGGCTATCTCGGCGACTTTCATTTTTCCTGCGCGAAGCATTTCGGAGGCATGGCGCATTTTTAACTGGTCGATGTATTGTTTCGGGCTCATGCCTGTTTCTTCGTAAAAAAGCTGCCTGAGATAGTTGGAGCTTATGTTACAGTATTCGCTCATTTCTTCGACAGTCCACCAGTACCCGGGGTTTTCATCAATGTAGGTCAGTAGTTTCTGAAGGTTGTGACGCGAGCCTTCATTTTTCACATTAAGACGTTCCCGATGAACTTCGATGAGCAGACTGATCAGCATTGCATTAGCTTCCAGAGCGGAGATCAGGCCGGGCTCACGAATTTTCTTTATGACAGGAAAGAGTCGCCGTTCAAGTCCTATATATATGACGCGGTCGGAAAGAACTCCGGCTTCACGCAGCGCATCGGCGGCGGCTCCGCTGAAACAGATTGAGCCCTTGAGACTGCCGTAATTCTGAAAGGTGCCAGGACACGCTATGACCGCGTGGCCGGGGCTGAAGGTCTGAAGATGTTTTTTCCCTTCGAGTGATAGGAATCCTTCACCTTCGATCATATGGCTTATGCAGTAATAGGGAAAGCGTCGTATTGGCTCTGAGCTCGGTTTGGGTTCCGAAGGAATATTGTCGTAATAGCAGCATATCTGAAGTCCTGACTTCACTATGCTTTTGAGCATTTCCTGAGGCACGGGAGCGTAATTTGTCTCGCCCTGTCTTTGTTTTTTTGCATATCTCACTTGTGAAATATCCATTTTTTTATTGGCATTTAAAGTGTATAATCTATAAAAGAAGCGCAGACAGCGCATTTATCAAACCTGAAAAAATAATTTTTTTATCCAGTAAATACAAAAAAGGACTCTAAAGTATGAATTCAGTGTTCTGGAATCCCTCTGAAACTCCGGCGGAACTCCATTCAATTCTCGAAACTCTTGCGGATGGCTATCCGATTAAAAAAGGAAAAGGCGAGCTCAAACTGAATTTTAAAAAGTCCACGAAAAACGGAACTCTCAAGGTCAGATTGGCCGAGGAGTCTGCCTTTATCGAATACGCGTCTCCTGCCGCTGCCGCCAGAGCTCTGACTTTTGTATTTGCAGGGCTTGAAGTTGAGGAAAAGGGAGCGTTCAAGACTTTCGGAATCATGCTCGACTGTTCACGTAACGCCGTAATGAAGGTGGAACATCTGAAAAAATGGCTGCGCTCAATCGCAATGATGGGCTACAACATGGCGATGCTTTACACCGAGGACACCTACAAGCTTCCGGAAGAAGCTTATTTCGGCTACATGCGCGGCGCGTACTCAATGGATGAAATCAAGGAAATCGATGAGTATGCGGCAAGACTTGGAATTGAACTGATTCCTTGCATACAGACGCTCGGCCATCTCGAAAAAATCCTTAGATGGGGAGCTTATCACAACGTAAAGGACACGTCTTCGGTCTTGCTTGTCGATGAAGAAAAAACTTATCAGCTCACCTCAAAAATGCTGGATTTCTGGTCTGAAGCCTGCCGCAGCCGCCGTATTCACATCGGCATGGATGAAACTCATGATCTCGGACGAGGCCGTTTCATGGACACCAAAGGCTACGAGCGCGGTTTCGAGATCTTCAACCGTCACCTTGCCAAGTTGACAAAGCTTTGCAAGGATAAGGGACTCAAGCCGATGATATGGTCGGATATGTATTTCAGAATGGGTAATCCGACATACAACTATTACGATAAGGCTACTGTGATACCCGAAGATGTAAAGAAAGCTATTCCGAAAGGAGCCGAGCTCGTTTACTGGGATTATTATCATGAAGACTACGATTTTTATGTTGAGTGGATCAAGCGTCATCGCGAGCTTGGCAAGGAGCCGCTCATGGGCTCCGGCGCATGGACATGGGTTCGCTGGTGGTATGATGCTCACAAGACGGAAGCAACAGTGCGTCCCTGCGTAAAGGCTTGTCGCGACATGAAGCTTGGAGAATTTTTCGTAACTCTCTGGGGCGATGACGGAGCATATTGCGATTTCGATTCCGTGCTTGCCGGACTCTGCTGGATTTCAGAACTCGCTTATGGGAACGAAGGCGACGACAAAAAGCGTCTGGAAAAGCTTTTCAAGGCAGTTACAGGCTCATCTTATGCCGCTCATATGATTGCTTCGGATATTCAGTGTTCCAATGGACATAACCACAATATGCTCTATGATGATCCGCTCATGAACAAGTTTTTCGCGGAAATAAATATTGCATGTCCTGGAACGATCTCGGATATCAGAAAGACCCTTGAATCTGTAGTAAAGGGTTTGAAAAAATACAGTTCGGTAAAGGGAGCCGGAGATTTCGCTCACGCTTCAAATATCGCCTCTGTTATGCTTGGAAAAATCGATATCTACGCCGCTCTTTCAAAGGCTTATGCAAAGAAGAACAAAAAGGCTCTGAAGTCTATTGCCGAAAACGATATTCCGACACTTGTCAAGGCATACAAAAAACTTGCGGAGTCCTTCAGAAAACAGTGGATGGAGCACAACAAGCCTTTCGGACTCGAAACCATGCAGATACGTTTTGCCGGACAGATCGCCAGACTTCAGGAGACATCCTTGCAGATAAAGGAATATCTCGATGGCAGACTCGATTCCATTGCAGAGCTTGATGAAGAGCTGAAGGCCTCTCCTTCCGAGGTTCATCTGCACGCACATTATCAAAAGTATGCCCTGTCCTGACGAGGGGCTTTTAATGGAGAGAAGAGGCGTGCAGGCTTCTTCTCTCTGATTTTTTTTAATAACATGCTTTTCCGGAGCTTGATAAATGAGCCTATCCGGTCTTTAATACAGCATGGACACAAACAACACAAATCCGCTTGTAATCCTTGCGGGGGAACGCTTCACGGCTTCTCCTGTCTATTCGCGTGATGCCGCAGCCTTTCCCATCAAGCTTGTCTGTGTCAGAAATCTTGCGGAACTTCAGGATAAACTTCGTCTGCCCGGTTTCGAGCAGGGAACCAGAACCGCTATTGCCGAGAGTCCTGAAATCATTGTGATTGATCTTGCTCTGGATGAAGCGATTCAGAATATATGCCAGTCTCTCAAACGCACATTTCCTTCAGCTTCTCTGCTTCTTGCTGTGCCTGAGGAGTATACAATCGAGTTGGGACAGGATTGCGGCACATTCGGCGCGGATGATATAATTTTCATGCCCTTCCGTTTTGATGAGATTCTTTTCAGACGCGACTACAGAAAAAAGCATCCGTCAAGTTCGGACGCAACTCAGGAGAACATCGAGTTTCTGTCGATTCCTTATGTCGGAGAAGCTGTCAACGGTTTCAAGATAATGGACATCCTCTCTTTCAGCCGCAATTCGGTTGTCTACAAGGTGAGCGGGGAGGACGGAAAGCTTTACGCACTCAAATTGATCTGCCACCCTTTGCCTGGAATTGAAGACGAAATCAATGCTTCGTCAAAGATAACTCATCCGAACATTGTAAAATTTCATTCTGAAGGCTCTTATCGAAGCTTCAGATACATTGTTACGGAATACGTTCCAGGGGCGAACCTTGAAGAACATATGCTTGTAAAAGGACAGCCCGATCTGAAGTCATTCTTCCATGTAGCAAAGAATATCGCCTCTGCGATATCGGCTATTCACGCCGCCGGAATGCTTCATCGCGACATTAAACCGGCGAATATCATTGTCTCGTCGGAAAACGGTGATGCCTTGATAAGCGACTTCGGGCTTGCGATGTCTATAGCCTCGGAAAAAAAGACTCTCGACCGAAGCAGTTTCGCCGAGGGAACTCCGCTTTACATGGCGCCTGAAATTTTCAGAGGCTCTCAGGCTTCTGTCAAGAGCGATATATTTTCTTTCGGCGCGGCGATCTATCATTATCTTTGTGCCGTGCCCCCCTTCATCGGCAAAGGCAGCATTGCGGATTCAGCTGAAAACTGCTCCGTTCATCCTAAATCCATACGCCTGATCCGCCATGACATCGAGGAGGAACTCGACAAGTTTATCTGTTCCTTCTGCATGGCTGTTCATCCTTCTGAACGTCCAGATTCCATGGACGAAGTGCTCGACAAGCTTGAGAATCTCGCTAAAATCTGCCAGCGGGAACATCATGGACAGTTCAGCGCAAATAATGAACATACTGTCCTTTTCGTGGATGACGATCCTAACGCTCTTGAAACTCTTACCGTTCTTCTGCGCAAAGAGCCCTATAGATGTCTTCGCGCGACTTCAGCTCAGGAAGCTATCGAAATCATCGGAAAAGAGGATGTCAATGTCGTCGTTTCGGACTACAAAATGCCGGGAGTCAACGGCCTTGAACTTGCTGAAAAAATCCATGAAAGCAATCCTGCTATACTCGTCATAATCTTCAGCGGACAGACCGATATGGCATCAGTCATCTCGGCAATCAACAAGGGACATGTTTACAAATTTCTGGTCAAATCGTGGATTCGAGAGGATATCAGAAGCGCAATTCTTCAGGCGTTGTCCCAGTATGAACTCATGGACAGCAATCGTAAACTCACGGCAACTGTCGAGGCTCAGAACAAAGAGCTTGCCGGAATTAATTCAAGACTGGAAAGTATTGTTCACGAGAGGACTTCCGAGCTGCGAAGCGCCACTGAGCATCTTGTTCAATACTTTCATGGCATTGTCGAAAGTCTCGCGGGAATTATGGAAATTCATTCAAAACAGCTTGCCGAACACGGACGTCGTGTTTCAGA
Source organism: Verrucomicrobiota bacterium (assembly GCA_022703965.1). GTDB lineage: Bacteria > Verrucomicrobiota > Lentisphaeria > Victivallales > UBA1829 > JAKJHH01. The sequence goes on from JAKJHH010000016.1 coordinate 21,032, forward strand.
ATACGCTGTAATAGCCGGCGAAGCTATGAAGCTGCCTCACGCAAAGATAACCGAACTCAAGATTGCCGGAGTTTTCCACGACATGGGAAAAATCACTCTTTACAGCGGCAAAGGCTCTTTCGTGAGCAAGGAAGAGGAAAGCAAGCTTCTTGCACATCATCCAATGATAGGCTCGAAAATCCTCGCTGGAATCCCTGATTTTCAGAATATTTCTCAGGCGGTGCGCTACCATCATGAGCGTTTCGACGGTAAAGGATATCCTGAAGGTCTTGTCGGCAGAGCTATTCCGCTTGAGGCTCGCATTGTAGCCGGAGCCAATTCTCTTGACAACATTATCAATCCGCCTGATATGGATGTTCATTACAGAAAACGGGCTTTTGTTGAAGCCGAGCTTAAAAAACTTGCCGGAAATCAGCTTGATCCTGAAATTGTCCAGCTTTTCATGGAGCATGTGATCCCAAAGATTTACGAAGATAAATCACCATATAAAAGCGTCCTCATCAAAGATCTTCAGCCGGGCATGGTGACTGCCTCCGAGCTTATCCTCAAGGATGGGGAATATATTATTACCGCGCTCACCCATCTGACCAAAGAACTGATAATCAAGATCTGCAAAGATGAACGCATGATAAAAGCCGGTTCCGTCCACATCCTCAACAAACCCCCAAGCTGATTTCTTCATCTGCTGATTTCGTAGAACATGCGCGCTCCTTCGGAGCCTGTGAAGGAAATGCTTCCGTCTTCTGTTAAAATATGGAAGCGAATAACTCAGAGTATGGTGCCTGCCGCAATTTTGTACAAGACTTCAGTTTTTCAATCAGCTGTTCTCCGCTTTTTCCGAGGAGATGAAACAGCTCCTTGATATCTTTTTCTTCCAAAATGCCGATGAATTTTTTATTGTATTCCAGAATGGCCAAACTCTTGTCAATAAGAAGCAGACTGATCTCATCTTTTCCGCCGTCCTGTTTCCTGAATGAGAAAGATATAAACGGGGCTCCTTTAAGGGCTTTTGAAACGGTAATTTCACGCTTGAAAAATTCTTTGATTAAGTCTGTTTCTTTTGCTGAAAGAGGAATCATGCTTTTGGGATAGTCCAGATCAATGTAAAGTTCGGACGTAATAATTTTATCCGCGTCAAAGTCAGAAATTTTTATCTTTGCCGCTTTCTTTGAGCAACTTGAAGTCAAAAATACCAAAAGGAAAAGCAGAAGTATCAGGACAATGACTGATTTCTGTCCAATCATTTGTTTTCTCCGGAACAGTATGCCTCAAAGAGCTTCATCGCATCTTTAAGGTCGTTTTCGTTCATGCTTTGAAGCAACTCGATAGCGGCTTGCAGCGGCGAGGCCCAACGGATGCTTTTTTCGTCGGTTTCGCAGAGGAAATAAGCGCCGGGGTCTTCCTGTTTCACTATTTCGATGTCGGCAAAGGCAGGGATGTTTTTCGGAGTTCCTTCAAGAAGCTTTTCAGCTTTCCCAATGTCGCTTACGGAAACTTTCAGCAGGACATCTGCCTGTCTTTCGCAGTAACGACTGGCGGAGGAAAGTCCGCTCACAGACCAGTTCAATGAAGGATCAGAGGCAAGTTTTTCCGCCCAGTCTGCATCTTTCAGTTTCAGATAACGGCGTTCGCTTCCCGGACTCTTATAGGCTTTTTCGAGCCCCTTCAGGATGCTGCGCGGCTCCTTGATGCTTATGCTGTTACCGTTTCTTTTTATGAGCAGTTCGTCGGCAAGAGCTTTCAGAGATTTTGAAATCTGCGGAAGCGATATATCTCCTCCGGCTTCCTTGATCCCGTCCGCGAAGGCGTTCAGACTTTCCCAGTTTCCATGTTTCAAGAGCATGCGGGCAGGGAGGGATGATTTGCCTTTAAACGGATTTGCCGGAGGCGCTTCCTCCTTACAGATTTTTTCCTTTCCGCTTCTATTAATATAGAGGCGTTCCGGGACATTTATCACGCCGTTTCCGGACAAATCAACTGCGCTGATGCCAAGCTTCTCAATACTCTCCAGCTTTTCGGGATTCAGATAAGGGCAGGCGATCATCGGAAAGATTTCGAGTCCTTTTGCGCTCTCTCGTGCGACGGCATCTTTGAGTATCAAAGCGGCTGTTTCAATGAATGCCGGACTGCTTTTCAGACTTATGACGACAAGAAAGCGGAAGACTTGCGAGGTCTCCTGCAAAGAAAGTTCAAGAATTGCCGAGGATTTAAAGGATTTTATCTCCCAATATGGCTCTATCCTGTTAAGGACAAGAGGTTTGAAGAAAAATCCCGAAGTTCCGGCCGACTTCCAGTTTTCCAGAAAATCTGATTCAGATATTTTCATATATACACTTATTTTCTTATATGTGAAAATATCAGTTAATATAAAAAAATCAATATTTGTCTTAATAATTATGATTAATCATATGAGAAAATATCTATTTTTACGAAAATTAACTATCGTGTCTTGGCTCTTAAGTTTCCTGCTTCTAAAAAGTACTGCATCGCTCTTCTTTATCGTGAAGAAGATTTAAACCACGAAGAGCACGAAAGACACGAAGGAATAGAATGTAATTATTTTATAATTAAAAGTTTATGTGCTGATAGTAAAGGTATCTCGGTATTGTTCCACTCTTTGCTCGCTTGAGTTGCTGCGACAGAATCTTAACCTTTTGATGGACTGAATGGACGAGATGGACGCAATGGACAAGACAAGTCTGAGTAAACTGTCATGTGCGAGAGTATTCTTATTGAATTTTATGATGTAAGTATCTAATCATCAAGCTTTATGCTTCGTGGTCTTCGTGTCCTTCGTGGTTTGCTTCCGGTATCGAAACTAAGTTGGCGCATTAATTTCAATAGCCTTCATAGTTCATGCTTAAACAAATAAAGGCTTGACTTTTGAAGCGGGAAAATCTATAATTAATGCAGTGGACTGATGCTGGACCGATAAAAGGAAATTCAAAATAATGCCGAGAAAAAGCGCAAACGGAAAAACACAGCTTACTGAAGTTCTGAAAGTAAGGCATTTTGTGATGAATATGCTGTATAGACACGGGGTTGAATCTGTTATGATTCCGTCTTCCCGACAGCTGGCTCTTCAGTTCGGAATCGCACGCAGTACTGTCCAGATAGCTCTTGAGAAAATGATCAGCGAAGGTTTTCTTTTCAGCAAAGCAGGAATCGGGACATTCACAAATCCACTGAAGGGCTTTGTTTTTCCCGATGACAAGCCGGCTCCGCTGATCGGACTTATCTGTGGTGACGGGAAGCATTTTTTTTACGATTATCACATCTGCCGGATGATGTCGGAGATAGGAGTCAGACTGAGCTCTTTCGGCTGGAATATACGGAATATCACTCTGGCTGGAAGCAGCACTGATACGATAGAAGCGGAAATCCGTTCGGCTTTTCCCGACGGACTCGTCTGGGTATTCCCGTCGCAGGAGCATGAGACTGTGATGAACAGGCTTGCCGCGTCGGGTATCAAAATCGCCGCCTATAGTCAGGGATTTGAGTTTAAGAATATCGGAACCGTTTCTTCCGAGTATCAGAGCATGGGGGCAAAGGCTGCCTCTGAGTTTATCGCAGAGGGACGTCGCAATCTTCTTTTCGCTATAACCGGAGTAAGTCTGATTTCCCTTCTTGAGGGGTTCAGGGATGCGTACAAAAAAAGCGGAATTGAATATACTGAAAACATTCTCAGCGAAGGTCCTGCAGTTTTCTCGCATGAACTTGAAGAAGCTTTGAGCTCGGGGCTGAAGCCTGATGTCCTGCTCATAAACGGACGTCATTCCGCGCAGGCGATGCAGATTTTGTCAAGACACGGGATCGACTATGAAAAGGAATGCCGGATTCTGGCGATTCAGCATGTGCTCAGTTCAGCGCCTTTCAAAGGCATCTTGCTTGAGGAAGATTTTGAGCTTGCCGGTGCTTCCATATTTTCTATCATGCAGAAACTCATGAACGGCGGTGAGCCTGAAGTCAAGCATACGTGGATTCCTGTAAAAATAAAATATTTCAACTGACATAAATACAAAGGATACTACAATGTCATTCATCAGTCCCAATCAGGACGGCAGTTCATTTGCCGTGAGCTCAAATTCAAAACAGTTCAGCAAAGCAGTAATTTTTCCCGCACTGTCTGCATTCGTAACGGTGGATGGAAAAGATTATGCGGCTGTGTCGTGGAAAAAGATCACTGACAACAGCTATTCCGCATCTGTCGCAGGTTCCGAGCTTAAAATTGATTTCAAAAGTGATTCAAACTCTTGGATGAAACTGAGTTTTACAAATAAATCAGGAAAGTCTCTCAAATTCGGCGGATTTTCATTTTTCCAGAAGGATGCATCTAAGGATTCTTTTCTTGGCTCTCCTGCGGGCGATTTCCGTATATTCAAGGAAGCCTGGACAATGGCTTCACCCTGCGCTTCCATAGGCTACGGAGAAAAAGATTTCGAGTTCAATCCCGAGTACAAGATTTTTGCTTCATCCGTGCCGGACACCTACAGGGATGATGTCGAAAACATCTTCTGCGCGGAACAGCTTGCCGTACTCAGAAACATGAAAAGCGGCGACGCTGTCATTGCCGGATTCATCAGCTCGGCGGATCAGATGTCCGACCTTCGCATTGAAATGGAAAACGATAAGATCAAGCTGATTACAATGAATTCGCGCTGCGACGGAATTCTTGTCGAAAACGGCGAGACAGTTGTATCCGAGGAACTCGTAATTATTGAGGGCAAGGACGGCAACGAGCTACTGAATCAGTTTGCGTCTCTCTGGGCTGAGAGAATGAAGGCTCGCACATGGACACATACGCCCGCTGGCTGGTGCAGCTGGTATCATTATTTTTCCAAAGTTACAGAGAACGATATCATTGAAAACGTTAAATTTGCTCAGGAACACAAGTCCGAGTATCCTATTGAATACATTCAGCTTGATGACGGTTATCAGCACGCGCTCGGCGACTGGCTCAAGTGCAATGAAAAGTTCCCGAGCGGTCTGGAATATCTGGCTCAGGAAATCAAAAAGGCCGGATGCAAAGCCGGAATCTGGCTTGCTCCTTTCATCGTTGAAGAACGCTCCGATTTCTACAAGGAGCACAGCGACTGGATGGTCAAGGATGCCAAGGGGGAAACTGTCTGGCTCGGCGAGTGGAGAGGTTCGCGTATCGCAGTCCCTGACGCCTCAAGAAAAGAGGTGCAGAATTGGCTTAGATCAATATTCTCCACGCTCGTGAAATAAGGATACGATTACGTGAAGCTCGACTTCATGGTCTATGAGTGCGCCGTTACTGCCAAGGGCGGAATTTATCATGATCCCAAGTACACAAGGGCAATGGCACTGAGAAGCGGTGTTCAGGCTATCCGCGATGCCATGGGCGATCTTTTCATGCTCGGCTGCACAACCCCGCTCGGGCCTGTCGTCGGAATTGTCAACGCCGAAAGAATCAGCACGGACATCACTCCTTACTGGCAGGGCGAAGGAAAGATTTACAAGGAAGCTCCGACAGTTCCGAATGTCTGCCGCAATATCATAAATCGCAGTTATATGCACAAAAAGCTTTGGCTCAGCGACCCGGACGTGCTGATTGTCAGAGATACAAACACCAAGCTCACTGAAAACGAAGTGATTGTCTGGACAAGCGCTCTCTGGCTGGCCGGAGGCCTCTGTCTTTCAGGTGACCGTCTGGTTGAGCTCAAGCCTGAGCGCGCTAAACTTGCAAAGATGTTGATGCAGTCCGTAGACAGCTTCAAGAATCTCAGACCGCTTGATCTTTTTGAGCGTGAATATCCTGCTCTCTGGGCTGCTGTGAAAGAGGACAGCTCCGAGGTGGTTGTCGGAGTATTTAACTTTACAGACAAGACTGAAACTTACGAGTTTAAGCCTGCTGATGCGGGTGTTTCTTCTTCAAAAGAGTCTAAGGCTGTCGAGTTCTGGACTAAATCCGAGCTTGGCAAAGCAGGAGAACTGATGAAAGTTGAAGTTCCTGCCCACAGCTGCCAACTTATCTTCTTCAAATAAGATTATTCATAAAAAAAACCTGCCTGATGAACTCAGGCAGGGGAGTAAGAATAGATCATGTATCATGATTTATTCTCTGATAGTTTAATGCTAAAAAATCAGATTTTATAAAGCCTGTTTTCCATCAGAGCCGCCTCCCCAGAAATATTGAGAAGGTGAAGAAGTACCGAAATTCAGCGGAACATTTGGCCGCTTTTCAGAGGATACATGTCCATCAAAGAAAAGAACATTTATTGCTGTTGAGGAGCCATGTCGCCACGCACGATAGTCAAGGAGGCTGTCGTAAGATACACCTGCCGGAAAAGTGATAGCCCCCGGCCAGCTGGCCTCCCTGTAGATATCCATGATGAATCCCCTTTGTGAAGGCTGTTTGATTTGCTGGAGAGAAACTTCAAGCATTTTAATGTTGATTCCATAGTTTGAAGTACATTCGGAAATCATAATCGGCCCTATTAATGGACAGTTGAATGGAGAACGTGGACGGCAGGGGATCTCATTTGGATTTGGGACATCATATACAATATTTCCTTTAGTTGCAACGGAAGCATTGCTGTATGCATAGATAACATCAATCCAGTTTGCGTTATTTATATTGAGATACGCTGAAGGCATATGCCATGAATATGCATCGAGATAGTTGTGAGATATGACTCCGACCTGACGCAGATTACTTGTGCATTGGATATCCTTTGCCATTCCCTTTGCTTTTTGCACGGATGGCAGAAGTATTGAGGTTAATATTGCGATTATGGCTATAACAACCAGTAACTCAATTAAAGTAAACATATTTCTGTTCATCTAGACACCTCTCTTTGTCAGAATATATTTCCGGACTTTGCAATCCAGTAACCGTGCAGGAGCTTGACTGGAGCATCTGATGCGTGAGTATTGTAATCCGATTTCATGGCGAGTTCCTTAAACGTATTCAGCAAATCCTGAGACGGTGTGTTTTCCGGAGACAGGCATACACAATAAAGCAGATTGCCTGCCGACCTGAGAATAGAATAAGGTACTTCGTATTGTTCTGGAAACTCTGGCAGCATGTATGGGTATCCTTTATATATTGCGGATGAGCCTGTTTTTTCTAAGGTCTCTCCTCTGATTCTCATTTTCATTCTGCGCCAGTCTCTATTCAGGCAATTCCAGTCTCCATTGAATGCGTTAGTTTTTGTAATTGTATTTTTAAATTCTTTTTCAGCAAGTTGAGCACCGAGTTTCAGGAATTGTAAATATTTGCCTCTGAGTTGCTCATCGGATTCTACGGATGCTAAAAGGTGGACTGAAAGCTGCATTTGTGATAAGGCAATATCCCACCAGTTCAAATTCATATCAATTTTAAGACTTCGCTCTATGCCGTCCAATGCAATATTCCGATAAAGCTCAAACCAGTGAGGATCACCGGAGGCTTCCCAAGCAGCGGCATAAAACATGGGAAGGCGCATGATTTCATGATAGAATACGTGAATCATATCTGAGACCAAAGCAGGTTTGCCGTCGAGTCTCAACAGATTATCCTGTTCAGGACTTAGATTTTTTTCGCAGTATGATGCTATGTCGACAAGTATTTGTTTAGCCTGTTTGCGGGAGACCGGCGATGCATCCGGGAAGGAGCGGAGAAAGCGCCATGCTCCGTATACACAAAGCGTAAATTGATCCCGGGAGGAGTTGAAATAACATGAGCGTAAATCTCTTGGAGATACACTTCTGGCGACAAAACCCGGAACCCCGTGCACATGAGAGCACAGAAACATTCCGTCTATCAGTTTTTCTGCAAGAGGCAGAGCAGTCTGATCCTTTGCCAATTCCCGGCGCAGGCGCAGGATATCCATCACAGAACCGGCATTAAGCATACTGTCTTCCATGCCTGTTCCCCATCCGCATGGATTTGGAAACTGTTGCGCGATTTCATCTGGATACGGTAGATGATCGAAACGATTTTCATGCTCACGATTGCTTATGTAGTCATAGAAAAGATTGCTTGTATCTGAAAAAAGAGTATTCCAGATGTACGTCCAGGCTTTTTCCATTTGTTTTTCAAGATTGTAATTCATAATATTTTCTGTGCTGTTTTTATTTGTTTCTGATGAGTTCATATGCTGCTACAACATTATTGCCGAGTGCAGTTGTCGCTGTAAATTTACTTAGTTCGTTTGTGCAGGAAAGAGGAATTTCTCCGAGACGTCTGCCGTCGATATCCACAGCGTAGAGTTTATAGTTGCCGAGGTCTTTTTTTAGACTTATTTCAGCCTCGCCGCGGCGGATCAGGATAGGACATGTTCCGTTGTTTTCAAAATCCGTCATTTCGGGGCCGCTGAATTTTATTCCGCTGTTTTTGCTGTCGGTAAGATGGAGTATAAGTATACGTTCGCTCTCCGCAAGCGTCCGTCCATCTACCGAGGCTATCAGGAATGCTGCGTGGCAGAGGCGGTTTGATACTGATGAAAAAGCAGCTTTTCCTGTTTTATTGGCGGGTAGGATGAATGCTTCGCTGGCAGCGGTTACAACAGAAAATGTTCTTTCTCGGCGATCCAGTATCAATTCTCCGCTTGAGCTGCGAAATCTATCATTTTCCGGATCGAAATCTTCCTTGTTTATAAGTCCTTTTTTATGCATGGTTTCCAGAGTCTCGTGAACACTTGTACATTGGATATACGGAACGCCAAGATCTTTACGGTTTGCGAATACAGCTTCCTGTCCGAGTACTGCTTTTGTTCCGGCCGGGAATTCAAATTTTGAATTTGTATTTCCGATCACGGTACCTGTTTTTCCGATGAGGCCTATTCTGTTGCAGACAGTCGGGTAATTATCGCCGTTCTCCTCTTGGGATATATAATCGCTGCTGATAAGAAAGGGATAAGATATCTGCGAACTTTGCACATCGCGTCTAAGGAAGAACAGGACTGCAGCACGTTCCGAAAGCATTCTGAGAGGGTCATTGACTGAATCGAAGAATGTAAGCGGGCAGTTACGGTCTATTATTTTTTCAGGATTGTTGGAATATGCGAAGCGGCAGAGTCCGCTCCAGTCCTGAAGTGCCGAATATGCTCCGGTGAGAAAGGCGCCTTCAACATTATATGAATTAGGATTCACATAGTCCCATTCCGAGACAGTGAACGGTTTATTCATGATTCGTGTAGGAAACATGCTTGATACTCCGCCTGCGCCCGCGGCGGTTGCGCTGCTGTTCATTACTCGCGCAGGTACTCTTGCCGCTGAGGGAAAAACAGGATGTGCCCAGTAGAAATGATTGTCGACATAATCATAATTGTTCCGGAGCAGGGTGAGCGGAACCGTGCTCCAGAAATTCTGGTCTGTCAACGGTGTTTCGACGCCCTCGGCGCGAAGGAAGGAGCTCATTTCCGCAAAACCTTTTTTGTATGTATCGGAAAGAAAGCGGCGCCAGTAGAATTCATATTTCTTCGCTGCTATTTCCGTATCTATTTTCTGATCCTTGAGCCATTTTTTAAATTTTGATTTGTAGATTTCCGATATGAACGGGTTGTTTGAAGTGTTAAAGATGGTGTCTTCATTGATAAGCGAGATTGTAGTGATTGCCGGATCCTCTTTCCAAGTCAGGCCTGTATACTGGTTTTTATGATTCAGCAGTTGCGCGGAGAACTTTTTCCAGTTTTCCATGGCTCCGTCGCTTACAAAAACAAGTCGTTTGAATTCCTTATGATTGACTTCTTCCTCTGGATAATCCGGGAGTTCTCCTTTTTTGATCAGACGCGTACCGAAAAGATCCAGTGTCAGATATATCCCGCGTTTCTTAAAGGCACTGAGAAGATAGTCCAGTCTTTCCATATATTCGGAGGTGAACATGGGGATACCGTTTTCGTAGCGGATTACTTTGGAAAAGTCGAAGAGGTGGAGGCGTACCATATTGTATCCTGTCGCAGCCATATCATCGACCATTCTGTCCATGTACTTATTTTCCATATTGTGAACCCAGTATATGATATTTGTTCCGTAGAAGCGTACCGGAACGCCTGGGCGTTTCTCGAATTCAAAACTGCCGTTCCGACATACTAGTCTGCCGTGTTTGCCTGCCGGTGCGTCAAGCATTTTTGAGAAATCAATGACGCTGTCTTTGATAACATCCTGACGTGCTGCTACCGGAAGCCAATTCTGATCTGCTTTGATTGTAACGGAGTCTGCGACAGTAGAATCAATACGGTCATTTGAAAGGGATGCTCCGACTATCATCCATACACCTGTATTGCGACTTGTGAAAGTGATTTTACGCAGTGGATCGCCGGAAAGCTCATAGCGCGTCATGAAAAGTCCGACAGGAGCGCTGGAATTTTCTCCCTGCCAGACTACTCGACCGTTAGGGAGTGATTTAGGCATCCAGAAATCAGATAAATCCTGTCCGCTGACTACGGGAAATGTGAAGCTTTGTTTTTCAACAAAATCTCCGCTGTCGAATGTGCATGTGATATCTCCTGCCGCGACTCCGCTTTTGGGAGGCCAGGCGAGGGCATGGAGAATGTAGAGGTATTTTCCTCGTTGAGGCTTGTCGAAGTTGACTGTGGCTTCCAGCGGAAAGTATTCGCGTTCACGGCCGCGAAGTACTATGCAGGATTTATTGTTATTTTCGGCAGGATTTACTATCTTGAAATTTATTCCTCCGAGATTCATGAGACCGTGAGGGAGAATACGGAGGTCATTGCCTTCTCCCTGATCTGTCCATCCGCCTTGTTTGTCCCCTTCTTTTTCATCGGCAAATGCCATGTTCATTGCGGAACTTATATCGAGAACTATGCTGCTGTACGCTTCATATTTCAGATTAAAATCCAATGACGCATTTTTAATAAGGCCTTTCGCCGGTTCAAGCGCTATCCTCAGCGACCACTCTGGACTTCCGAAGATACGGTCATCCTGAAGCTGAGCTGCGAATTTTCCGGATATGCTAAGACGTCCTTTGTCCGTCTGTATTACAATTTCATTTACATTTGTCTTCGAGAAATTCCATTTTTTCTCGTCCAAGTCTGAGCCGAATCCGATTTTTACGCCGTCCATAAGGATATTGCGTTCACGGTAACTTGTTGCGTTGAGCGGAACCTGAAGAGCCATATATTGACTATGAACTCCTTCTTTGCTTTCCAGTTTGATGGAGTAGTGAGCCTGATTCCGGCTTTCATTCTCAAATGATTCCTCCAGACTGAATTCGCCTTCGCTTGTATGGAAGACTCCGCGCAGTTCTGAGCCGGATGGATTGCATCTCGCCGTGCCGCTGATGCTTTTTGACGACTGGACGCTCAGATTTTGCCAAGTCTTGCCCCAATGGGTCAGACGGAATACCAGATTGTCGATTTTGATGGATCCGTCGGGATTCATGACAAATTTTTCCTCGCCTGTATCGGCGGCTTCAGCATTGCAGATCAGGAGCAACAGTAAAAGCAGATATGTGACAGTCTGTTTCATGATATGGATACTTTCTTTGTTATCCGGGCAGGCCGGAGCCGCCGTGTTCATACGGAATTAACCTTGTTTATATCTTTGTGCGGAAATCAACTCGGAGAGAGTGTGACAGTCCTTATCTTTTCCTTCCAGACATACGGAATATTGTATTCCATAGACTCAGGGAAAACTTCTGAACTTAGAATTTTAAATGCAAGCATGGCTATTTTATCGGATTCCTCGGAGAAGTGATCGTAACGGAGGAGTGGATCGTATGCATCTGTTTCACTTCCGAAGATTATTACGGGGACTTGAACACCGCTTTCATTGCAGTAAAAACAGAAGGCGTTGAAAAATTTACGTCCTATGCAAATCCAGCTGTCATAATCACCGCTTTTCAGCATGTTTCGGAATTCTTCAGGATTTCCGTAGCTGTCGCTTACGGCATCCAGTTCCGCTTTGAATGTCGGCACCGCAGTCTGAATACCGAGGCAGAGTTCCTTCAGGCGGCTGTTCTGGGCAATGTATTCTTCCGAAGGATGTGGAAGCATTCCGAAACCTCCGAATAATCCTATGCGTTTCGCTCCGTTTTTTACGAGTTTTGCGGCAGCCAGTGATGCGGCTCCTTTATGATCGGACTGAATCGTCGGACAGATATGGCCGGTATCGGAGCCGTAAATCACAATGACGCGTATTCCTGCGGCTTTCAGTTTTTCCAGTTCAACGTTGAAAATCAGGCTGGAATAGAGCATTACCACTGCGTAGGGTTTGATTTCAAGACACTGTCTTATAGCCTCAACTGTATTGCCGTAGACAACGGATGAACTGAAGCCGTTTGCAGAGAGTTTTTCTATCAGGATTCCTAATGTATTTTCCATCTGTATGAATGTTCCCGACGCCGTCCAGATGTTCCCAAGCATTACTACATGGCGTGTTCCTTCTGATGCCGGAATAAAACGGCTTTTTAAACTTTTGCAGGTCCAGCCTATGCTTTCTATATATTGAAGTATGTGTTTTCTTAGTTCATCCCTCATTCCCGGCTTATTGTTTATGGCGCGGGACACTGTTGCGGTTGTTACTCCGCATGCTTTGGCTATGTGCTGTATTGTTGTTTTTTTATCTGCCATCTTATATCCTGATTTACGTAAATTTTTACGTTGATGTTAATATATTACCATAGAATATTGCAGAAGGCAATAGATAATTACGTAAATTTTTACGTAAATGGAAGAAAGTGTTTTTTGGGAGACTCTTGATGAGGAATCCGAATTTGCCCGGGGCTGTAAAATACGACCCTTATTAAGAACATGAGAAATTTAAGATTTTACAAGTAGTACGGTTCACTTGCTTCCGACGATTCGGAATATCCGATCTCTTGCAGATCAGAACCGTACTACTTGTTGAAATGCTGTTACAGGCTTGCAGAAGCGCAGACTTTGCCGGGGTTGAGGATGTTCTTTGGATCGAACACCGCTTTTACGCCGCGCATGATTTCGAGCTGTTCACTGCCTGCCGATTCACGGAGATAAGGCAGCTTGGCGTAGCCGATTCCGTGCTCTCCGGAAACTTTTCCGCCAAGTTCTTTAGCGAAATCATACATGTCCTTAAATACCGCTTCGAGCTTGCTGTGCCATGTCTTCTCGTCGAGTTTGTCGCGGAGAGCGTAGACGTGAAGATTTCCGTCACCGGCGTGTCCGAAGCTGCGGATACGGATATCATGCTTTTTCTGAAGCGAATCAGTGAATCTGATGAAGGTGGCGACGCTTTTTCTCGGCACTACAACGTCACATTCGTCGATCTCGCTTGTCGAGGCTTTGATGGCTTCGAGGAAAGCTCCTCGCGCTGTCCAGATGGCCTCATTTCGCTCATCGGTGTTTGAGATGAAGGCGTCGAGAGCCCCGTTTGCAAGACAGATTTCAGCGACATCATGATATGCCGCGTCGATTTCCTCCTTGCTGTTCCCGTCGAAGGTCAGAAGCAGGTAGGCATCGGAAGACTTGTCCGGGAACTTGCGTCCGAGATATTCTTCAGCCGCGACAATGACTTCCTTCTGCATGAACTCAACCGCAGTCGGAATTGTGCGTGATTTGATGATTTTCGGCACAGTTTCGATAGCCGCGTCAAGAGAAGGGAACGGCACAAGCAGACTGAGTTTGCGCTTAGGCAGAGGCAGAAGTTTGAGAATTGCCTTTGTGATGACTCCGAGAGTGCCTTCCGAGCCTACAAACATATCTTTCATGCTGTAGCCGGAACTGTTTTTGACGACCTTGCCGCCGACTTCAATTATTCTGCCGTCGGGGAGAACGACTTCGAGCCCGCGCACGTAGTCTCTTGTGACTCCGTACTTCACTGCGCGCATGCCGCCCGCGTTCGTGTTGATGTTGCCGCCGATGGTCGCGCTCTTTTCGCCCGGGTCCGGAGGATAAAGGAAGCCTTTTTCCTCGACGAACTTTACTATGTCCATAAGCAGGACGCCCGGCTCGAGAGTGAGCGTAAGATTTTCTTCATCAAGTTCAATAACTCTGTTCATGGTGCTCATGTCCATAAGGATGCCGCCGTAGAGCGGAACCGCGCCGCCGACAAGTCCTGTTCCCTGACCTCGCGGAGTTACAGGGATATTCTTTTCATAAGCGTAACGCATGATTGCGGAAACCTGCTCGGTCGAGGCGGGTTTCACAAGCACTTCGGGACGTTTGTGCATGCTTGCGAGTTCGTCGTGACAATAGTCATCGCTTACGTCCTGACCGGGAGTCACTCTTGCCTCGCCGCAGATTGCTCTGAAGGCATCCATATCCGAACTGTCTATTTTCTTATACTGCATTGTGAATCCTCTTATTTAGCTGTTGAAAGTATTGAGGAGGGGCCTTCCGCCTTGATTTTTTCGATCAGGGCAGGGACGATTTCGTAGATGTCGCCTACAAGACAGTAATGTGCGTTCTTGAAGATCGGAGCATCCTTGTCCGTGTTGATGGCCATGATTAGCTCGCTGCTCTTCATGCCCGCGACAAACTGAATCGCGCCTGAAATTCCGCAGGTGATGAGGAGTTTCGGCTTGACCGTTCTGCCCGAGAGCCCGATCTGACGCTTGGGCTCGATCCAGCCTGCTTCGATCATCGAACGAGTTCCGGCAAGCTCGGCGTTGAGCAGAGATGCCAGTTCCTTTATCATGTCCAGATCTTCGGGCTTTTTGATGCCGCGTCCTGCTGCTATGATGACTTCAGCTTCTTCAATGCCTTTTTCGTTTTTCTTTGGCTGGACGGAAAGGACTTCGATCTGCGATTTGAGTTTGCTTTTGTCGATGCTCATTTCAGTGATTTTTGCGCCTGCTTTTCTGCTTTCGGCAGGCTGCGAGAAGATTTTATAACGGACTGTCGCAAACTGAGGACGACGTTTAGGCGTCATGATGTGCGCCATAATGTTGCCGCCGAAGGCCGGACGTATCTGGGCAAGTCCGCCGTCTTCCTGAATTTCGAGCGAGGTGCAGTCGGCTGTGAGGCCAGTTCTGAATCGTGCAG
>JAKJHH010000170.1:0-5716 GCA_022703965.1 Verrucomicrobiota bacterium
GAGTTCCGGAAGATATCTCGATCATCGGTATGGACGACCTGGATTACAGTTCGAATTTCTTTACTCCGCTTACAACTGTAAGACTTCCGACGGATAAACTGGCGCTTGAAACATGGAAGCTTTTCAAAAAACTTGAAGCGTCTGAAGCAGTTGCCGAACAGCTTAAATTTGTAGAATCCGACCTGATAATAAGAAAATCCACTGCTCCTGCGAGGTGACTATGAAAAACCGTTTCACTCTGATAGAGTTACTTGTCGTGATTGCGATTATCGCGATACTTGCCGCTATGCTTCTGCCTGCCCTCGGTTCCGCAAGACAGCAGGCAAGGGCTATTGATTGCAAGAGCCGTCTGCGCCAGCTCGGAATGTATCAGTCTTATTACGCTAACGACAACAACGGGTTTGTCTGTCTCGGATACGGTGTAAGCGCGGCGGATTACAAGGCATGGTCTCAGATACTTGCACCTTATATAAACAATTACGGAGTAATGCTCTGTCCTTCGCTCGGCCCGGCAAAATATTCGACGGCTCTGCCGTACAAAGCGTATGGCTTCAGCCGTCAGGAAACGGCCTTTCCTTCCGCAATATCGAATCCTTCTCATCAAAGGATAATATTCCGCATGGAAAGAGCTTCAAACAGTACGGTTTTTGCCGCCGATACAATGACGCTTTATTATACGGAACCGGCTCAGTTTTATCTGTTCAGAGAGGTTGAAGCACTTCAACAAAGCGCTATCCATATCAGACATCTCGGCAGAGCAAATACTCTTTATGTGGATGGTCGTACCGAGTCAACGGATTCAAAAGTTCTTCTTTCCAGAAACATTCATTACTATTACGATAGAGCTGGACTCCTTGTTTCCCAATAATAATTTATACAGGAGAAATTCCTATGCGCTGTAGGTTTACTTTAATAGAATTGCTTGTTGTGATTGCCATTATCGCGATTCTTTCAAGCATTCTGCTGCCTTCTCTTGCGAAAGCGAAGGCGATGGGGAAGAGGACTTTATGTCTATCCAATCTCAAACAGTGCGGACTTGCTTTGCGCATGTACTGGAACGAGCAGGGCGAATACATTACTCCGCACTGGTTCAAATGGGGCGGATTCGACAGCGGCAGTCTGAATGGCGCGGCTCCGCTCAATCAGAGAATGCTTTACAACAGTCCGGCAATGCCGCCATCAGCATACAAGTGTCCTGAGGACAACCTCAGCAAGGCTGTCGGCGGTGTTAGCGGTGACAGCGTATGGAAGCCCTGGGGAACAAGCTATGCAATGAGTGACGGTATTTATCAGGCAGGTGCTCTTAATTTCTCGAAATTCATGGCACTGTCAAAAGATATTATCATGGGCGATGCGACCATATACATGGCGAGGAGCATGTATGCAGGAGGCTGGCCCGGGCATGACGGTTTTTTTACGTGGCATTCACAAAAGGGATACTGGAGCAATCTGCTTTTTGCGGATCTCCATGTCGCTCACGTTAACGTTGTGAATGCCGATATGGCATATAAAAATGATGTGTACAACTGGAAAGCAGAATAAACGAAGAGGTGTCTAATGAATTTTGCTCTTAAAGGAATTTTTCTCTCCGCTCTCATGGCTTCGGGATGGCTTTGCGCCGCCGCAGAGCTTGAGACTTCAACTCTGATTACGACAGAAGCTCCCGGAAACGTGTTTACGAATCTTAAGCAGCCCATTTTCAAAGCTGTCAAGGATTTTCCGGCAGAGTCCGTTTCATATACGGTTTCGGACTGGCGCGGGGCTGTGGTCGCAAACGGGGAATGGAAGAATCCCAAGGAGAATCCTCTTGTTCTTGCGGTCAAGGATTACGGATATTACACCTTGAATCTTACGGCTCCCGGTGTGCAGTTCAAGGGATACGAACCTTTTGCTCTGGTGATTGATCCTTCGCAGAGAACCTATAATCCTGAAAGCTTCTTTTCAATGGACACTGCTCAGAGCTGGCTCTGTCGTCAGAAGAATGACAATCCCCGTCAGCCCGAAAATGGCTTTAAGACAATTTCGGATATCGCCAAGCTTGCCGGACTTTCGATGATCCGCGAGCGCATGAGCTGGGGCAGTGTAGAAGCAAAACCCGGTGAATTCGCATGGGCTCAGTACAAGGTCAACGCCGACTTGCTTCAGGAGCGCAATATTCAGATTTGCGGAATGTTCCATGATGCTCCGAAGTGGACTAAATCAAGCTCGGAGAAACTGCCGGACGATCTCTTTGCTCTCTATAATTTCACAAAAACAGCGGCTGTAACATTTAAAGGACAGATGACTGCCTGGGAATTCTGGAACGAGCAGGACATCAGTTTCTGTCCCGATCCGGCATGGGATTACGCCGCCGCTCAGAAAGCCGCGTATCTCGGCTTCAAGGCTGGAAATCCTGATATTCCTGTTCTCATCGGTGCCTTCTGTCAGTATCCTTTCCCCTCATTTACAAGAACTGTTATGAAGAACGGAGTCATCGACTATCTGAATGTCTTCAACTACCACAGCTACTTTCAGTTTGATAAATATCCTGAACTCAATTCCGATATCCGTAAGCTTCTCGCCGAGGCCGGCGATGAAAACGTCAAAGTCTGGTTTACTGAAAACGGCTCAAATCATGAAGGCTCCGGCAAAGTAAAATCCTTTGTTAAGGAGACAATGGAGCATAGTGAGGATCAGGAACTCATAATGACTGAGTTTACTCCCAAGTCACAGATTATCATGCAGTCCTGCGGTGTCGATCGCGACTTCTTCTTTGTGCTTCCTGCCTATAACGAGCGCGGCGGCGGCAAGACATGGGGCATGCTCAGATACGATTATACTGTCAAACCTCATTATGTGGCTTTCTCCAACCTCACAAAGCAGCTTTCCAACGCAAAATATCTTGGCAAATACAATGCAGGAGAAGGCATACAGGCATTCCTTTACGAGCAGCCTGATGGCTCTCAGACTCTTGCTTTCTGGAGCGAAAGCGAACTGGACAAGGCAACAAAAAATGATAGTCCTGTCAATCTCCTGAATAATTTTGAGCGCAATTTAACAGTAAAGTCCTCAAAAGGTTTTCTCGCCTCTCTTCTCGGCTCGGATGCAGATATTACTCTGAGCGACGTGCTCGGCAAAACCGTTACGCTTAAGTCCGAGGATGGAAAAGTAACCGTTAAGTCAACAAGATATCCGGCTTACCTTTCCGGACTTCGCGGCCTGAAAGTTTCCGAGCCTGCTCCCTCAAGCGGACATTTCCATAAGGCTCCGGTTGATATGGATATTGAAATCGTCCTCAAAGCCCGCATGGATGATCCGGCTTTCAAAGCTTATGACAAGAGCGTTGCATGGATTACCGCTGATGAAGCCAAAATCAGCTTTGACGTCTACAACTTCGGCGACAAGGAGAAAAGCGGCGTACTTAAGTCCGTAGGTTGCGGTACTGTCAAAGGACTTCCTGAGAAGCTGAGCATTCCGGCCAGAAGCAAGATTACAGTGAATGCGGTATATCGTCCCTCTTTTGCAAAGGGTTCTGCTGCTACCGATCTAAGCCTCTCCGGCGAGTTCAACGGCAAGCGCATCAGCCCGATATATATTCCAGTCTACTCTCCCAGCGAGCTTGAGAAAAACACCAGCGTCAAAAGCATTCCTTGCGATAAGATCGAAAGATGGCGCAAAAACAGCTCCGGAGATATGACAATTTCCTATGACTCCGCTGAAAAAGCTCTGAAGGTGAACGTGAAGTTTGAAAAAGGCAAAGACTTCTGGGCATATCCTGAATTCGTGCTCAATCAGCCTGCTGAAAGCCTTGCCGGAGCTACCGCAATTTCCTTTGAAATCAAGGCTGTTCAGAAGGATAATTTCAAGGAATATGCCTATAATTTCCTTATGGCCGTTACTGAGAACGTAAAAGAGACCGGAAAAGCTGTAAATCTTCCTTACAAGCGTCCTACACAGGATTGGCAGACAATGTTTATTTCGCTCGAAAACAACGGTATCAAGCCTGAGGACATCAAGGTGATCCGCATAGGCATGAATCCCAAGAAGGAAGAAGTCACATGGTGGCTTAGAAATGTAAAAATATATACTCCTTCCAAATAAAGAATTATCAATGCCGCGCGGAGAACTTTCTTCTTCAGCGCGGCTTTTTTTGTGAGGTCATTATGTTACGGAAAATTTTACTTGCAAGTGCATCCTTTGCCATGCTGGCTTTTCAGAGTTCAGCCGCTGTTCTTTCTGTGACTCCTGCTGAAGATCCTGAGTTTCCATCAAGATGCTCTGTCTGGATTCCAGGCGGAGCAACAGTTTCCAACAGTATGGGCGCCATAGACTCAAAGGATTCATTTACAGGTAAAATTCCCTACAAGCTTTCAAAGACTCCCGAAAGCGGGGACTTTTCGGTCAAATATGCTTTTGAAATTCCTGCCGATGGACTTTATGAATTTTTTGCCGCAATCATTAGACAAGGCAAGGCTCATTCTTCTCCTGTCGAATTTCGTTTTGATGACGGTGAATGGACTTCTGTTATTCCTGCGCCTGAGTCTGCCGTCCGCAAAACATGGGGGATTTCAAATGCTCTTGTATGGGAATCTCTGGGCGAGCATAAAATGAATTCAGGCAAGCACAGTCTTGAGCTTAGAATCACCTCAAAATCAAAACAGGGCAACTGGAGTTTCATGTGCGACGGCATCGTCGCTTTGCAGAAAGGTATATGGAAGAACGTGAAAATATCTGAGCTTAAACTGTCCGATAAATCTTTGATGGCAGGAAAAAATATGGATATATCTTTTCAGTCTGAAGGACCTGCTGTTCTTGCCTCCATTTCTCTTTGCTGGAATGATGAGACTGTTCTGACTAAGAATATGACTGTCTCGCAAGGACTCAACAAGCTGTCCATTAATCTTCCTGAATTTCTTGGACAATCCGATGCTTACAGCCTGAAAATATCTCCGCTTGAAGATGCTTCCGCAGTTATATTCTCCAAAAAACTTCCGCCTTATTCTCCATTTGAAAAAGCCATGATCCCTCTCTTGAAGGATGTGAAACTCAGCGGCTCAAAATATGAGTTTACAATATCAGACAAGGCGGAGTCGGTTTCAGCCTGTGTCGCTCTCTTTTCCGAGGGGAAACTTTACGCTGTCGCTGAGCTCGCGAAAAGTTCCGGTGAACTTCCTCCTGAAATTCTGAAATATGCGGCAGGAAGGAAAGCGTTTCTCCGCTTCATGTTCAGTCCTGCAATCGAGGGAAATTTTATAGAGAAGGACTTCTCTCGTCCCGGAGCTGTGTTAAGCGCAAAACCGCTTAATTATGGTATTTTCAAGGACAGGCATAATATTTCGCATTTCTGGTATATGAGTCGCGATTATGAATATGTGTTTGACAATAAACTGTATTTTCCAGTCGGAGGCATGTGGTGCAGCTCGACCCTGATCAGTCCGGCACGTGATCTTGATACCGTTAAACAGACTTTCGCGAAGGATATGGATGTCATACGCAAGCTCAGGGAAGGGGGCGTTAATGACGTTTACCTGAATCTTTCGACAAGGGCTCCCTTGTGGGTTCGTCAGGCTTTTATCGATATGCTTGAGCGTGAAAATGTGAATTACGGATATCAGCTCAACGGAGGCAGCGGATCAACTATTCGTGCATTTTTCATAACACGCGAGAAAATGCAGGGGGACGATCCTAAATTCCAGTCGCTGATTCATGGAACTTATAAGAAAGGAAAAGTCTCGGT
>JAKJHH010000170.1:5726-8963 GCA_022703965.1 Verrucomicrobiota bacterium
AACCTATAAACTTTCCGGTCTTCTGATCTTTCCTGCCGCCGATCCCTCTCTCTTCTGTCGTTTTGTGCCTGTGTCGGACAAGGAGGGGCAGGACAAGCGCAGCGGAATAATCGACCTTGAAACTGTTCAGGATTTTGCCGATCTCCGTAAAATAAGCCTGCCTATTGAGCTTCCTCTTGCTGATGGAGCCGAAGTCCTGATTCATCCTCAGATTGACGCTAAAATGCATCACAGCGATGTATGGGATCAGGAGAATTTCAGAAAGGTGAAGGAGAATCTTTCATGGATTGCCTCGCTGAAATGGGGCAAAAATCTCCGCTGTTTCATTGATCCGCTCTCAAATGAAACCAATATGGTCAACGCGACCGAAAATCTGCGTCAATATACAGATTCCTTCAATGCGGATTTTGCAGAACGTCTTAAACTGAAATATCATGATATAAAGAAGCTTCAGGATGCCTGGAAACTGGACGTGCAGGATTTTGCCGAGGCATCGCGTCTAATTCCTCTGCGTCTGAAAAATGATCTTTATTTTGCCGATCCCGAGAGCGGGAAAGTCTACAGAACTGAGCTGAAAACTTCCATGGCGTGGCCTGATTATCAGGACATTCTGCGCGAATCCTATGCAGACCATGCGGATGAAATCGCCATATACCTGAAGTCGCTTGTAAATGTCCCGATTGTTTTCAAGAGCGTTGGTGTTATAGGCGAGAAAATGAGTATCAGCCGCAAATATCTTGGCTACGATGCTGTAGGCTTCGAGTGTTATTTCAATCAGGGCATCCCAGAGGAAACAGGAGGCGGTGCCTCCCGTGCGGAGGCCGAGGCTTCGTCTCACAGCATGTGGAAAGTCGGAACAGAGCTCGGACACAGTGCCGCTGTCGGCAATGATGGCGTAAAATTCTTTAAGGACGCTCAGGAAGTCCGTAATATGGCTGAATCCATGTTGAGGCTCGGCGTGCGCGGCTTCTACTTCTTCGGAGTCGAGCTCCAGCCCGCAAAGCTTTGGCAGAATCACAACTATTACGACTCGCCCGAGGCTCTCTCATGGATTGCCTCGGTAAAAAAGGATTATGTACTGAAATATTCCGAGCATAAACCGACTCCGAAAAACTATGTTTTCCCCGGCGGACATACTTGGTGGTGGTGGACAACCCGCTTCAACTGCATTTACGGCTATGAGGATAACTTGATTCCGCAGTCGGCAAGACTCGGCACTTCTCAAGATTATTTCAGCTCGACCGAAGTTCTACCCGAGGATTTCGACGCTGTCATCGTCAATCTGCCTGATGCTCCTTTTTCCTTGAGACATGCCGGACGTATCGCAGAGGCGATAAACTCAGGAAGAACGCTTTATTATATCGGACAGCGCAAGGATATCGGAGCGATTCCCGCTCTGGATTCTTATTTTACTCAGGAACGCATCTCTTTTGCTGACGGCTCAATTGCACAGGTTCTCAAGGCTGAAGGAGGAGCTGAAGTTCTGGCTGCTGAAAATGGAAAAGCATGGGCTTTACGCAAGGGAAATCTTACAATTGTGAGCAGAACTCCTGCGGAAGCTCCTAAAAACAATGCGGATGAATTCCTCAAATATCTTTCCGGAATTCTTGCAGTGAAATGAAAGATTGAAGCGGCATTCAGAGTTTTCTGCAATGCCGCTTCCGGAGTTCCTTTAGTTTTTCTTTTCTTCCATCTGAGCCAGTCTGCATTTCAGCCAGGAATAGAAACTGTCTCCGTATTGTATATATCCGGCTCTGTTTGGATGGAGAGCATTGTTCTGAACCATGGTCTTCTTCTGACTTGCAGCATTTACTGCTTCTTCTGAACTCGGGAAGTTGTTCTCCCCATCAATGTTGAGGACATTCGGGACTATGGAAATTTTGGGATCGTTCATTTTTGCAAAACTCTCGAGCAGAGCTTTATTCAAGGCGAACTGATAGCGCATGTACTGGGCTCTTGTGATTTTGCAGTTATAATTCGCTCCGAAGGCATCCTGTGATGACGCGCAGGGATAGACCAGTGCCAGACCGATCTGTGTATCAGGGTCGACGCGGCGGAATTCAGCCAGAAGGGTTTCCATGTCTTTCACCATTTTAGCAGTCTCTTTTGTAATGTTAGACTCGTTCATTCCGAAGGCGGTGTTGGCTCCGAGCATGACTGAAATAAAATCAGGAGCCTTTCCGTTGTTGAATTTGTCGCAGTAAGCTTTGAAATCTAATTTCCCGTCGATAATGAATGGACTGTCCGGACGGTTCAGGAATGTCTGATATGTCCAGCCTCCATAACCTTCATGTACAACTTTATCTTCAGGTTTAGCCGGTTTTTTATGGCCTGCCGATGAGCCGACCATCTTGAATTCGGGATTTCCTTCTTTCTGCATCAGTTCGTATATTCTGGCAGGATATATTGTTGCTTCGGTAGTGCTGGCTCCGACTGCAAGATAAGTTATGCTTTTGCCTTTGCCGGCGTCTGAAGGAGAGACTATCAGGCTGGCTTCCGCTTCCCCTACTTTTGTGTCATTTTGATATATTGTCAGCTTCCATTTATATGTGCCGACATCCTCATTCGATGCGGTGAAACGCCATCTTTTTGCGTCATTGCGGCCTTTGGGACAATCTACGTCGAAATTGTAGTTTGCCGGATTGCTGACTCTGACGATATTGTCGAAATACACGTTCATTTCTACGCCAGGCGTGGCGTAAATGACAGGAGGCATGAGGAGCGGAATTTCTTCTGCCGCTCCTGATAAAGAGAGAAGTAAAGAACCGATTAAAGGCATACTTGTTTTGAGATTCATTTTATCTTTCCTTTTTAACGTATTGTCTTATGGGAACCTCTAAAAATTGTAGATCTTGAAAGAAAACTCTGCCTTGCGGCAGGCGCAACGACCTTGCGTGCTATTGCTTATTTCTGTTAGTCAATGACTTGCAGAATCATGGCCTTGAGCCACAAATACATGATTTTTCTTCTCAAGCCAATTTGGGGAGGAGCCATTTATATTATCTTGATGTTTTGAACTTAAAAATGTAATATTGTATACAGTATACAATATTTTATGATGCGTGTCAATGGGGGGGAGATCTTTTTAGAAATAATAGAAAATCTGTGCTGACTCGGCATAGCCGCAAGCAAAAAAGGTCTGTATACCTTCATCAAGCAATGCGCTCCAGCTTCGCTCAGCGCACGGGAAGAAGCTGAAAACGGGTAGCGACGGCAGTCCCTTGCCGTCGAATCCTT
>JAKJHH010000171.1 GCA_022703965.1 Verrucomicrobiota bacterium
GAAGCATTATCCGCTGGAACTTCTTCCTGATGTCAAAACTTTTATAGAAGCTCCGCTGCCTTTCCTGACGGAACTTGAGCCCGGACGCAAGTATTACATAGTTGCCGAGATGAACCTCAGTTCTCTTGATTTGAGGTCTCAGCCGTTTTTTATAACTTTAAAATAAGAGGACAACTTATATATGCACATAACACAATCACCGCCGCCGGGGGCTCATCTGCTCTTTTTTCGCGGCGACTTCATAGAGATAATTCTTGAGCTTGAACAGGCGGCTGCCGGAAAAGCTTATTTTCGCAGTACAATCGGAAATGCCAGTCTGATTCGCGCTGAAATAATCGCTCATGTTGAAGACCATAAGTCAATAAGCGGTCAGGCCTGGGACAATATTCCTATGGTCAAGACAGGGGATAAGACATATTCCATCCGCATTGCGCTTTCGCAGGTCGGGCATTTTGAAGGTAAATGTTATTTTATGCCAGCCTCGGCTGAGGAGCCTGTCTGGTGTGAAGGTGAGAATGTGCATATCAATGTAGATCCCGCCGAGTACAATTCGGCAAACAGTATTTATTGTGCTTTCGTGAGACAGTATGGACTCAATAAGTATAAGGCTCATTCCTCTTTTCCGGCTGATATTCCGGCTGAATGCTTGAAAAAGCTGGATGAATACGGTTTTTCAGTGATTCCGCCTTCCGGGACTTTCCGCGAGTTGAAGAGAGAGCTTAAATTCATAATGGAGAAGTTGAACTGCCGAATTCTCCACCTGCTTCCGATAAATCCTGTGCCTTCGACATTCGCAAGAATGGGACATTACGGGAGTCCTTATGCATCTCTCGACTTTACTGGCATTGATCCGGCTTTGGCTGAATTCGATAAAAAGGCGACTCCGCTTGATCAGTTCCTTGAGCTTGTCGATGCTGTTCATCAGCTTGACGGCAAGATTTTCCTTGATATCGCCATTAATCATACGGGCTGGGCTGCCAAGATACATGAGACAAATCCCGAGTGGCTTGTTCGTGATCAGGACGGCGCTATTCATTCGCCCGGAGCCTGGGGCGTTGTCTGGGGAGACTTGACAGAGCTTGACAACAACAGATTCGATCTCTGGAAATATCTTGCCGATATGTTCCTTACATGGTGTGAACGAGGAGTGGACGGTTTCCGCTGTGATGCCGGATATATGATTCCGCTGCCAGCCTGGCAGTACATAATCTCCCGTGTCCGTTGCGAGTTCCCGAACAGCATATTCCTGCTTGAAGGACTCGGCGGCGATCCTGCCGTGACCAAGCGTCTGCTTGACGTTGGAAACATGAACTGGGCGTACTCCGAACTTTTCCAGAATTATTCGCGCTGGGATATCGAGAATTATATCCGTTATGCCTCGTCGGTGAGTGTGGCTGACGGTCTCATGGTGCATTATGCCGAGACTCATGACAACAGCCGTCTTGCCGTTGTATCGCATACATACGCCAAGATGCGTACAGGCCTTTCTGCAATGCTGGCTTGCAATGGAGCTTTCGGCTTCGCCAACGGAGTGGAGTGGTTTGCAAAGGAAAAAATTGATGTCCATGAATCCAGTGCTTTGAACTGGGGGAGCAATGAAAATCAGGTCGGGCATCTTGCCAGACTTAACGCTATTCTGGCGGCTCATCCTGTTTTCCACCACAAGTCAAAACTTCATTTTGTTGATTCGGGCAATTCCGGAGCGCTGCTCTTTACCCGAGAGTCAGCTTCAGGAGACAAGACGCTTCTCATTGCTGTAAATCTGGACTGCGGGGCTCCCGGCGAGCTGCTCTGGAGTGAATCGGAGACTCCTTTTGCCGCCGGAGACATGACTGATCTGCTTGCCGATGAATCCGTCTGGGTTAAGAAAATCGGACTCGGAAAACTTTCCCTTGCCTTGGCACCGGGCCAGATTGTCTGCCTGAGTTCATGCAAAGGGGACATGGAGCTTGTTCATCATGCCGAGCGTGACAAGACCGTTTGCCGCGAATACATCACATTCCAGAAAGCGAGAGCCTCGGTGCTGGACATTCTCTGCGCCCGTAATGCGTCCGTGATACTGCCTGAGGATGTTGATCTGGATGCTCATGCAGCCAGCCTGCTGGAATCTCCTTACAAGTTTATCGACGGTTTTTATGGCGAAGGCGTTGAGGCTCCTTATGTGAAATGGAACTGGCCGGAAGATCTTTCACGTCTGGTTATGCTTCCGCCCCGCAAAATGCTGCTTGTATCGGCACCGCGTCGCTTCTCGCTTATTCTGCGGAACGCAAACGGCAAAGCTATTGCGGTTCACAACAGTCTGCGTGGAAAAGAAGGATTCTTCTATCTTGTGCCGCCTCTTGCCGATGTAGAGTCTCATGAGCGCCTGAATATGCATATTACAGTTTACGGCGAAGAACATTCTCAGCGTAAAGATGCTGAACTGCTCCGACTTGCTCCCGGCATTTCTTCCGCCGAAATCTCCTTCGGGCGTAAGGAGCTCAGAGCTGCGCCAAGAACTTTCCTTGCCACAAATGGGCGTGGCGGCATGATTCATGCCTGCGTTGAATGGGGTGAGCTCAGAAGTCGTTACGATGCATGGCTCGCCGCAAATCTCTGCCCGAACCATCCGGAAGACCGGCACATCATGTGGTCACGTTCCAAGATATGGATGATTTATCAGGCGTACTCAATTGAACTTTGTCTCGACAATCTTGAGGCGTTCAGACTAGGCTCCGACAAAAGCGGAATATGGAATTTCAGGGTGCCTGCCGGAAACGGGCGCTTTGTGTCCGTCAGTCTTGTGCTTTCAATGGAGGAGGGACGCAATGCCGTCCGCTTCAGCCTCATCAGGAACAAGCTGCCTCAGAAAACTGAAAATCTGGATAATGAAAAGCATGTAAGATTTATTGTCCGTCCGGAAATTGAAGATCGCGGATTCCATTACGAGACCAAAGCTTCATGCGGTCCGGAGCAGAACTGGCCTGGCGTTATCAGGTCTTCCGATAAGGGATTCAGCTTCAAGCCGTCTTCCGATCGTGAACTTGTCATTACAAGCGCCAAAGGACATTACAAGTCCGCTCCAGAGTGGCATTACATGGTTTATAGAGCCAATGAAGCTGCACGCGGGCTTGATCCGAATTCAGACCTTTACAGTCCCGGCTATTTCGAACTTGAAATGGGCGGAGGAGATTCTGTGGAAATTACAGGCCAGATACTTTGCCCATGGGACAAGCAGAAGATCGCGTTCAGAAGCAAGATTGAGGTGCCGCCGACGGCAGACTCCTCCTTCGATGTCCTGCTTGAAAATTCCATGAAACCTTACGTTGTAAAGCGCGATGAACTTAAGACTGTGATTGCCGGATATCCGTGGTTCCTTGACTGGGGACGCGATACCTTGATCTGTGCACGCGGCCTGATTGCTTCGCCCTCAATGCGCGAGGATGTAAAGGCTATTCTGCTTCAGTTTGCTCACTTTGAGGAGAACGGAACACTGCCGAACATGATTTGCGGCGGAAACGCTTCCAACCGTGATACGACAGACGCGCCCCTCTGGCTCTTTACCGCGACGGAAGATTTCTGTAAAGCTGAAGGATCAAACGAGATTCTTGCAGTCAAGGTCAAGGGCGAACGCAGTCTTCTTGATGTCCTTGAATACATTGCCGAAAACTACATGAAGGGGACTCCTAACGGAATCAAGGCTGATACCGTCAGCGGACTCGTTTTCAGTCCTTCTCACTTTACATGGATGGATACAAATTATCCCGCAGGCACACCAAGAGAAGGATATCCAGTGGAAATTCAGGCTCTCTGGTATGCTGCTCTCAACTTTATCGCTAATGCGACCGGAAAGGCAAAGTGGCGCAAGGCGGCGGATAAGGTAAAGCATTCAATCAATGAACTCTTTGTAAGTCATGATCGGGAATATCTCTCCGACTGCCTGCATTGCGTGCCGGGTATTCCTGCAGCTCAGGCGGATGCGGACGATCATCTCCGCCCGAATCAGCTGCTGGCGATAACTCTGGGCGCCGTGACGGATAAGGAGCTGTGCCGCAAGATTGTCTCTTCATGCGAAACCCTGCTTGTTCCTGGAGGCATAAGAAGCCTAGCTGACAAGCCGGTTAAATATAAATTGCCCATTCATGGAAAAGACAGACATCTTCTCAATAATCCTGAGCGTCCTTATTACGGAATATATGAGGGGGACGAGGATACAAGACGCAAGCCTGCTTATCATAACGGAACCGCCTGGACATGGCAGTTCCCGCTTTATCCTGAGGCGTATTTCATGACTTACGGAAGTCCGGGCAGAAAAACTGCTACAGCTATCCTTTCATCGTCTGAAATCCTGCTGAGGGAAGGCTGTGTGGCTCATCTTCCTGAAATAATGGACGGCAATTATCCGCACAAGGAACGCGGATGTGACGCTCAGGCCTGGGGAATTACCGAGCTTTATAGAGTATGGAAGCTCCTGAAATAATCAGGAGCTTTCCGGTGGAGATTACGGAACGATTGCTCCGCTTTTACTGAGACTGTCTTTGATAAGAGAGACGGGAACTTCTCTGATCTTCTGATTCCTTGTGACTGCGAGAGCGGCGGCGGCTCCTGCTGCCTGTCCGCTTGCCATGCAAGTAGACTGGACTCTGAACGCCGAGTGGGCAAGTTTGTCGCCCGAAAGACAGCGTCCTGCCGCAAGTATGCCGTCGAATCCTTCAGGGATCATCGCTCCGAGGGGAATTGTCGGTACTACGTCCTTGGCGAGAGGTCTGATGTCAATGCCGCTGCCGTCCGGCTTATGCAGATCTATGGGATAAAAACTGTAGCATAGCGAGTCTTCAAAAACTCTGCCGGACGAGTAGTCTTCGACAGTGATTCTTGTATCGCCGATAATTTTTGCAGTTTCGCGGATTCCGCACTCCATTGCCATATCTTTTATTTCCAGCTTTTCTAGGCCGGGGAATTTCCTGAAGAAACGGAAAAGCTTCAGCATGACGGCACGGCCTTTCAGTTCGGCTATTGTGCGTCCTTCGCTTGTGCTTCCGTCGATTCCTTCGAGATGTATGCAGTTTGATGCGTGTGTGCGGAGAAAACTTTCCGCAGATCTTCCGGCAACTTCCGCATTTGTGATGAAGCCTGTCTTTTTAGCTTCGTCAAGAGCCTTGTTGAGTTCGGTGTATTCCAGCTTTTCAGGATCGTAACCGTAGAATTTGAACATCAGGGTTGCCGGTTGAAGTATGGCGTCTTTTTCGAGCGGACATCCTGCCAGTCCGGCGATGTTTGCGTCGGCGCTGCAATCAATGATAAACTTGCTTCTGAGACTTTTTAAGCCTTCTTTGCAGGCGAGCTGAATTTCCCAGTCTTCTCCATTTTTCCTGACTGATGCAGGCATGCAGTGGTAGAGTATTTCAGCTCCGCTTTCGAGAAGAGCTTCTTCCGCCACGGAGGGAAAAAGAGCCAGATCAATACTGATTTGATGCTTCCAGTGGCGGAGACTGGTGTCTGCAAAATCAGGAAGTTTTCCTTTTGCTTCATTGACTGATTTCAGTGTTATATCCCAGCCGATGCCTGCGATGACCTGTTTGCCGTGCGCATGGAAGAGACCGGGAAAGTTCACGCCTCCTGCAATGCTTGTGCCGCCGCAGATGCCGTTTTTCTCGATGAGCAGAGTTTTGACTCCGAGCTGCGCCGCCTGAATGGCGGCGCATATGCCGGCTGAACCTGCACCGGCGACGATTATGTCATATTGATTGTCCATGGTATTTCTTATCACTCAAGTGATTTGAGGAACTTGGCGGCGGCACGTCTGACGATATTGCGTTCATCGTTCAGATACTTTTCAGCGAGGTCCTTGCGGATTACTCCGAAAGTTTTGAGAGTTTTTGCTGCTGCGAGCTCAAGTTTCCAACGGGAATTATCCTTGACATTCGGAATGACCTTGGGATCACAACAGGATCTGAAAGTTTCGGTGCAAGGCAGATCGTCTCTTTCGAGCATTGCGCTAACCGCTTTGAGTGAATTCTTGTTGGCGATTCTGTTTATTGCCTTGAGAGAAAGAATAAGCGTTCTCAGGTCTGAATTCTTGTCGAGAAGCAGTTTTTCGAGTTCCGGAAGAGCAGAGTCAATTTTCTGCATTCCGATAAACGCTATTGCTGCCTGCCAGACTGGAACAGCCATTTCTCCGGCGGTTTTTGCCTCGACTTTGTCGTTCAGGTATTTGACAAGGAGTCCGGCTGCATTGGAGTTTCCTGTCAGTGCAGCTGCAAAAGTTTTTCTATAGTTGTCGCTGTCCGGTACGGTAGGAAGTTCTTCCTTGGAGCTCTTTTCTGCGTACTCCGCAAGGAGTGCCAAAGGCTGTCCTGCGCCTGGGATGGATTTCTGCTGGACGGCGAAGAGATCGTCGGGTCTCCAGCCCTTCCAGTGATAGCCGTGTTCCTTGTCCTTCAGCGCGCCCGACTTGAAGAGGAGTTCCTGAAGTTTGGAAACTGTGATATCCGCGACATCTTTCTTTTCCTGGCTGGCGACAAAGGCGGCGAGACCTGCGATTTCACCGAGTCTCTGCATATCGCGCATCATTCTGAATTGGTTGTGGGCATCATGATCCATTGAAATTGAACGGCAGGCAACGATTACGTTTGTAATATTGGAAGGAATCATGCAGCGATAAGGGATTTCACTGCCTGTTTTTGTTCTCCAGTTGCCGAGTCCCCAGACCCAGATCAAGGCTTCATCGCTTTCATTTTCATAGTCGAGAGCGTGGTTGTCGTAATGGCTGAAAGTGTAACCTACCACATCATCGAATTCGGCGCATCTGATCTGATCTGCCATCGTGATTCTGTATTTGCCGAAGATCATGCGGCTGTTGCGGAGACCGATCTGCGGTGCAGTGTAGAGAATGCGGTCTTTGACACCGAATTTCGGGCGGTTGTAATGTTTGAGTCCGAAAACTCTGGCGCGTGAAAGATCCCATGGATCAGTAGGATCGCAATAGCCAGCGTCGAAGTTGAGCATGTCTGAAGACTGGCGCCATGACATGACTTCAACCGGCTGGCTGTAAGCGTGAGGAGCTGAATCGTCATCTCGTCCGAAGCTGTAGCGGCAGCCGCCCATTGCGGCGATATCGGCATCTCCGGTGCTGTCTATGAAGGTGTCTGCCTTGAAGCGCTGTGAGCCGTTAAGAGAATTGACTGTGACTGTTTTTACTTTTCTGGCTGCTTCCTCGCTGTTTTTTGCAGGGAGTTCAGTTTTGATGTTTTCAGTTTCGCAACCGGTGAAGATACATTCAAAATGAATGTCGACTCCTGCTTCTTCAAGGAGCTTCTGAAGGACGATTTTCTTGGCTTCGGGATGGAATCCGTTGACCTTGTTTGCTCCTGAAAATGCTGTGCTGAGACGTCTTGTTTCCTCGTCAATTTTGTCCTGAAGTCCGCCCGGGACTCCATGGTAGTAATAATGCACGGATGAGCCTGTACCTGCTCCGCCGAGAAGAGTCGATGCTTCAATAAGCTCGGTTTTGAGGCCATTTTGAGCCGCCGCAAGAGCCGCGACCGGGCCGGCAGTGCCGCCGCCGCAGACGAGTACGTTCGAGTTTCTTGTCACAGAAGGACTGACAGGAGTCGCATCCTTGAGCGAGAGATTTGCGGGAAGTTTAAACTCTACAAGAGCAAGCTCTATTATAGTTGCCGCATCTTCTCCGCGCTTCATGCGCAGAGCAAGACTGTCCTTGCGCTCGGCAAAGCTTGTCTTGAAGCCGGGACCGCTGAGGTTGAAGAAGTTTGCAAGTTTGGTTCTGAACTGCGGCTGTTCCTGAACTTTATCATAAAGAGGCAGTTCGCATACTGACGCATGACTGAGATAGGCATCCGCAAGCTGAGGAACATTGTCACGCAGAAAATTGAGTATTTCAGGAACTTCCAGACGTCCCCTGTAAAGACCTCCTTCTGCGTTGAATTCCACTGCGACTTCTCCGGGCCATATGCTCTTCTTGAGGAGAATTTTTCTTTTGCCGAACTTCACTTCTTCGGGAATGGAAAGTACATCTGTAACTTTGTTGAGGAAGAAAGTGAAGGCATGACCCGTTACTTGGGGAAGCGGATTTTTGAAGCCTGCCAGTGCCATTATCTGCCCTTGTTCCGTGGCGTCGACAAACATTTTTGCCTTGACGCTGACAATGCCCGACTTGGAGGCAAGCTGCACTGAATACATGAGAGAGTTATCCATGGTTACTGCGGCCGGATGGCAGTAGTGGAGGATTCGTACATTTTCAAGCATTTCGAGGAGTTTGATTTCGGCGGCAGGCACATCAATTCGCAGAGGACCCGCGGCTTCGGCGTTTTCGAGTTTCCTCCGGAGTATATCCGCATAGCGTGAGATTCCGGGAGCGAGTTCAGCATTGTAGGCAAAAGAGCTTTCCCAGGCAACCGAAGCCCTGTAATCCACAAGGAGAACGTCTTTGCCGCTGGCTGAAAGTTCGAGTGCCGCGCCGAGTCCTGTATAACCGGCTCCGAAAATAACCGCATCATATATCTTGTCATAAGGAAGACTTGTATTCATAAATCCCTTTCTAAGGTTTCTAATTAAATCATATCATAAGAAGGACTTGATTTTTATATAAAAAAATATAATTTTTATGTAAGATTAAATAAGAAGGGTGTTTTATGGAGATTCGCGAGGCATTGTTGACGATAGAGAAGACATTCCGCTGCCATTCCGGATTTCATGACAACGAGAGTTCGTTCTGTCAACGTCTGAATTTGCGGGACAGGATAAATCATGTGAATCCCTGCTGTGAATATATGAAGAACAGCAGCATGAGAATGCATCGGGAATGCAAGGAATTCGACAGTGATATGCTGCGAGCCCGTTTCAACGAAGGGCATCCCTATATTTTCAAAATCTGTCAGGCTGGAGTTCTGGAACTGGCATTGCCTGTCGAAAACGGAGGCCGCAAATCCGGAGTCGTGTTTTTGGGCCCCTTTAT
>JAKJHH010000172.1 GCA_022703965.1 Verrucomicrobiota bacterium
CCGCAATCGGAACAAGCACAGCAGGAACAATCTCCGCCGAAAACATGTCCAGAGTAAATACAGGAGTTCAGGTCAACGACAGTAATGTAGACAGCACCACCATAACCACAAGTACAAACGCCAACATCAGTAATAAAACAGGCTCCCAGACAAATACCGGAGTAAAAATAGAGTAAAATCTCATGAAAAATCATAGAGCAATACTCATAATGACAGCCCTGCCGATGCTTATATCCGCATCGGCGCTTTCCGCTTTGCCGAAAAGCGACACTGAGGATAATTCAGGCTCAGGCGCATCCATACGCAATGCGGAAATAAATGTCGATGTCAATCTCGGGGACGTCAAGACATCGGGCAAGGATGTTCAGGCAGGAAAAGACGGCATCAGCAACATCAAGATCAATACCGCGATTGACGTTGGTGACATTGATGCAAAAAAGAATATGAACATCGGCAATGTCACCTTTGAAAAAGACAAAGCCGAGAACCGGAATTCCAGAGAAGCAAAAAACACCGACAATATCGCAAATGTCAATATCGAAAGCAACAGAGTAACGGAAGTAACAACAGTCATTGGCGCTTCGCAGTCAGAAAAAATAAAGGAACGCAACAAGGCAAACACTCTGGAAGACTCGGACGGTGTTGACTCACGAGGAATCAAGCATAATTATGTAGGCAAGGATGAAGTCAAAGCCGCAGAACGAGCCTCGCGCAAAGGTGAACAGATGGATGTCGGCAATATAAATGTTACTCAGGAAAGCGGCATCAAGAAAGTCAAGACAGTTATTGAGACTCTTCCGGGCTCAAAAAAGTCTTCTTCAAAAACAAACAGGACAGACGGCGAAGAGAACGAGGAATAAAAACTCTTCCCGATCTTTAATTTAATATCAGGAAAGGACTCTTGAAACAATGAAAATAAGACTCGGCATTCTGGGCGCGGCCGCCGCTGCCCTTGCTATACTCCCGGCATGTTCCTACTTTGTTGCGACAACAGGCAAGGAAGACGTCAAAAAGATGGACGAAAAAATGGCCAAGGAGCCGGAAAAACGCACAACTCCTTATGACGACTCTCTGAAGCAGTTCGGAAAAATGCTTGAGTCTTACAATATCTCTCCAATCAGAGTCCAGAGCAAAATCATAAGCAACGACACCGCCAGCAAAACCTTGCCTGACGATATATCTAAAATGCTTTCCTCAGCGATCAACAAAATCGGCAAGCAGGTGGTATATATTCCATACGACCCAAACTACATCAAAAACGAACTCTCGCTTGGCGGCAACATCAACCGTCAGCTTCCACAGATCGTAATCGAAGGCGCAATCACCGAACACGACAAAGACATAGTCAGTAAAAACAAGGGCGCAGAGGCCGAAGCCATGGCAGGCCTTGCGGATGGCGGCGCTCATTACGACACAGATGCTTCAGTCTCACGTCTCGCTATGGATCTTCATCTTGCCGATTACAAAAAGCAGGCTTATTTTCCGGGCGTTCAGGCAATCAACGCAATCAATATCACAAAAGATAAACAAGGCTGGGGAGTCGCCGCGTATTATATGGGATGCGGACTCAGCTTCAACTCCTCTATTCAGTCCAAACAGGGCGAATATGCCGCAATACGTCTGCTCGTTGAACTCAGCGTCCTCGAACTTCTCGGAAAATATTTCGATGTCCCCTACTGGCGCTGCATGCCGGGTGCTCAACCCGACAACGACATGCTGGAAAGACTTAAAGACGAGTTCTCACAGCTTCCCCCCAACAATCAGTATGCCTATCTGAAGCAGTATCTCTTCCTCCACGGTTACGGAAGCATACGTCTCAACTCTCCGCTTACCCAGTCTGATGTAGACTTGATAAATTCAGCCAGAGGCAAATATGCGGCATCAAACAACACCGAACTTTTCATGAAGCTCTGGGAATCTGTTCCTCTTGAAGAAGCAAGAGATCGTGTAAGAGCAGAAAAAAAGCGCATTGAAGAAGAACAGCTCGCAGCCGAACAGCTTGCAAGAATAAAAGCTCAGGAAGCAGCCACTGCTCAACAGGCTCAACAGCAGAAGCAAATTGAAGCACAGAGAGCCGCTGCCGCACAGCAACAGGTTCAGCCAGCTCCTGTTCAGCCGCAGACTGTACAAAAGCAAGCCGCACCAGTTCAACAACAGCCAGTGCAGAAGGAAGCCCCCAAGGCAGCGCCTAAGAAAAACGCGCCTACAGGCATAGGCTCAATTAAAGAGGACGAATGGTGAAAAACAGAATAATAATTTTAGGGCTTCTGAGTCTGCCCTTGCTGCTTTCAGCAGGAAGTAAAGAGCTTTCGGAACAAGAGGCTGAAAAGCTGCGGAAAGCCAACCAGCAGGTTCTTGATGAGGTCAAAAATCCGGAACAATACGAAGGAAAGACAATTACGGTCAAAGCTGAAATTAAACCCGTCGGAGACGGCTCAACTAAAGCTGAAATTAAAGAAGTTAAAGTACAGGAATCAGACTCGTCCAAAACAAACAGTCTTGATAAAGAGCTTGCTCCAGCCAAGGGCGTAAATGAAGAAGACGCAAAAAAAGCGGGCGATGCTATAAGCAAAGAACTAGAGGCAAAATAACATAAAGGATTATACATGAAAAAAATACTTTTAACCATACTTGTCGGCTTCACTCTGGGCGGCCTCCTGATTGCCGGACCGCAGAAATATCAGACGATTGAAAGCGCAAAAGCTCTTGCGGCACGTGCTGTCGTTGAAACAGTCTACGGAGTAAAAATCCGCTTCAGCGAAGAAGTCAACAATATCATAGACGGCTCCTTTCGGGGCACGGCTGAAACTAAAACCGGAGAACGCAAGATCAAGAATCTGAAATATGAAGTCGTATATGATGAGGCAAAAGACATCGCCAAGGTTACTGCGTCAGTCAGACTGGGCGACATTGCCGATCTCATTGACAAGGAAAACTTCAACGTCGATAAAAATCCGGACAAGGTAATTCGCCGAGTCGCCTTCGCCTCCTCACGTCCTGAAAACGCCAGAAAACTGGCGGCCTTGAGAGCGGCGGAAATAGACGCCTATAAAAATCTCTACAAGGAAATTGCCGGATTCACGCTGGAAAGCAATACTAAGGTAGAAAACTTCGTCATGAAATCCGACAAAATCAAAGCCTCCGTACTCGGTTGCCTCATGGGAGCCGAACTCGTCAACTACCGCTGGGAAGGCAAAGATGAAGACGCCGTCGTCAAGCTCAGGATCAACATCAAGGAACTGAACGAAATGCTGCCGTCCAAAATCAAATCTACACAGGATACAGTTGAAGTGGAAGGCTATGGAGCACAAGCTCCGGCAGCCTCAACAGCCAAAAGCTCGGGAAACGCAGATAAAAGAGCTAATGCGATGGTCACGGAACAGAAAATCGACCTCAATCCCTGAGCATTCAAAGTAAACACGGAGCAGTAAATGAATCTTCTTCTTAAAGCCGCATACGCGGTAGCAATACTCTTTATATCATCATTTTCCGGTAATGCCCAGGAAACAGCGAACGGAACAGGACGTGCCCCCGCTGACATGCCATCGGCAAGAGAACAGGCACTGGCAGCCGCTCTGCGCGACGCAGTAAGAAACGGTGCCGGCGTTGATGTCTACAGCGAAAGCAAGACAAGCAATTTCACGATGGATTATGACACTGTCATGACCTCTTCATTCGGATACGTTGAGGAGTATAGCATTATCTCTCAAAATGTGGATAAGGCATCGAACAGCTATGTAGTTGAAGTTCGTGCCAAGATAGGCAAAGGAATGCCGCAGATGGACAAGCTCATGGCGCTCCGCACGCTTGTACGACGCAAGAATTCGCCCAGAGTATTGGTTGAATGCCGTCAGAACATAAACGGAATCGAAAACAGCCAGAAAATAGCACAGGCGGCTATCGAAGAACTCGCACTGAAAAGCGGTCTGGAAATAGTTGACAAGCAAACACTCGACAGCGCCGGAGAACGCAATGCCGCCAGAGATGAAATCCTTAATGACAGCAAAAATGCCGCCGCAAGAAAAGCCGGAGTATCCAGCGGTTATGACTTCATAATCAAAGCAACAGTAACAGGCTCAGTCGGCCCGCTAGAGGAAGCGTATGAAGTAAAAACGCGCTCAGTCGCGCTCGGTGTTGACATGTCGGCAGTCTGGGCTGATACGGGAGAAACAATAGTATCGCTTCCCCTTGATACAATCACTGTACACGGCAAGGATTTTTATGATCCGGTAAACGCACCCGATCAAATGGCAAGAAAGTATCTGCTCAAAATTCTGAACGGAGAAGTTCCTGCGGCAAAGGACAAGAATGCAGTGACACTCTTCCGCAGGATCATCGCAAAATGGATAACAGAACTCGACCTCGGAGCTAAAATAAAACTTGAGTTTAAGGGGATTGACAAGAACTCGCTCGACAAGCTTGCTGAACAGTTAAAGAAAACCGATGGCATAGCCAATGTCTGGATCAGAGAATTCGACAGCAAACTGATCTCTAGTCTCGAACTGGAAAGCCGTCTGGATGCACAGCAGATCAAGGACACGGTTCAGAAACTGAACGGCGGCTCAATGACTTGCGAGCGTTATACAAAAAATTATCTGCTCTTTTCCAAGCCGGACGGAATACTGACAGGCATAGGCAAAGCAGCAGGAAGCGATCCGGGAACGAAGACAGCAGTCATTGCAGGTGGAATCGGCTTGATCGTAATAATCCTCTTCATCGGATCAATACTCTTCCTGCTTCTCACTGGCGTAATAGTATATTTTGTCATAAAAAAGAAAAAAACAGTCCAAAACAATACTCTTAAATAATTGACAATCAGCACAGAACACCTATATTCGGAATGTTTGTCATAATCAAAAAGAAGAGGGGACACAAATGAGAATATTGATTGCAGCAAGCGCAGGACTGACACTGCTTTTAAGCGGCTGTCTTTCGTCGCCTGGAGGACTGACATCGTCCACCGTGCCGATCACGAAAAAAGATACCTATACGATAGTAAAATCAGACGCAACCGGAGGAGAAAGCTCAATCGGGCTTTTCACAATTCCGCTGAGACCTTGCAGCGCCTATGATGCGCTCCAGAAAGCAAAAAAACAGTACGGAGCAGATGCTTTTATAAACGTTACGGTCGAAAACCAGACTTACTGGATCACAATTCTGCCGATCATCACCTATCACAAGCTTTCGATTCAGGGTGATGCAATCAAGTTCAACCGCGGCAAAACAGTAGAATAAGAGGAGAATTCGGCATGAAAATCATATCAGCAATCACAGCGGCCGGCCTCCTGCTTCTCGCGACAGGATGCAGCTCAGTTGTAGGCATAGCGCCCTCGACAACACCAATCACGGCGGATGACACATATACCGTCATAGGAAAAGCCAAGGGTACCTCAAGAGGCATAGTCTGGTTCTGCATTCCTACTTTCCCGGTAACACCGTCTAAGGAGGCCAGAGACAAGGCAATCAAAAGTCTACAGGCGGATGCACTTATCGAAGTTACGGAGGAGTACAGCACCTTCTCTCTCATAATAGTATCATTTGCATGGACAACAGTTGAAGGAACCGCGATAAAAATCAAACGCGGAGCCATCGAAGGAGAAAAATAAAGAATGAGTTTCAAGACGTTTCTGAGAACCGCAGCAGTTTGTACAGCAGTTTTTGCAATCACAGGTTGCGGATCAACATATTATCTGAAGCATAATACGGCTTCGACCGAATTTTCATCACAGCAGAAGGCGACTCTGACATCAAAAAAATTTGCAGTCCCCTGTCGAGTTGAAATCATATGTCCGGATGACCTGACCGGAACAAACGGATCGTCCGTCTGTCATTATCCGCTCAAGAAAATCCTTGCCGATGTCTTCAGCAATGCCACCTACGCAGTCTTTGAACAGCCGGCAGGCGAGGTTATCGACGCATTCACAGTAAAAGTTGAGGTTTTCAAATCTGAGCTTGATATGGATGAAGAAACTTACTCGCTCCATCTTCTTGTAACCCTTGAAGAGCCGGGCGAAAAGAAAATTCTCACACTCAGAGCCGACAAGATGATGCACGGCGAATGCGAATCCGAAACAATGGTTCCTGATCTCGTATACTCCGCTGCCAAGGAACTCGCGGTTGATGTAATGAAAGACTTCCGCAACAACCCGAAAGTCCTCAGAACAGTTTCAAGATTCGAGAAGAAATAAGCTTACCATTTGCTGATTGAAGCAACACGAAAAGCCCTGAAACGCTCAAGCAGTTTTTCAGGGTTTTCTTCTACTATTATCATATCACGGTGTTCATCTTTTATGAATTTCTCCGCCACAGCGTGATCCAGAAATTCAAGCAGTTTGTTCCAGTAGCCGGCACTGTTAAGGAGTCCGCAGGGACGCTTGTGAAAACCGAGCTGCGACCATGTGAGGATTTCAAAAAGCTCATCCAGAGTACCGAGACCGCCAGGCATCGCGATAAAGCCGTCAGAAAGCTCGAACATCATATGTTTACGTTCATGCATTGACTTGACGACTTTCAGTTCTGTCAAGTGTTTATGAGCGACTATGTCAAAGAGAGAATCAGGAATGATGCCTGTAACCTTGCCGCCTCCGGCGAGTACGGAATCAGCTATTTTCCCCATGATCCCGATATTGGCGCCTCCGTAGATAAGAGAAATATTCTGGGAGGCAAGAAGACTCCCCAGTTTCTCAGCTGCATTAAAGTATATGTCAGGAACATTCTGACTTGAGCCGCAGTAGACACAAACACTTTTCATATTCCACCTCCATTTCATGAGAAGATAACGCAGGCGGAATATGATTGCAAGAAGCAGATATTTTATCTTGAAAAGTAGGCGACAGTCGCAGCAAGACCGCTTTCAAAATCAGCTCC
The DNA here is from genome assembly GCA_022703965.1 of Verrucomicrobiota bacterium. GTDB lineage: Bacteria > Verrucomicrobiota > Lentisphaeria > Victivallales > UBA1829 > JAKJHH01. Next base: position 6,868 of record JAKJHH010000172.1, read on the forward strand.
GGGCTTAAAACCTGTTGCAAGAAGCTTGTCAACAGCCGCCATCGAGTGCTTGATATCTCCAAGACGCTCCGGCAGATATTCGATTTCAGAGCTTGATCCGGTAATTTTCTTTATCATTCCAATCAGATCGTTGATCGTTATCCGCCTGCCGTAAGCCACATTGTAAACACCTGAAAATTCATTCATCGCAAGGAAGACATTGGCGGCGACAATGTCTTTTACATAGATGAAATCTCTTGTCTGTTCCCCATCGCCGAAGACAGAAATCTTATCATTTTTGACTGCCTTTGAGGTGAAGATCGGAACCGCAGCGGCATAGGCGCTTTTAGGATCCTGACGAGGCCCGAATACATTGAAATAACGCATACATGCTGTCTTCAGCTTACCGGAATCATTGAACATCTTGCAGTAATATTCGCCATCGAGTTTTGTGACTGCATAAGGGCTTTTAGGCTCAGGAAGCATTGTTTCACGTTTGGGTGTCACAGGGTTGTCTCCATAAATAGCGGCAGAGCTGCTAAAACAGAGTTTTTTCACGCCTGCGGCGGCTGCTTCTTCAAGAACCATGAGAGTTCCTTCGGCGTTCATCCTGACGCATTCGACAGGCTTCAGAACAGATTCCGGCACGCTTATCATAGCTGCAAGGTGGAAAACATAATCGACATCCTTCATCGCCTGGGCTAAAACTTCGCGGTCAAGGACATCTCCTTTTATGAATTCAACGTCCAAACCTGCAAGGTTTTCGATATGGCCGGAACGCAGATTATCGAGAATACGGACATCAGCTTTTCCCTGAAAATGTTCGGCGATATGGCTTCCGATAAAACCGGAGCCGCCAGTTATTAGAACACGCATCAGTTATCCCCTTTTTTTCTGATTGTTTTTTTCAGAGACGCGACATACGCGTTCATCTCTGCTTCCTGTTCTTCGATGCGCTCAACAAGTTTAAATTGAGTACGGCATCTGTCAAGATTGTGCTCAGGACGTTTAATCTTAAAATATTTGTCGCCTGAAAGATAATCTGTCAGGAAACGAAGTCCGATTTCAAATGTGATGAGTTTGCCGCTGAAAGCCATATTTTCGATTTCGGAATCAGTCAGAAAATGCCCGGCACCCTGAATATATCCTTCAGCAAGCGCCTTGAACATCGGCATCTGCATGGCGACTTTTGAAAGATCCTTTTCATCTTCAGCCGCAGGACTTGTGCTGGTACGGACAAGATCGCCGAAATCATATAGAGCCAGTCCGGGCATGACTGTATCAAGGTCGATTACGCAAATTCCCTCGCCAGTCTCATCATCAAGCATAACGTTGTTCAGCTTGGTGTCATTGTGAGTCGTGCGTTCCGGAATAAGCCCCTTGGCGTTCAAATCAAGAAGATGGGAAACTATGTGGCGACGCTTTTCAACAAAGTCCAGCTCCGCTTTAAGCTCTTTTACTCTGCCACAGACATCTGCTTTTACAGCGGCATCAAGATTAGCAAGACGGGACGGAGTATTATGGAAGTCCGGAATTGTTTCCGAGAGCCTCGGGCCTTTGAGATCCACAAGATGCCCCTGAAACTCGCCGAATGCCTTGGCAGCAAGACGAGCCTGTTCCGGACTCTCTATGATATCATAAGTCGAAGCTCCTTCAATGAAAAGATAAGCTCGCCAGTAATTGCCGTTGCTGTCACGGTAAAAAGGCTTTTCGTTGTGAGTCAGCGCCAGAGTAAGCGTTCTTCTGGATGAATCATGCAGATGGCTTAGTTTCTCTTTGACATGATTCGTCACCCGAAGAACATTATCCATAAGCGCGGGCGGATTCTTGAATACATTATGGTTTATTCTCTGAAAGACATATCGGACAATTCTGCCGCTCTGGTCATAGGTAGCGGCGAAAGTGTCGTTGATGTGTCCGGAACCATAAGGCACGGCTTCGACAAAGTCGCCGTAAATATAGAATGCCGATGCTATTTCGGGCAGATTATGTATGCCCTTCGCTGACTCACTCATTTGATCTCCTATGATAATTTTCCACTTCGGTATCGAAGAAAGGTTTAATTTTTCACGAGTTTAAACTGCG
>JAKJHH010000173.1 GCA_022703965.1 Verrucomicrobiota bacterium
CACAATGTGACACTCTGGGATTAAAAATTGGAGCGTGGGCTGGATAACTAAGAAATATGAAGTCTAGAGTTTATCTGTGGCGATAGTGGTGTTCTTACGATTTTAGGAAAAAATGTTTTGATACAATGTCTGATCTACATCATATTCATTTTTTGATTTGTTTCTTTCATCTGCTTAACAGTCTGTTGGACTGAGATTTTTTACTGTTAAAACTTTCAGAGCCGGTATTTAGGGTAAAAACATCAGATTTCGCAGTTGTTCTTCGTTTGCTGTCCGAAAAGATCGAAGGAGTTGCCTCGGATTTGAACGTTTTTTCAGTTCAAAAACAATGTTTTAGAAATTTGCGCTGTCGTTTATCTAATAAGATCTGAATGGCTCATGAATCTTAAGTTAACAAAGCAAGGCTGCATCTAGTCACCTGCTTGATATGGTGACATCTTCAGAAATCCTACAGGATGGTTTGCATGCTGAAAGAAGACAGGTGACATAATCTACTAAAAACGAAGCGATTATGTCAACCTGTCTGATGCATATATAATGCGGATGGCAGTTTTGTAATATACTTATATGCAATAAGTAACGTTATTTATTAGACTGTAAATAACTCATGAAATTACGATAAATAGAGTAATTGCATGGCCTTTTCTATTGCTGCTACTATTTCTGGAGTAGGGGAGACCATATAGTGTCTATAGCCGCCAGCGCGGAAAACTATCTCTCGCCAGCGGGCAGTAATGGAATGATCTCCGTTGCAAGCAGGAGCTCCACAGGCAATGACGCGAGCTGTGCCTGTTTTGAGCGCAGTTCTTTCTTCCTTCGACAAGCGACTGACCCATTTATAACGATCGCTGCCCCACCCATGAAATGATGCGGTTCTTGAAACGATGACTTTTGAATTTTCTTTCATAAAATATAACTCCTAATGATTTTTTTGTAACTCTTTTATATGCTGTCTTTTGTGCCCTGATAAACTTGGGGAAATATGTTGGACTATCACAGCTTAAAAAATGATTGTTGTCATGATGCCTCCTTTTTTGTGTGGCATCACTTTACGGCTTGAGGCATGAAATCAGTAATTTTGAGCTTAAGAGTAACAGAATTCAGCAATTATAGGTAAGGGCTGAGCTGAATGATCCAGAAGGTTTCAGCAAAATTCGATAGATGGTATTTTTCAGAGTGAAAAAATCTAAAACAATTTTAGAGGTGTTGTAATACTGGGAGTCTTACAACGCTGTTTGCGCCTCTCGGAGTTTCCGTAAACTCCATTTCCTGCGGAATTTTTTTATCGTAGGCCGTTTATTGTCATGTGGCGTGATAATAAGGATAACTAATTGGGCGATGTATACAGGAGGACGTTGGGCGTGGCGGCAATGTTGTTGATAAGGCTACGCTCGGGAGTACTATGACCTTATTATGACCTTATGTGCAGTTATTTTGATAAGATGTCAGAAAATGCCAGTTGATGACTGTTGTTGATAAGTTCTTGATGCTGTAGTGAATTAGATTGGAGCCAATGAGGGGAATCGAACCCCTGACCTGTTCATTACGAGTGAACTGCTCTACCATCTGAGCTACATTGGCATTCAAATTCGATTTGAGCTTATAATATATGGGGAATCAAATATTTTTCAATTCAACTAGGCAAAGAAGCATTCCTTAACAGAGTTTCTTTTCCATCAGTTCCTGAATTGCTTTTCCAAGACGCATCATTCCTGTTTCAATTGTATCACAATCCACGCAGGAGAAATTCAGTCGAAGGGTATTGGTCTGATTTCTATTCACATAGAACGGATTGCCAGGAACAAAGACAACCTTGTCTTTGACAGCCAGATTAAAGAGATCCATCGATGACATTGCTTCAGGAAGCTCCGCCCAGATGAACATTCCGCCTTCAGGTTTTGTGTTTTTGACAGTGGAAGGAAAGAACTTTTTACAGCATTCCAGCATTTTTCTGCACTGAGTACCGTAGGCTTTTATAATTTTCTCAATATGGTGGTCGATATTATTATCATTCAGATACTGTGAAACGACTCGCTGACAGAAATAATTTGTGTGCAGATCCGATGCCTGTTTGGCTATGACAAGTTTTTCATATATATGTGTCGGAGCAACGATCCAGCCAAGACGGAATGAGGGGACTACTGTCTTTGAGAATGAGCCAAGCATAATAGTCTTTTCCGGCAGATAGTTGATAAAAGATTGTTTGCGTTCACCGGAGAAGCGCAACGCCCCATAAGGATCATCTTCAATGATAAGAGTATTTTCAGATTCCAGCACCTGAGCAAGGGCTTTTCTATTCCAATCCGGATAGCTTATTCCGGCCGGATTCTGATAATTAGGAACCATATAAAGGAGCTTGGGACTGGAATGAGAGAGAGTTGTTTTCAGTTTTTCAATGTCCATGCCGTCTTCTGTTACCGGAACAGGATTGAAACGTGCTCTGTAGACTGAAAAGGCTTGTATTGCGCCGAGATAGCCGGGTTCTTCAATAATGACATCATCGCCATCATTGAGGAATGTTTTGCCGAGCAGATCAAGTCCCTGCTGAGAGCCGCTTGTGATCAGAATGTTTGAAGGGGATACTTTGATTCCCTGTTTTTCCATGTAGCGGTCGGCTATGTATTCACGGAGCTTTATGTATCCTTCTGAAGTACTGTACTGAAGTGATTCCGCTCCGGACAAATCGAATACCTTCATTGTGGCTTCTTTCAGTTCCTCGACGGGAAAAAGATCGCGATTCGGAAGGCCTCCTGCGAATGAAATAACGTCCCTGTCGACTGTGACTTTAAGAATTTCCCGTATAAAAGAACGAGGGACATCCGATATTCTGTCCGAAAAGATGCTGCTCATGTAAGTAAAATCCTGTGGAAAAATGCCGGACTGCGTGGGCAGTCCGACGGAATAATTCATTCAAAGTGAAACTTGTCAGAAAGACATCTCGATGGAGCCTGAAAATTTTGCTCCCTTCTCAATTGAAATTACCGGTGTTTTGAGGTTTGCTTTTACTCTGCCGTCCGGTGAAATCAGAATGCTTTCCTGAGTAGTGATATCGCCTGTATGAGCGCCTTCGATGACAACATTTTTAGCTTTAATGGAGCAGGCGGAACTGCCTGTTCCAGCGATGACTATAGTGCTGTCGAGTTCTACTGTGCCGCTGATTTCGCCTTCGACGCGAATATCTGTATTTCCGGAAATCTTGCCTTCAATACGTGTTCCGGCAATGATAACGGTATTCTGGGCTGCCTCTTTTTTATCTTCCATATGAGAAACTCCGTATATATCTTGATTGTTGGTTATTCTGCATCGGTTTCAGTTGCCGCGGCGGGAACTTCGAGTTCTTGTTCTTCCTCGACAGAAGCCTCAATTTCAGGTTCAGCAGATTCAGCAGGGGCTGAAATGACTGTTGCGGCCGCATCCTCTTCAACCATCTCAATTTTACCGGAGAACTTGGCTCCTTTTTCGATTGATATTGCGGGAGCCTTGATTTCGCCGTGAGCTTTGCCGCCGGCTGAAACCTGAATGAATTCGCGTGCAGATATATTTCCGGTGAAATCTCCGGCTACATACACGTTGACAGCTTCGATATCGGCCTTAACTTTGCCGTTCTTGGCGATGTATATGCTGCTGGTGAGTTTTATTTCTCCGCTGACTTCGCCTTCGACTTTGACATCGGCGTTGCCCAGGATTTTCCCCTCTATCCTGATTCCGGGTAAGATTTTAGTTGCAGGCATTGTTATTCCGCTCCTGATTTTTTATGTTGCATGGTATAATATATCATAACTCATAACAAGCAAAGTGTTTTTGCCTGTAGAATCTATCATTTTTATGCTTTTTCAAGATCATACATATGCGTTCCGCTTCGGCTCAAGATAAGCATCTTGGCAATTTTGAACGTTTCCTGAATTTTTTTTAGGCGTTCAAGATCCGGTGATTCCGAGTGAAGCAGCAGCATATTTACACCATTCAAAAACTGAGGTCTGCCCTTGAGAAGCGAATCCTGATCCGGTGCGTAAATGAGGCTGTCGGAGCTCTTCAGTTCACGCAGTTTTATCATGTGGACGGTTCCGTTCTTATCGGTTGCTTCCAGTTCAAGAGTGTATTCTCCCAGAAGTTTTTGAGTCGCATTTTCCTGAATTGCTATTGTCTGAATATAGCTTAGAGATTTTCCTGAAGCTCCTTTTACGGCCTGATCCATAAGATCAATGGCTTGCTTCATCAACGCACATGTACAGAAGTGCAGTGGGGCTTGATTTCGTTCTGTCTGACGGCGGAAATCTATGGCTACTGCGGCAGTTCGGTAACTGCATCCGCTTAGAACCGGAAAACTTGGGGGATTAGTGAGCGGGCTGCTTTTTTTTCGTGCGCAGAGCGATGCCGTCGCATCGAAGCCAAGAAGAAATTCGCCATGCCCTTTATCCGGGCTGATTGAGATCAAGGGCGAACTTGTGTTTTTGAGAGTTTCAAAAGAATTTTCGTGTATTACTGTGAACTCGACGGACGCGGATTTAATTTTACATTCCTTCATCGTTTTTCTGAATGACGGGTCATCTGACGGCTTCAGGATTATTATGCCGGAACTGGAGGGGAGGAGAGCCGTTCTGATTCCATGTGCAGCGAGTTTTTGCGCGACTGCCTGCTGCATGAATTTCTCGTTGAAAAGTTTGTCCTCGCTTATTCTGGAAGGGAAGCCTGATAAATTTATGAATACGATATCCGCCTGATTCAGTAGCTCTGGAATATCAGCGTTGATTGAGCCTAGCTCAATGAAAAATATGTGCAATGGAGATTCCGATTCCACTTGCAGAATATTTGTACAGAATTCTGAACTGCTTCCGATCTTTCTGATTCTAAAAAACATGCTCTCAAGCAGGAGCTCGCTGTTGCTTGAATTGATCTGAAGTCGAGTCAGTTTTTTAGACTGATAATTTTGCTCAAATAAAAGAGCTTTGGTCCACTTGCTCAGCGAGGGAGGACATAGGATTGTCGGAGCTTCTTCGGAGTGATCTATAAACTCTGCCAGTTCCTTGAAACCACTTGTATTAAGCGGACAGATGTCGTTCAGAATCAGGTGGCGGCTTCTTGGAATTTCTGATTTGTCATTCAGGATTTTTACGGAGTCGGGAAGGCAGTTGATGACAGCATGAGTATCCGGGCTTTTGATGCCCAGACTTAAAACACCCGGAAGAGCAGAGGCTTTTCCGGGTGCAGATAGTACTTTGACTTTCAATTTTTCCGATAGATTACTTGATGAGAAGTTCTGCTATCTGAACGGCATTGAGAGCCGCGCCCTTGAGGAGCTGGTCACCGCTTACGAATATATCAAGGCCGCGCTTGTCGTCTCTTGAAATATCCTGACGGATTCTGCCGACAAGGATGTCGTACATTCCGGATGCGTTGATCGGCATCGGATAGACCTTTTCCTGCGGATTGTCTCTGAGCTGGAGGCCGGGAGCCTTGCTCAGGATCGCGCGTGCTTCTTCGGGAGTGATCTCGTTCTCGAATTCGAGGTTGAGGGCTTCCGAGTGAGCTCTCTTTACAGGAACTCGGACGCATGTACAGGAAACCTTGAGGTTCGGATGATGCATGATCTTCTTCGACTCGTTGAGCATCTTGAGCTCTTCCTTGGTATAGCCGTTTTCCTGGAAAACGTCGATATGGGGAATAAGATTGAATGCGATTCTGTGCGCGAATGACTTAGGTGTGACCTTTTCATCTCCGCCGAGAACCTGAGCTGTCTGATCGATCATTTCCTGCATAGCCATTGCGCCTGCACCGCTTGTCGCCTGATAGGTGGCGGCAACAAGGCGTCTGAGATTCTTGGCCTTGTGGAGCGGATAGACCGCAACGAGCATGATGATTGTTGAGCAGTTCGGATTTGCAATAACTCCCTTGTGCTTGAAAGCGTCTTCCGGATTGACTTCAGGAACGACGAGCGGAACAGCGTCTTCCATTCTGAAGGCGCTGGAGTTGTCGATCATGACTGCTCCGGATTCAACAGTAGCCTGTCTGAATTCCTTGGACTGGGCTGCACCCGCACTGAAGAGTGCAAAGTCAACATCCTTGAAGGAGTTCTTGGTCAGTTCTTCCACTGCTATTTTTTCGCCCTTGAATGTGAGGGTTTTGCCAACAGAACGTGCTGAGGCCAGAAGCTTGATGTTCTTAACCGGAAAATTCCTCTTTTCGAGGGTTTCCATCATTTCGATACCGACGGCGCCGGTCGCACCGGCGATTGCCACATTGTAGGACTTGCTCATTTTATTTTTTTATCTCCTGATATATAAAGGGGGTTCCTATACACAGACAAACGGGATGTACGCTAACTGTTCTTAAAAAAAAATCAAGTATTTGAATATAAACTTTGAACATTTATATTCATATTTTGTCTATACTGCTGAAAAATAAATTTCAGAGGAGTTTGATCTATGTTAGGAATTGAGCCGTTATATCTTGTTTTTGTCATTCCCGGCATCTTGCTTTCACTCTTTGCCTCTCTTTATACAAAGAGCACTTTTTCAAAGTATTCTGAAGAGTATTCCTCCAAAGGACTGACCGGAGCAGAAGCTGCTGATCGTCTCCTTCGCAGCAGTGGCGTTGACGATGTGAAAATCGAAATGACTGATGGCTTTCTCTCAGACCATTACGACCCGATGTCCAAAACACTCAGACTTTCGCCTGATGTTTACGGGAAAAGCAGTCTTTCTGCAATTGGAGTTGCCTGTCACGAAGCCGGACACGCCATTCAGCACGCAAGAAGTTATGCTCCTCTCTACATGAGAAGCGCTCTTGTTCCTGCGACAAATCTCTCTAGTATGCTTGCATGGCCATTGTGTACTATAGGTTTTTTTATTCAGAGTCAGGGAATGTTTCTTTTCGGCATAATACTGTTCAGCGCGGCTGTTCTCTTTGCAATTGTCACTCTTCCTGTCGAATGGGATGCCAGTGCCAGAGCTAAAAAACTTATGGTCGAAGACGGTATAGTATCTCAGCAGGAGGCCTCGGCGGCCGGAGCGGTTCTCAATGCTGCGTTCCTGACGTATTTAGCCGCCGCAATAAGCGCAATCTTGACATTGCTCTACTTCCTCTACAAGGCGGGAATGCTCGGCAACAGCAGCAGGGATGAATAAGGAGGGGGATTGTGGCAGGGGACAGAGAACTGGCATATAAACATTTTCAGGCAGGAGCTTACCTTGATTGCATAAATGAGCTGGCTCCTGTCATGCAGGACTCTGTTGATCTTGCGGCAATGACAATCTATGCGGTGTCCTTGCAGCGCCTCTGGCGCATGTCAGAAGCCTCTGTTGTTTATGACAGAATAATTGAGCTAGAACCTTCTAATTTCAAGAACTTTTATAACCGGGCAGTTTTTAAAGAGGCAGCCGCTGATCCGCATGGCGCTATCGCCGATTATCGTCAAGCTTTGTCAATGCAGAAGGATTATGTTGCATGTGCTGTCAATCTTGCGTCTATCCTGAAGTCACTTGCTTATCTGGAAGAATCAATTCAGGTATGTACCGATGCCTTGAAATATCATCCGAATCACCCTGGCGTGCTTGTCAATTATGCAAACAGTTTGATGTCCAGCGGGAAAATATTTGAGGCTCTGAACATGTATCGCAAAGCAATTACGCTGGAACCGTCTATATTCTCGATTTCCAACTATCTGCTTTGCAACCTTTATTTGCATGGAAACAATCCTTCTGACATTTATAAAGAACATCTCCGAGTAAAAGACTTTTTCAGAAAACATTACAAGTCGCCTCGCCCCTTTCCGCATAATGGCGAAAAAATCAGAGTAGGATATCTTTCAGCTGATTTCAAGCGTCATTCTGTTGCCTACTTTCTTGAGCCTATAATCTTCAGGCACGATAAAAAGATTTTTGAGATATACTGCTATTCCGATACAAAACGCATTGACAATATCACTGCAAGATTCCGTTCTCTGTCCGACAAATGGGTAGATATAAGCTCAATGAATAACATTGACATCATCAAACTGATCGAAAAGGATTCCATTGATATTCTTGTTGATCTTGGCGGACATACCGGACGCCGTCTTGATGTTTTTGCAGCAAAACCGGCAAGAGTTCAGGTGACGTATCTTGGCTACCCTGCCACTACAGGACTTGATTCTATAGACTACCGAATAGGAGACGCCTACACGGATCCTGAAGGCTATGAGCAGTACTATACAGAAAAGCTTTACCGCATCGCTGATTCCTTTTTGTGCTTTTCTCCTCCGGAAGAAGCTCCGCCTCTAGCGCCGTCTCCGTTTCGCAGGAATGGATATATTACCTTCGGCTCTTTTAACGCTATTCAGAAGATTTCCGAGGAGACACTTGCTGCATGGTGCCAGATTCTCATAAAAGTTCCTAACAGTCGCTTGTTCCTCAAAAACCACTCAATGGCCGATGACGGGGTTCGTCAGCGCCTTATGGAGCGTTTTACAAAATACGGAATTCCTGAGCATCGTATTGATTTGAGGCCGTATCAGGCACAGCTTGCTAGTCATCTGGCTGTTTATTCTGAGATAGACATCGCACTGGATACATTCCCTTATAACGGAACAACAACAACCTTTGAAGCTCTTTGGATGGGAGTTCCGACTATTACGTTGGCAGGACGAGCCCATTTATCCAGAGTCGGGCTTTCCATCATGAATAATCTTGGATTGGCAAGCTTTGTTGCTATGACATCTGATGAATATGTGAAAAAAGCTGTGACTCTTGCCTCCGATACCTTTCTGGTTGATCAATTGCATCAGAAATTGAGGGATCTCCTTGCTAATTCGATACTTTGCGACAGTGTCAGCTTTACCAAGAAGCTTGAGCGTTTTTACAGAAAAATCCTATAAGATGAAAAAAAGCTGATTTTTTCTGAAAACTGTGCTTGTAA
>JAKJHH010000174.1:0-284 GCA_022703965.1 Verrucomicrobiota bacterium
TCCCCTGCGTTCATTCATGATGCTGGCCAAGCTTTCCGGCAAGTCCAGCTTTGAGGACAGACTCAACTTCATGACAGGTAACAGAAACAGCATATTCCTTCAGGATTTGATTCAGGCTCTCGACGATCCGGCTTCCCCGATCCGCTATGCAGCGGCTTACTCGCTTGGTTCCATCAAACATCCTGACAGCGAAGCGGCTCTTTTGAAAAAGCTGAGAGAGCCGGACGGCGGCCTCGCGGCGGCAGCGGCATTTTCACTTGGCCGTCAGAAAGCGGCAAATGCGG
>JAKJHH010000174.1:294-8882 GCA_022703965.1 Verrucomicrobiota bacterium
TCCTGATCTCTTGAAGGCACTCTCATCGCCTGACAGGAATTTGAGAAACGGCGCAGCTTTCGCACTCGGTGAAATCGGAGATCAGACCGCTTTTCAGGTGCTCAAGGAATGTTTTGTAAAAGAGGAATGTCCTTTTGTCGCTGCCTCAATGGCTGATGCACTCGGCAAATCGGGTGATTCGACAGTGATACCGCTTATCATCAGACGCCTTCATGACACAAAAATCAAAGGACTCAGGCAGCAGCTGGCCGTTGCGCTTGCAAACATTATCAGCCCGCGCAAAGGCGAGTTTTACCAGCTGCTTCATCAGGAAAGGGAATTCACCGGAACTGTTCCTGAAAAACTCGTCAAGAAAATTCTCAAAGAGCTTCCGTCAGAAACTGCCTCAAAACTGGAATTCAGAGCTGAACAGATCCTTGCTTCATCAGATGCAGGAAGGCTTGATAGAATTCCTGCTCTATGCCTTAGCGCGGCAGTGGAAATACTGAATTCAAAAACAGACGGCAACAGTCTGCCCGAAGACGCATTTCTTCATATTTCAGAACAGATGGATAAAGATATTCCTCACACCATCGAACTCATTGGAAAGATGATCAGGAAGGGCGAAAAATCAGAATACATCTCATGTATTATCGCTTCGATAGCTTCAAAATATGAAGGAGACGCGAAAAGCGATCCAGCACTGGAAGATATACTTCTCTGCCTCTATCTACTGTTAATACTCAGTGAAGGCAATTGACAAACACTGTCATTCAGAAGACTTCTCGTGGCTTTCCTGTATGGGCTCGGCATGAGTTTCCAGAAAATTATCTATATAGGATATCACCTTTTCAGGCTCATCCTCAATCAGATAATGACTGGCATTCTGAAGCTCATAAACGGATGCCTGAGGATAATAAAGCTTCCAACGCTCAAGGAAACGTGTATTGAAACACCAGTCTTTCATTCCCCATATTATGCAGACAGGATTCTCTCTGAACATCCAGAGTCCATGTTCTATCTCAAGAAGCACTTCATACGAAGCATCTTCAGGGCTCATCGGAATATCTTTGATGAATTCGTAGACAGCAATGCGATCCTCATAGGTCTTATAAGGGAGCAGGAATCCGTCAACGGCCTCTTTTGAAAGCGGCTTGCGGACAGCCATCTTGACGGCACCGAGACTGAAGGCATTCAGACGACGCACCATGAATTCGCCGAGAACAGGTATTCTGCAAGCAGCGATACGCCACGGAATATAGTCAATTGAAAAAGCTGCCGAATTAAGTATGACAATAGACTTTATGCGGTGCGGGAAACGGACGGCAAACCCCATGCCGATAGCTCCCCCCCAGTCATGTACGACGAGAGTGATTTTATCCAGCCCAAGGCTGCTCACGAGATTCTCAAGATTATCGATGTGAGTCTCCAGTCTGTACTCATAGTCCTGCGGTTTATCTGAAAGACCGCAGCCGAGATGATCCGGAGCTATGACACGATGAGTCTGACTAAAATAAGAAATCAGGCGTCTGTAAAAAAACGACCAGGTCGGATTTCCGTGAAGCATAAGCATCACAGGCCCGCTTCCTTCATCAATGTAGTGATAATGAAGTCCTTTCAGATTAAGGTAGTTTGATTTGAAAGGATATGAATTTCTGATAGGCGAAAGATCCGGCGTCATTACCACTCAACTCCCAGCATAGTACAGTTAATGCCGCTGCCGATTCCGAGGATGGCAAGAGTCTGCCCCTTTTTCAAAAAATTCTGCTCTGCAGCCTCAGCGGCGGTGGCAATACAGGAGACAGAGCCAACATTTCCATAACGTTCAAATGTCGAAAAATCCTTGGCAAGGTCAAGTCCCAGACTCTCATAGAGAAGCTTTCTGTGAGCGACTCCGACCTGATGAGTGCAAATTACATCAAAGTCCTTTTCATCCATTGACAGCTCGGCCTTGAATTTTTTCCATGTTCCTGATGCCAGCGCAACTCCGCGCTTCATCAGTACTTCAGAATCTGTGTTCATGATCGGAGCCGCAGATTCGTCCATTCCTCTGTCCGAATTACCGCGGCAAAGTTCATTTCCGGCTGTATCCGAAAGAGTCGCACCTCCGATGAAACGATGTCCGTCCGGCAAGATGCGGTCAGATGTCATCAGCACAGCCGCAGCTCCGGAACCTATTGTAAGCGAGGCAAAAAGCGGCTTGACAGTCTGACGTGTCAAACTTGCATCATTCAACATCTTATCGATTGTGGCTTCAAGCAGCGGACGTCCGTTTTCACCGGCAACAAGCAGAGCCGAATCAATCTGTCCAAGTTCAATCATATTAGCGGCTGTAATCATACCGCTGAGAAGTCCAAGACAGGCGTTGGAGATATCAAAAATCACGCAGTCATCCGGCAAGCCTAGACGGCTGTGAACAATCGTGGCTGTTGCGGGCTCCAGACAATCACGACAGACGGAGCACATCATGAGAGCCCCTATTTTTGAGCGCGGTACGGAAGAAGCGGCGAGAGCCTTTTCTCCTGCAAGAACAGCCGCTTCGCTAGGCAGAGTTCCACGAGTCCATGCACGGCGCTCGCGGATTCCAGTCATGAGCTCAAGACGTCCGGCAGGCAGTTTCAGTCTTTCATAGAGAGGAGCAAGAGTCTCCTCTATCTGAGCTGAACTGATGATCTCCTCAGGCATGAGACATGAAAAATTGTCGATTCGCACTCTAGAATATATCATTGGTCTCCAGCGCTTCCTGTTTTACTTTTTAGCAGGAGGTGCTTTGAAGAGAGCGAAAACATAATTCCCATTCGCATCTACTGTGATGGCGGCAACGGACTTGAGAAGGCCGTCTATATTCTTCCCTTGAAGCAAGGGGGCAAACTTGGACGCGATCAAAGGCCTGAGAGCATCAGGCATCTTGATGTGTCCCATTTTAACGGTGCGGACTTCCAGAGAAGGAGCAATCTGTTCAAGGCTGCTTTTTTCTCCGTTAACGAGCTTGGAGTTCATCTCGAATCTCGCAGGAAGAAATCCGAAAAGCTTTGTATTCATTACAATCACAGTCGCCTCATCGGCCGCCTGACTGATTTCAATACTTTCGATGGCATAAGTGCTGCCCGGAGCTTTTACGGAATCCAAAACAGTACTGTTGTAGTACCAGGCGATTTCAGCGGGCGCAAAAATAAATGCATTCTCACCTGTTCCATGTTCGGCGCGCAGTATCCATTTGTCGAATTTTTCTTTCGTGAGAGGCTGACTCTTCTCATCCAGCACCGGTGCGACTGGAAATCCGGCTGGAACAAACAAAGCCGCAATAATTCCAACAAGAGAGATGAAAACAACGAACATGAGAAGCGATCTCAACCATGCGAACCAACGCATACTGGCTGAAGAGTCCTTAACTTCAGGGCGTATTGTTTCAATGTCAAGCTTCGCACCGCAACCGCGGCAGAAAATAGCTCCAAGCTGATTATCATGAGCACATTTAGGACACTTTATCATATGAATAGACCTGTATCTTAATTTACTTATTTTGAATCTTTAGGCGCGGATGTCTTCTTATAATCCGTACAGTAGAAACCGCTTCCCTTGAAGATGATTCCCGAGCCGCTTCCTATTTTTCTTTTGAACTTGTTTTTGCCGCATGACGGGCACTTGGTAAGAGCCTTGTCTTTCATGCTCTGGAAAATTTCGGCCTCGTGACCGCAGGCTTCGCATTCGTATTCGTATGTAGGCATATAAACTCCTGAGGATTTAGTCATATCTGTTATCACTTAAATATAGCACGCAATAATTAATTCTCAAGACTTCAAGAGCCGGGGCTTTTACTAAGGAAAAAGAAGATTATCTTATGGCATGTATTCCCTTATTTAGGAGGTTTCGGAATAATGCGCTGTCCCCATTGCACATGTCTTGAAGATAAAGTTGTCGATTCACGCGCCACAAAAGAAGGCGCAGGAGTCAGGCGCCGCCGCGAATGCCTGAACTGCGGTCACAGATTCACAACTTATGAGGAAATCATTCAGGCGGAACTCAAGGTCATCAAAAAAGACAATCTGCGTGAGGACTTCGATAGAGAAAAACTCCGCTCAGGCATTGAAAAAGCCTGCTGGAAACGCCCCATCACCAAAGATGACATCGACAGCATGGTTACAACTGTCATCACTCAGATTGAATCTGAATATGAAAAAGAAATTCCCAGCGTAGAAATAGGCCATAAGGTCATGCGAGCCCTCAAACAGCTCGATGAAGTCGCCTATGTGCGCTTTGCCTCCGTCTACAGACAGTTCAAGGACATCGACGAATTCATTCAGGAAATCCGCTCAATGGGGAACAAAAGCAAATGATCCGCCTTTCAGAATCAGCCATTACAGTTATAATGCCCGACGGCACTGAAAAACTTTTTGAGGCCGATGACTTTCAGTCGTCCATCCTCATGGCATGCGTGTCCTCCGGAACCAGAGACCTATGGATTGCTGAAGACATCGTCCTGTCTCTGGAATTCGCACTCGCTAAGATGACAGCGGCAACAGGCCAGCAGCGCATACATTTTTCGGAACTGAATGAAACAGTCTCCACTATCCTCGAGGAAGCCGGATATCCGGATGCCGCGTGTGACTACAGAAATACAAACAGAAGCTCATATGTAGAAATATCAGGCAATCAGGAAACCATCTCAAAACTTATCGCCAAGCATCTGGCTGCCGACAGCGACGCATACACGAAAACAGCGGAAAAGGTATCCGAAGCGCTCCGTCTCCTGAAAGTCGCCACTGCAAGACCGGAGCTGATTCTTGAACTGGCCAGATATTACAGCGCCCTTCCGGTCAAGGCTGCAATTGAAGCGGAACGCCAAAATGAAATACCAAACCTGAAAATCAAAAAACAGCGCCCGGCTATTGACGCGGATAAGATATATACGCAACTTTCGGAAACAACCAGAAAACTCACTGACGACAAGCTCATACAGTTTTCCGGACTCAGCAAAATATTCCCGTCCATCAAAATAGAAATAAAGCTTCAAGCCTTTGCATCGCTCCTGAAAGCAGATCCTCCGCTAACGGAACTCCAGCTCATTCCGGTCTTCTCTCAGATTGCCGCAGCTGTTGATGAAATCGCCTTCGCTGGCAACTCGCTTCAAGAAAACGCAAAGGAAATGCTTCCGGTCTGGATTGCAGTTCCAGACATGTCCGCTTTTGCGCGCCAGTCACTACAATGCCAGTGGCCGGAATCCGCAAAATATTGTCGATCCATGATGGATAATCTTTGCTCTTTTATGAAAACGGATGTATTTAAAGTAACAGTTAAATAAACGGAGTTTCTCTGCCTATGAAAATCCTGCTTGCTCTGCTGTTTATAATTACTGCATTTCTGCCTTCTTTCATCAAAGCCGCCGATGAAGAGCTCCTGAGAAAAAAGGCCATCAATTCAGTTCTCATATTCTACAATATCGGAAAAATGACCCCGCAGGATGTGAATCCAGGTAGAAATTCAGCAACATTTCTTCTGCTGGATCAGTTCATCCTGAGCAAAACGGAATACAATCAGATCAAAGTCAACTTCATAAGAAACGGTGACAGCGTATGGAAATACGAACTACAGCAGAATGCTGATAAAATCACGTTCTTCATGCCCAAACTCCAGCTTCCCTCGCCGGAACAGCTCGTTCCTCAGGGCATGACATTTGAAGTCAGCATGCCGGAGCGCAAACAGCCATTCATACTTACACCTCAAGATTTGGCAGCCGAGCATGCAAAAACATCGGGACGCAATGTTTATCGCAGCGACAATGAAGCACCTAAAGACAAAAGCAAAGACAAAGATCAGGAATTCCTGAAATCCCTTGCTCAATGGGATGACGGCTTTTCCGAGTCTGCCACTCTCCCCGATGAACAGCCTAAACAGAATCAGGATGAATTTCCGCTCCGCATCAAAGCCGCGCACCTCCAGCCGCTCTATGTAGGTGCGCCCCAGACCATGCTGAATATGCATATTTTCAGAGAAGCTTTGGGGCCCGATATTACTGAAATTGTCGTCAACACATTTGTAAACGGAGTGCCAGGCAAATCATACCCGATCTCAGTTCCGCCGCCGGGTCAGGGACAAGGCGCGCGCATCGCCATGGACACTTCAAAAATAAGCAGTCCCGGCCAGGTGACTTTCAAAGTCGAGCTTGTATGCCGCAGTGCCGACGGCAAGGAATACAGGAAGGAATTCTCCAAAAACGCAAACGCCGTCAACGATGAAAATCAGTATCCCAAACGCGGCTTTAAACGGAGTTTATAGTATCATGCAGGCATTTGAAATTATAGAACTGCTCAAACTGAAACCGCTTCCTATGGAAGGCGGAAATTATAGAGAAATTTACAAATCATCAGTCCCTGTCTTTGAAATGCCCCAGCTGAAAAAACAGGAGAAAGCTTCGCCTCTGGAAGAAGCTCCGCCGCGTCCGACGATGCGTAAAGGCTTCGGCGGAAGCACAGCCCAAGCAGATACTTCCTGATCCCGCCGATCTGAAGCGTGCGGCCACCTCTATATACTACCTACTCCGCGGAACAGAAAAATCCACATGGCATAAGGTTTCCAGCGATGAGATTTGGATGTATCACGGCGGCTCTTCAGCGATCCAGCTTCTTCTCTTCCCGAACGGAAAATGGGAGGAACGTAAAATAGGCTGCGATATCGTCAACGGTGAGCGTCCTCAGAGCATCATCCCTGCCGGAACATGGCAGGCTGCAATCCTCACGGATCAGTCTGAAAGCTCCTGGGGACTCTT
This sequence comes from Verrucomicrobiota bacterium, assembly GCA_022703965.1. Taxonomy (GTDB): domain Bacteria; phylum Verrucomicrobiota; class Lentisphaeria; order Victivallales; family UBA1829; genus JAKJHH01. The sequence goes on from JAKJHH010000174.1 coordinate 7,040, forward strand.
CGGCGCTGTCGTCATCCCTGCCTTCGAGTTCAAAGACTACAGCCCCGGTTCAGGAAGAATGCTGAGTGTACAGTATCCCTTTGCGATCAAGCGCATGCAGGAACTCGGCCTCTGGGACTGATTACAGACAGGGATTCTGCATCTTTCTGAAAGTATCAGGAGTGCTTCCGCTGTATTTCTTGAAGATCCGGTAAAAATAGAATTCGTCATCATAGCCGACGGCGGCGGCGACTTCTTTTACAGAAAGTCTTTCTCTTAAAAGCAGAATTTTCGCACGGTCAACGCGACGCCGGCATATGTATTGTTTCGGCGGAATCCCGAATGTCTTATTGAAAGCCAGAGAAAAATCATTCCGGTTCATCTTCAGTAAAGATGCCAGCTCAGTCGTTTTTATTTCACGATCTAGATGTCTGTCTATATAATCAATGACAGAGCTGAATGATGCTGATTCCAAGGAGCTGTATTCCGATTCAGATAAATCCCGGAAAAAAGGATAAAGAATCCGCCTTAAAGTCAGGTCTATTTCAGATATATTCTGTTCTCCGGCAAGTTTTATCAGACGCTCAAAAGCAGCCTCGATTCCCTTATTCTCAGAAATCACGTACTCCATGCCCTTCCGGAATACAGGCAGACTTTCCATCAGCGCTGAGCTGAAATGAGCCCAGTAATGCGAAGGAACCTTTTTGAACTCATAGCGAAAAGGTGCATTGGCTGGAATAAGATATACATTTCCAGATTTTACATTAAAAAGTCCATAAGGAAATCTCAGGGCTGCTTCGCCCTCAGTTAGGTAATATACCCGGAAATATGAATCCGCCTTAAAATTTCTATTCTTCCAATAAATATGCTCAGAAGCAAAGCCTATTTCGTGAACTTCCAGATTCAATCGACTGAAAAAACTCCGTTCGTAAGAATCCTCTATAAAGCGGCTGAAATATCCTGTCCTCATATACATTCCTGACATTTTTTTGAAAAAGTCCATATAAAGATATAAGTAAATCCATTCTAGAATTATTCAACAGGATATATAATCTCATTCATAAAAAAACAGGAAGGTATATACATGAGTTCAGTTATAGAAAAAGCCAGATCGGAATGGACTAAACTAGGCTATGGAATGTTCATTCACTTCGGAGTTAACACTTTCAACGGCACAGGCTGGGGAGATGGCAAGTTTCCAGCCTCCGGCTTCGCTCCGGATAAGCTTGATCCGGCTCAATGGGCGGAGATGGCTGCCGAGGCAGGTATGAAATACGCTGTCCTTACAGCAAAACATCACGACGGTTTCTGTCTCTGGCCTACGAAATACAGCGAATACTCAGTAAAAAACTCGCCTGATGGAAAAGATATCGTGCAGCTTTATGTCGATGCGTTCAGAAAAGCCGGTTTGAAAACCGGACTTTATTATTCGCTCTGGGACAGGAATTTTCCGGACTACGAAAACGACCGCGCCTATATCGACTATATGAAGAATCAGTTGACGGAACTCCTGACAAACTACGGTTCCATACTCGAAGTCTGGTTTGACGGCGGCTGGGATAAGGATCATCCGACAAAAGACTGGCCTTACAAATCCGAATGGGAAAAGAATCCGGCAAGCGGCTTGATGCACGGTGAACGCTGGGGTTGGAAGGAAGTTTATGAACACATCCACAGTATTCAGCCGGAATCTCTCGTCATCCAGAACTCAAGCAGCGACAGACCCGGAGTCGTGAAATATCCTCCAGTCGATATCAGAACAAGCGAACATTATGATTTCATCTGGAATGACAAAATCTGTCGCGCCGAAAATGCCACCGGCATGCTCCCGCTTGAGTATTGCACCACCCTCACCCCGGACTGG
>JAKJHH010000175.1 GCA_022703965.1 Verrucomicrobiota bacterium
GATGGCTCCGAAGATTTCTGGGGCACTTTTCGGGATATTATAAGACTGAATGACGCGCAAAGAGAATTCCTGAATTCGGCGGCTGAAAAACTTGCCTGGAATCTGAAATCAGTCTTTGAAGCTGATTATTTTCTGATGAGCGTCCTAAGAGAACGGGGCCTCATGCGGAACGAAAACGAAACAGACTTGTCCAGAGCCCCTGAATGGCTACGGACAGCTTGCGCCGAAATGAGAAAACCGGAAAATTTCAGAGGCGGAGTGTCTCGTCTCGCTGAACTATGCGGAAGAACACAGGAACATGTTTTCAGAACGCTGAAAAATTCAAGCGGAATAAAGGCTATAGATCTTGTCAGTCGTCTGAGAATGGACTACGCATCAGTCCAATTAAGATTGAGCGGAAAAAGTATAGGGGAAATATGTTTCGAATGTGGCTATGAAAGCTTGAGCCACTTTTACCGTGTCTTCAAGAAATCCTATGGAGTATCCCCAGATAAGTACAGAGAACGCAATCGTCAGACCGTTTTTGTCAAATAAAAGCCCGGAGGTCAACGGAAAATAACACGTTCCGGATATTTTGAACTGTAGATAACCTTAAGTTCAGTACCAGACTCAATGCAGTCATAAATTGTCTGATAATCGGAACCGTAGAAGAAAAGAGTGGAACGGACAGAATCCGTTCCGACATGAATTTCAAGTTCGGCAGCATAAACACTGGCTGCCCTGACAGGACGGCGTCCATAGCTCTTAAGTATACGCAACGGCTTGGCGGAAAGCTCAAGGCCGGATGCCCTTATAAGACCGTCAGACACAGCCTTCCTTCTGGCAATTACAATAAAAACTAAACCGGCGAACATAAGTACAGGAAAAGCGGAACACGAAAGAAGCATAATCCGTTGCTCAGCAGGAATAATAAAAAACAGAAGAATCAGGAGGAGTGTTCCTGAGCCTCCGATCAAAGCAAAAATCCGTCCAATCAGAAAAAAAGGATGTAGAGCGTTTTTCATTCTTAAACTAGCCCTCCCTGTAAAACACCTTAGCTGTTTAAATAAACAATAGAACTTCAGAGCGCAAAAATCCAGCATGCTTTGATCAGGATAAAGATTGAAAGTGATTACTGTAATGAATTCGCCATTGTAAAACAATGGTCGACCTTTCCATAAAAATCGTGCAAAGCCTTGGGGGCTGAGATTGCCAGACAACAGATGAGCCGGTGAATGCCGGCTCATTCCGGCAATTAGTTGGAATGATTTTTATTCAGACCTGCTTGCACGCTTGGTTTCATAAGCGGCTTCCGGTAGTGAATCTTCAACTTGCCATACGGTGTTCCGATTTGCTTGTCCATCTGGTCAATTTCCCTTTTGTAATGAGTCACCTCCTTTTGCAGTTTGGAAAGTTAGCAAGTTCTGGAATTCAGAAAATAGGGGAAGTCACAATGCAGGAGGTCGCGTCTTGCGGGAGATTCTTCATTTCAAAGGGAGAGCGACTCCTCTTTATCCCCCTTGGCTCTGAATCTAGGAACTTGCTCACGTTCCGAACTTGCTAACTGCATATGTTCGGAAATTGCAATAAAGCAGACTGACTTTCTCCCCATTTCGGGTGCCTTGTCATCATCGTGGAATTCCGTATTGACTTTTCATTTTAATTTGTATATAATATAAAAAGGACTTGTTAAAAGGTTTTAACAAGAAGAAATACAGAAGGAATGCTTAATGTCATCACTCACAGAACTTGCTGAAAAGGTTGGCGTATCGCCGGCAACGGTGTCAATTGTTTTAAATAATCGACCACTGGCTAAACGTGTTTCGGCAAAGACACGAGAAAAGATTTTGGTTTTGGCCCAGGAGATGAATTACCGTCCCAATCATATGGCACTGGCTATGCAGCGTCAGACGACTCAAACTATTGCTTTCATATGCGGACGTCTGAATAGTCCTTTTTATGCGGAACTTGCTGATGATCTAGCAATTGCCGCTGAAAAACATGGATACCGTCTGATGGTGCAAATGACTTGTTGGGATACAGGAAAAGAACTTGAGGCGCTGGAGATGATAGCGTCGCGTATCGTTGATGGAATTGTACTGTTCAGCGGTGCTTTTCCTGAGCAGGCGGACAAGATAAGAGGGCTATATTCATCTAAATGGCCACTGGTTGTACTGGAACAGCGTGACGAACAAGATATAAGTTCTGTTAATTTTGATATCGAGTCGGGAATGCGTGATCTGTTCGGATATCTGCTGTCCCGGGGATTCAAAAGTGTTGCCATGGCCGATGATCGCCGTTTTTTACCTAAGCAAAATGCATATCGGAAAGCATGCGAGAAATGGTCTATCACTCCTGAATTCTTTGACTTTCAATATTGGAATTCTGAGTCCATTGAACAATGTGCAAGACAAATTGCCTTGGAACGGCCAGAGGCGCTGGTTATCGCTTCCGATTATGCTGCTGCCCATATTATCAGTGTTCTGGGAAAGTGCGGTGTGCGGATTCCCCACGATATCTCGATTGCATCAATTGATGGAACGCGCTGGTCGGAATTGTACAATCCGCCGTTGTCGGCTGTCTGCCAGAATACGCAGAAAATGGCAGAGGCGGCGATTGATGAAATAATCCGTCGAAAAGCTAATCCGGAAACATTGCCCCGCAATATTGTAATACCGACTGAATTGCGAATCCTGAACAGTATTGCTTCTAAGCAGAATAATATTCAATAGGAGATATAGAATGAGAAACGGAAAGAAATTTACCTTGATTGAGCTTCTGGTGGTGATTGCGATCATAGCTGTTCTGGCTGCAATGCTGTTACCTGCTTTGAACCAGGCCCGGACAACCGCAAGAGATATCGCATGCATAAGCAACATGAAACAGATAGGAGGTGGAATGTGCTTATACGAGCAGGATAATAATGGTTTCCTTCCTAAGTATATGGATTCTTCGATGAACTATAAGAAGTGGCAGGATAAGCTGATGACATATGTATTACCCGGTATGCCAATTGTTGAAGGTAGCAATAATTATTATATCAGCGGGACTCCGGGAACTTACCGGCCTCTTAGTATTTTTGCCTGTCCGTCGCAGAACTTCATGGGAGAAACCAAACAGGAGGTTAACAGACGGCACTATGGTATCAACTATTATTTATCGCAAAAACTAGCATTCCGTATACAAAAACCGTCAAAGAGAATGCTAGTCGCCGATTTGGGCTTGTCCGAGTCAACAAGTGACCCTTACATCTGGACGCGCGGCGAGTTCTTGAATGAAGAGGGAGCCTGTCGGCATATACATAAGGTCGGTGTGAATGTTTTGACTTGTGACGGAAGTGTTCATGGCATGAAATACATGGAGATTCCGGTGGAAGGGGCTAATGCTTTCTGGGCTGCGTGGGTGGTCGAATAGTTCATATGTCATCCTCAATACTGAAACATCAGAGAACTGAGACAGAAGACAAATATATATAACATAAGGAGAGATTTTTCATGCGCTTATTTATGGCGATAATATGTTGTACGATACTGATGGGAGATTTGATGTCCGAAGATCTGTTTCCGGCTTTTTCAAGCCTTAGCGAGCAGATGAAAATCCCTCAGGGGGCGGACTTGAGCGTGGATAAGTCCGGCAGTTTTCTGATTAACGGAGAGCCGCGCTACCTAATCGCCACATTGTATTATGAGGAAGTGCCGCGAACCCTGAGTAAACATACCGCAGGATATCCGGCTGAAATGAATTGGCTTTATGAAGATGTGCTGGATTATGAGGGGCATCAGCGCTTGGGGTTTGATGCCACCGGAATATTTTCCACATCGAGTTGGATTCGCCAATACCGCAACCGCGGCGATGATGCGATAAATGATCCGCAGGTGCTTAAGATTGTCAGATCCGGCCTGCCGCTTTATCTTGATTTTACCTGTGCCCCCTGGCATCACGGCGCCATAAAGTATGAAAGCGGAAAACTGCCTTCTGCGGCGGCATTCAATGTGCCGGGAGAAGGCAATAATCACTGGATGCCTTATAGCGCAACAACGCCGGAAGGACGTCAGCTTTATCTGGAAATGTGGAGATGCGGAGCCGAAACAATGCAGAAAATAGGCGGAGCGCCATTCGTTTATGAATTATTTAATGAACCGGATTACAACGACTGGAGTACTTACAACCGTAAAATGTTTTGCGACCTGATGGAAAGCCGTTATGGCAATATAGAAAACCTTAATGCAGCCTGGCATACTTCATATGGGAATTTTCAGGAGATCGGTAACTTTAAGCATACAAGGGAAAATACTGCTCTTTTTGTAGAGTGGGCAAAATTCATGGAGGCATGCTTTACTGATATCTGCCGTGCGGGAATTGAAGAAATCAGAAGAGTCGATAAACGACCGGATATCCTTTTCTGTTATCAGCCGATGGGAAACCTGACTTCCAATGCCAACCTGTATGAAACCAACCGGTATATGAATGCCGTTTGCGCTCCGACAAACGGAGGCAATGCCTTATATGCCCGTCTGCTTCATGCGATAGCACGGGGAAAACCGATATTTGACGGCGAAACATATGTCGACAATACTAGGACAAGCATCCGTAACAAATTCTGGTTGCAATATGCACGCGGATTCAATGCATCATTCGTTTTTAAATGGGATCGTCGTCCGTTCGATCAATATTGGACTAAGGGCGATGAAGCGGGAGGAAAACTTGTCGCCGAAAGATTTCCTTATCTGATGCTCAATACTTATGCATTGCCCGCCAAGGAACTTCTGGGGATCATGGATGCAAAGCGCGAAATACTTAAAGTCAGTGATCTGTTTACTCCCCGGGACAGAGGAATAAGTCCGCAGATTGGAATGCTTTTTTCTCTTACTTCCAAGAGGCTGGCGCGCGCCACAGGTTCTGTGCGGCATATGCAGAATGAAGACTATGCATTGGCCTTGGAATATGTTCCGTTTTCGTATGACGCAGTTTTTGAAGAACAACTGTCTCAGGGACTCTTAGATAAATATCCGATAGCTGTGCTTGCCGGCATTGAGGCTACAAGTAACGGCACTCCCGAAGAACTGGAGCGGTTCGTCAGAAAGGGCGGCTGGCTGATTGTCGGACAGGAGGCAATGCAAAATGACGAATATGGTTTTGCCCGGACAGTTAATACATTCCCGGGAATCACTCTCGGAAAAGAACTGGAACTTGAACCTGCAAAGTTTGCCTGGGCTGATGGCGAGATTATGGCCGCCCCATACAGAGAGGTCGGATTCGACAGCTCATGGAATGTGGAGAGATCGCTTGCCGGGCATCCTGTGTTTTTATCTAAATCCATCGAAAAGGGCAAAGTAATCTATATCAATGCGAGAATGCCTCTGGAGTCGCTTTGCGCGTTGATACATTCCATCGCAACTGAGAAACAGATCGTTCCTGCATGCAGACTTACAGACCACCAGACAGGGAAGCCTGCATTGCGCATTGAAGTGAATAAGGCGGTTCGCAATGATATGACCGGCTATATCTTGATCAATAATGGACTCGGAACTCAACTTGTTCGTTTCCGACCGGCGGAAACAGGGTTGGACTGGGTAGATCCTCTCGCCGGAAAGCAGCTTGCCGATCGTAGCGGAGAATATTTCCTTTGTCTTCCGCCAAATGAGCGCGTTGTGCTTGTCGGCGGTACTCCTGCAACCTTGCAAAAACGTTTCGGGAAGCTGTCCGTTGAACGTTTTGAGGATGCTGAACGCGCTGGGATAACTCTGCTGGAAGATAATAACAATAAGAACAAGAAAGAGCGTCGAGCATTCAATATAGATTCAAACAAGATAAAAACAGTTGATTTGCGAGCTAAAGTTAACAATGGCTTTCATGACTACGCCACTTGGAAAGCTCCCGGCGAGAATGGCATCCGGAACGTTCCTCCATGGGGGATCGTGGAGTGCAATGGAATTCCATTTGAATTTGTACGGGGCGATCACAATGACGAACGTACTTGTATTTATGTCGATCCCCAAAACGTCAGCCAAGTCAGAAGTATAGCTGTCGCTTTGCCAGTAAGAAATATCTATTTCCTTCATGCTTCCACCAAAGACGGGCAGGGGACAGCTTTTCGCTATGTTGTCAATTATATTGACGGCAGCAAGGCGGAAATTCCGGTTCATAACGGTAGTGAGATCGACTACTGGAAAAATCTGAAGTCAAAATCATCCGGACGCAAAGCGCTGCCGGGCTGGAAAAATCTGGATGGACACGGACTTTGGATTTACCGGTGGCATAATCCAATTCCGGAGAAAACAGTTTCATCATTGGATATCGTAGCCGGTAAAGGCGATACCGGCGGACTTCTGGGGGCTGTGTCTATTGAACTGCCATCTTCGGATAACGAGGAATTTTATCCCCTGAAATTTTACCCTAAAAACTTTAATCCACATGTATGGGGTGGGTTAAACGTCTCGTTTGATGGAGATCAGACTACCTTCAGGCTTGATGAGAAATCAATTAACTGGTGCAGTTGCTTATTCCAGTTTCAGACTGCGATTGATATTCCACCGGGATTTGAAAACGGCACACTGGAATTTGAGGTCAATGGCGGAACCGATATGTGGGGGACTCATCGCGGAGGGCAAACATTACAGTTCCGCCTGGATTGTCTGGATGCTTCCGGCAATCCGGTGAAAAGCGGAGATGCTCAGATGGCTACTCCCGACAGTGTCGACTCAGACCCTGAAAGCTGGCAGTCAATCAGGCTTCCCTTGAAGCTAATGCTCTCGGACAAGTCTGTAAAAATGAAGGCGTTATTTATCCAGTTTATGCATTTGCCTCAGGAACGTGTCGGCATACAAATCAGGAATATCCGCTTGAAAAAATCACTCTGATTCAAATTGAAATTGGACTTTTGGCTTAAGCAGACAATAATAAGGTTCTTCGACGGTTTATGACACAACTGAGGTGAAATTGCTAAAAAGGTAGAGATGGAATAGAAAAAGACCGACATTGTTCCTATTTTTGAGTAGCCAAAAACAAAGATAGGAGTATTACAATGTCGATCTCTACCATACGGAAGGTATCCGAGGATTTCAACAGGAAGAGCACAGCTATTCGGGAAGAACGATGCGACTGAACTTGAAACGGCGAGATTCCATTGCAGGCACTGCGGTTCCGAGGATGCCAGCGCAGAAGCCATTAATCTGCGTCATGCGCATGTTGAACCGATGGTGTATTGCCGTGAGGTCGTGCTGGAGTTTATCTCGCATCGTCTTTATTGCCGGAATTGTCATAGCCGCGAGATGGAGCATATTCCGTTTCTGTCGCATCCGAAATCCCGCCTTACGCAGTCTCTGGAACGTACTATACTGGAACTGCAGCCGCATCTGAGCGTTCAGGCTGTCGCCAGACATTTTCACGTGCTTTGGCATACTGTCAAGGATCTGGAGAAAAGGGATTTAAAGAGGAAATATGCACGCATCCAGACTGCCCATGTCAAGGCGGTTGGGATTTATGAAATTCATATTGGACGAGCTCAGCTGGAATCACAATATCTTACGATTGTCCGTGATTTGAATTTCGGTGCAGTCATTCATGTCGGAGACGGCAAAGGAACCAAGGATCTTGAAGGAGCGCTTAGAAAATTGAAACGGAGCAAATTGCGCATGGTCACAATGGATATGTCCAATGCTTAGTATTCCTGGATCAGTCGGCATTTTCCAAAGGCACAAATCGTTTTCGACCACTTTCACGTCATCAAACTGATGAACGAAAAGCTCGACAAGGTCCGGCGACGAATTGTTTCCAGACTTGATGAAATACAGAAACAGCAATTAAAAGGACTACGCTTTGTTTTCCTTCTGAACAATGAAGAACTGTATGAAGATTCCAGATCGATTCTGCGGAATATGCGCGGCGTATTAAAGGAACTCGGAGACGCATATATGTTTAAGGAAGCGTTGCGATGTATCTATCTCAGAGCAAACAGTTCCTATCATGCTAAAATCGCCTTCCATCGATGGTGCAAAATGGCCGAGGAAACCGCTATTCCAGAACTTTGTACAATGGCGCGAATCATTCGTGATAAACTCAATGGTATTTCTGCCTTCTGGACTTTTCATCATATCAGCAATGCCTCTATGGAAGGATTTAATAACAAGATTCGCTGGCTGATCCGACAAGCCTACGGATTTCTCGATCGTGAATACTTCAAATTAAAAATCTTTCAGCTGCCGGAAATTTCGAGCGTAAGGCAAATATGATTTATGTCATAAAGCATCGATGAGGCAATAATTTGCAGAATCTATCACTTAGCGATCCGCCGGGCAAGCAATATCATTCAAGGCGATGATTCGGTCAATTCCGGCCTTATGCCTACTGTCTTTGAAAGAAACAACATTAACAGGGATTCAGCAATGTGGAACACAGCGGATTATGAAACTCGGAAAAAAATGGTCGTCCAATCTCCGTTCTTTCTAATTTTTCAGCAGAGAATTTGAGGCGGGACAAACGGATTTTTGACAGGGGGTAAATCCCAGCGTTCAAAATTCCGTTACTATTACATTATTTCATGGTTTGCGTTGTTCTCTGTCACTGTGCTTATTATA
>JAKJHH010000176.1 GCA_022703965.1 Verrucomicrobiota bacterium
ATGAATACGGCAGGACTTCACATGTCAGCGGCGGAACCGTGATTCAGCGCTTTCCGCGCAAGACGACATGCCTGCGTTATGATCCGGAAGATCAGATTGCCGTCACTTGCTATATAACTGTACCTGAAGAGCTTTTCATGGGCTTGAAGTTTTGCGGCGCTCTGGCCTCAGAGGATTCCATAATTACTTATTATCCTGATTCTGTCTTAATTCGTCGGCTTCAGAGAATCTTTTTTGCGCTGAAGAATTCATCCGCATCTGAAATTCCTGCTGTTTCTGCTCAGATATATGAATTTCTGGTTTTTGCCCATCGTCATATACGCTGGAGTACTTTCAGCGATTCCTCGCTTAAACAACATGAAAAAGCCTGTGCGATTCTGTCAGAACGCGTCGATGAGAAAGTTCTGCTTCCTGATATCGCCAAAGTATTTTGGGGATAAGTCCGGGGCAGTATCTGATAAAACTAAGAATTGAGCGTGCCAAAGACTTACTCGAAAGCGGCAAGGCACCCCGTGAGGTTGCTGAACTTTTGAATTATCCTGATGTTTACACCTTTTCCCGTCAGTTCAAACGCTTCAGCGGAATCAGTCCGGCTCAATACTGCCGTTGATTTTTTTATTTTCTTCGCATTTTTTTTGCTTGAAGTTCTCATGTTAAGCATGTTATATTCTGAGCTTGACGGGATTGCGGAATTTTAACAGAAGAATCCATATTTTACGACGGGGGTTCATTAATATATGAGCAGGTCAGAAGAACTTTTCAGCAGAGCTTCAAAACTTATTCCGGGCGGAGTTAACAGTCCGGTCAGAGCATTTAAATCCGTGGGGGGAAATCCGCTTTATTTCGAGCGCGGCTCCGGCAGTCTGATTTATGACTGCGACGGACGCGAATATATCGACTTCTGCGGCTCATGGGGACCTCTGATCCTAGGACATGCCCGTCAGGAAGTTGTCGAGGCTGTTCAGGAAGCCGCTGAAAACGGACTCAGCTTCGGAACCTGCAATCCCCTTGAGCTTGAAATGGCTGAACTCGTTCATTCCATGATTCCTTTTATAGAAATGATGCGAATGACAAGCTCCGGAACCGAAGCCGTCATGACTGCCTTGCGTCTCGCCCGCGGCTTTACAGGACGTCCCAAGATAATCAAGTTCGACGGCTGTTATCATGGACATTCCGATTCAATGCTTGTGAATGCCGGAAGCGGACTTTTGACCGGCGGCATTCCGTCCTCCGCCGGAGTTACCCCCGATACCGCCTCGAATACGCTTACCGCGCGTTATAACGACATTGGAACTGTGAAAGCATTGATTGAAGCCAATCCCGGTGCTGTTGCTGCGGTTATTGTTGAACCTGTCGCCGGAAATATGGGACTTATTGAACCGTTGCCCGGCTTCCTTCAGGATTTGCGCTGTCTCTGTTCAGACAACGGTGTTCTGCTTATAGCCGATGAAGTTATAACAGGCTTCCGCTTCCATCCCGGAGCCTATTGTTCTCTTGAGGAGATCAGACCTGACTTAATTACGCTTGGCAAGATAATCGGAGGCGGAATGCCTGCCGCTGCTCTTGGCGGACGTCGTGACATCATGGAAAAACTTGCTCCCTGCGGTCCTGTATATCAGGCAGGAACTCTGAGCGGAAATCCCGTTTCACTGGCTGCCGGAATCGCGACCTTGAAACTCCTTGCCGAAGAGAATCCCTATCCCCGTCTTGAAGCTCACGGAAAATATATCGCGGATGAGATAAATGGACATTGTTCATCTTTCTGCACCTGCAATTATCTTGGCGGAGTTTTCACGATATTCTTTACGCCCTCGCGTGAAATCCGGAATCTTCAGGATGTCAAACATTCCGACACCTCCAAGTATGCCGAATTTTTCCGTTCGATGCTGAATGAAGGATTCTATCTGCCGCCTGCTCAGTTTGAAGCCGCCTTTGTTTCCGCCGCCCACAGTGAGCGCGAAATAGAGTTCTTCGTCTCCAAAGCCGTAGAAACCATCAAACGCATCGGCTGAGTTTAGTACCCATTGAAAAATTATTGGCTTATTTCAAAGAAAACAGCAGCTCCATCCTTTTGTGTGTCTACTTTGAATCTTGCATATTCGCCTTCAATGTGAGCCGGGCGGATTTCTTTCAGACGTGTACCTGCAAGATCGAGAGGATATAATTTAAGCGACGCTGCTTGTCTGTTTTTTATTTTTACCTGAAAAGAACCGCTTCTGATTAAGCTTGGAGCCTCTCCGGAATGCAGTAGCTTAAGCATTTCTTCTTCTGCAAAGACCATTTGATTGCTTAATGCATTACTGGCAAAGACCAGCATCAAGCGTTTGGAGTTAAAGATGTCCTCGTGTCCATCTATAGAGACAAGGGAAAGGTTTGCATCAACGCTCATTGACTCAATCTCAAAATTATTGAGTCTACAACTACTGCCTGCTTCGCTGCAAATCCCTTGAAAACGAGGAGTATTAATAGACATGAAATTTTTGTCTGTATCCATAAATATTTCTCCATTTGCACTTTCAAAGATATTTATTCCGTTGCTTTTGTTTTCCTGCTTGAGGAATCCTTGAGTTTTTAATATTTGCAGGTATGGCATCAGGTTTGCAGTTTCATCCACTGACTGCGAGAATGCTTCCGTTCCTTCTGTTTTGACGTCACCTTTCAGAGAAAAAAGGATATGCTCTGCCTTTTTCATTTTATCATAGGTGAGGGAAAATCCACAGATAAGGGCAAGAGCATTTTGTGTTTTTGAGATGGTCAGATTCGGATTTTTTCCTTCATAATCAATTTCAGGTAAAAGCACATGGACATTCTCCTTAAGCGGCGTAATATCTCCTCGCATATATAGAAAATAAGTGAGAAATTCCGATGCTATTGCAATGGGATCCGTATATCCGCTGAATGCACGGATCTTTGAGTCCTTTGTAAGCATTGATTTGAGTGATACCGGTTCTGAGTGCATGGATATTGCATCTAGTCCTTGTAAGGATGCGTAAGCACCGAATACGAACGGCTGTTCGTAACGATATTTGTTCCAGTAGACGCATTGATATTCTGTTACAACAAGTGGTTTCCCTTGGATTCGTCCCGATATTATATCCCGGAATAAGCCTGCTGATTTGGAGATGGCACTGTCCTGAGATATCTCAGATGGAATATGAATCCAATTGGTTGGATGTGCGTGGTAGCTGTTCATTGCAATATAGTCACATGTTTCATTGCGTATCTGGTTGAAGTGATGCGTTTTAAAGACGTTATACGATGATATCAGTCCTTGATAGCCAAGTTCCTGGACTTGCGATTTATACCATGCGGCAGTATTTTTTTCAGTTTTATAAAGGAATTCTCGTACATCGCTATTTCCACTTTCCCGTGACTGAAAACAGGGGATTTTGTCAAAATCATGATACTCTGTTTTCCATTTACTGTTATAGGATTCAATAGAAGCGTATTTCCTCTTAAGAAACTCACGATAATATGGTGCGACAAAATCCTGATCAAAGTTTCTGCTGAATTCAAATTCCTGTTCGTTATAGCCTAGAACCATGACAAGTACAGGATCGTCTATGAGGCGGGTCTGTGTGTATGGATTTACTCGACACAGAAGCTGCTCAATGCCTTTACTCCATTCATCTCTGGCTTCAGGATCAAAGTGAATACTTAATCTTTTCCGGATTTTTGTTTTATCTGAAATAGGAGCCCCCCAGTAGTCTATCTTAAAGGCATCCCATCCATTGACAATTGATCCGGCCATGTCGCACATCATGTATATGCCGCGCTTTTTCAAGGCTGCTGTCAGGTAATCGAAAATGTCGAGATAATGTGCGTTGAATTGCAGTTTTTTTCCTGCTCCATACATCAGTGTGTTTTCAGGAATATGAATGCGCACCATATTGTATCCGTTTTTCAGCAGTTCATCGGCTAATTGATCTGCCTGCAAACGGTTCTCCAGTTTGAAATTGATTCCTGCAGAAAAGAACCGTTGAATCTGATGAGGGCGTTTTTCAAAAGCAAAATGCCCGTCCTCTCTTATTATTACCCTACCATGGCTTCCGACAGGAGTTTTATCCATGAAACTTGAAAGATCAAGTGCAGAACCGCTCTTGCGACGATTGAAGTCTTCACGTGTGATTGGAATCCAATTTTCGCTTGGCATGATTGTGGTTTTTACTTTCTCGCGCGGCAATGGCATTTTGAATGGCTTATCTGACAGAGTAGCTGCGCATATTATCCAGAGCAAGTCTGGATTCCCAGCTTCAAAGCGAATCGTTTTGATCTCCGAATTCTGATTTTTCAGGGCAAATTTAGAAACATAGAGGCCGCGCCATTCACCGTCTCTTGCTCTGGCTCTTAGTCCTATTGCTCCGTTGGGAAGTTCCTTGCTGTTCCACCAGTCTCCGACATCTTCCCCAGCTTTGAGCGTGATTGTTTCTTCTTTTCCGTCTTTGTATTCGATAAGTATTTTTCCTGCCTCAAGCTTTTCCTGGGGAGCCCAGCAGAGGCAGTGGAGCAGGTAAAGATATTTTGCTTCACATGGACTGGCGAAGGTAATTTCAAATTCCTGCAATCCGTTTTTTATGCGGTTTGATTTCATGCAGATGATAGATTTATCTTTACGTCTGATACTGAAAGGAACTCCTGCAAATATTTTCCCTTTTGAAAGTGGAAGGATGAACGCTTCTCCATCCATGCCGGAACCTTGGTCAGACCATCCGCCTTTTCCGTCGTCAGCATGATCATCTGTCCAGTTCATGTTTGCATATGGACTCAAGTCCAGAGGGCTTGCCAGAATTTCGATTTTCAATGAACGTATGCCCATGTTACCGCAGCCGTTTTGAAAGCCAAGAAAGAGCCGTATTTTATCAGCGTCATCAGGGATGTAGATTATATTTTCAAATCCGCACCAGTCGTAATTACCGAATTTGGGAGGGACATCCGAATATTTGATTTTCGTACCGCTTGTAATGACAAGCATCAGTTTGGGACCAAGATAATCCTTTTCGGCGGGAGCGATTCCTATCCCTTTCCGTTCTCCTGAAAACAGAATCATTTTTCCCTTGAAGTGGGCGGGAGGTAATTCTTTCCAGATGCCATACATTCCGTTGCTTGAATTGGTATTGGATATGTAAAGACCATCCTCTTTCATTTTTGCATTTCCGTATTTTGTCCATGAACTCAAATCTTCAGTCTTGGTGAAACTGCTTTCCCATTCGGGATTTTCAGCATGGCAGAGTACGGCTAGTGACAAAAGGAGAATGCTACATAAAAAATATCTCATGATTGTTTTCTTTTCTGTTGATTCTTAATTATTCTGGCCAGAGAGGAAACTTGGGATCAGCAATTTTATCTGCGAAAGCATAGGCATTGGAATATTCAATCGTATTTAACTTGATTGGACATAGGGAGAAAACACGTCCATCGGCAGCAAGATTGTTATCCCTAAGATTATGCCGGATTGGAGAACGTAGTTCAGAGTTAGTTCGACTCCAGAAGTATACAAAATTTCCAAAGCCGGTAAAAACATTCCCTTGATAGTCATAGTCTATGCAAAGTACTGTGGCAGACGGGCGTCTGCATTTATTCAGGTTTCTTGACGAAGTGCTCAGCCATCCCGAAACATAGCTGAATTGTGCAACTCCAAGCAACTGGTTCCATGCGTAATTTGTCTTAATTATACTGTCTTTCAAGGTTATGTAATGCGATTCAGGAGCTGATGGGCAGAAAAATATTTTCGGCTCTTCTTTTTCGATTGAGGCATGACGTATTTCTCTTCCTTTTATATATGGGAATAGCTGTTGAACGAAATTTTGATCCATCCCTTTTTCATTTATAAAGGCTCCGCTGGCAGGGAGATAAGAGTTGTAGTCATTGGCATAAGATGCGTTGGCAAGTCCTATTTGTCTCAAGTTCCCAGTGCAGAATGTGGATTGTGCTTGACTACGCGCTTTTCCAAGTGCAGGGAGGAGCAGGGCGGCCAGAATTGATATTATTGCAATCACAACTAAAAGCTCAATGAGTGTGAATTCTTGGGATTTCATAAAAGTTCTCCGGAGTGAAGCCCTATGACTTTGACTAGTCTGTGCTTTGAGTTCGATTCTGAATCTTCTAGTGTCTCGCGCAGGAACTTTGCTGTTTCTTTTGCCAGCCAGTCAAAGCGGGATGGGATCAGCAGCATTGGTGCATTGAGGATTGGCGGTTTATACATCGAAGATACCATTCGGCAGGAGTTTTCAAGGTCTATGGATGACTCCTTGAGTATCTCCAGAATTCCAAGTTCGTAGTCGTAGGCAAAGAGAATGGAATCCGGTCGTTTTCCTGACTTGAAGTATTGCTTGATTTTATCTGTTTCACTGTGGCATATGTACGTCAGTTCAGAGAGCGGAACTCCCGCTTCGCTATAAGCTTTTTTCAGACCTGTGAATTCGTCCGCTTTGTAGCGTTTCCCTTGCAGTATGAGTGGTTTTCTGAGCTCCCTTCTGAGCATTTCCTTTCCCATCTGATAGCCCATGTCTATAAGGTCGGGATGAATTCCGCTTACGCCATCTATCAGATGGTCTACAGTCAGTACCGGACGGACTTCATTTATTCTCTGTATGATTTTCTTATATTCCTGAGGAGGGGAAAGCCAGACGATCGCGTCGGATTGAATGCCTCTTAGCTCTTCAAAAAGAGCGTCTTCGCTGGAGGAATAAAGGTGGACATCCTGCACTGCCGCCGGCATTTTTGCCAGTTCCTGTATTACATTTGCATAGAGTGTCAGAGAGTAATAGGAGTCGTAGATGATTTTTCCGTTGCCGCGAATTACTGAGAACAGATATTTATTCTGTTGTTTCGAGCTGAAACGACAAGCCGGATTTGTGAAGCTGCCGACGCCTACTTTTGTTATGATAATGCCTTCATCTCTAAGCGCGTTCAGTTCCGCCTGCGCTGTGCTTTTTGCGACACCAAGCATATCTTTCAGTACATTATACGAAGGAACAAGAGTCGCTTCTCCCGGATGCTGGTATATCAAATCAAGAACATAACGGCGGATCAGCATTCTGGCCGATTTCTGATTTTCTTTTTCAAAGCTCATTATATTATCTCTGTGGGTTAATTGGTCGGTTAACTTAATTAAGTTTATCACAAAGCTCTTTCCATGTCAATAGAAGCCCTGAGAATTTCATTAAAGATGACGAAATGCGTCAGTTAGCTTTATCGTAAGGGGAGTTTAAATCACGAAGCGCACGAAGATTTAAGGAGTTGCTAATTAAATGCTTATCCCAAATATTGCCATGATTTGCAAGTGCGAAGATTTGCCTTGTCGATGATGTACATTTAAAGATTCAAATAAGTATATTCTGGCATCTCTACCTGCGTTCAGTCCATTACAGCTAAAGAATAGTTCAGTCGCAAGTCTTTAATTATAAAAACTATCCCTTGCATTTTTTCGTGTCCTTCGTGCGCTTCGTGGTTATCCTTCTTGCTTTGCTTACAGCTATGCTGAGCTTAAATAACCCTAAGTGACGCATTACAAAGATGACAAGCGCAATGAAAGATGTCTGTTCATTCTTTGCTGGCATAATCTGTTTTGAATTCCGATGGGGATTTGCCGTGGATGCGTTTGAATTCGCTGGAAAAATGGAAGGCGTTGCAGTAGCCAAGGCGGGAGGCAGTTTCTTTGATCGAGAGTTCGCTGTTCAGCAGTAGATTCTTGGCCTGCTGCATTCTGATACGAAGCGTGTATTCGCGGGGAGAACTTTGCAGATGTTTCCGGAATATGCGGTTCAGTGTCGCAACACTTGTATGAAGAATTTTCGCAATCCTGTATAGCTTTAAGGACGAGCCGTTTTCCGCTTTTTCAAGAAGACGGCAGGCATCTTTCAATAAGGGAGGATAACTTGTCTGTTCCTCTGTTCTTCTGCTGAGACTTAACTCGTAGAGCAGTTCGTATATTTTTCCCATCAGTTCCGGGTAATATGTCGTTTCTTCAACGTCTTCATGGTCAATAAATGCGGCGGAAATCTCTGAAAGGAGCATTGGCTTTCGGGGTTTAAGCAGAAGCACTTTATCGAGACCTAATTTTCTTTCTGTTTCAGAGAGTTCTCTTCCGCATAACTCCAGTACCGTTTTCCGGTATCTGCCGCCTGTGGAATATGATTCAAAAGCATATGGCGTATGAGATGGAATGAAAAGGAGTTCTCCGGGGCAGAGAGGATATTCAAATTCGGGTGTAGAAAAGCGCAGACTTCCTGACTGGAGCTGAATCAACTGGCTAAAGGGGACTCCATTTGAGGCGTAACGTCGCGGAATATTCCGTTCCACTTCTTCGGCGCAGAAAAGATAGAGCGGCAATTTTTCCGCAGGCTCTGCCGAGGCATAGCGAATTCTGAAGAAGACGGGATCAATCATGAGCGATTTCCATATGTTGATGATTGCTTTTCGTATATCATGCCATCGCTTCATTATTGTTTCAAGCCGGAGGGCTGCGGTATAATTAAATAAAAAGGAGATGGTATGAATAATTAGCTGGGACTCGCGGCATCAGCTTTGAAGCGGTAGAATTAGGCGATGAACTC
>JAKJHH010000177.1 GCA_022703965.1 Verrucomicrobiota bacterium
TGAAAAGACTTGAGCAGACATCTACACAATTCTGACATATTGTGGCACCGGTAGGACTTGAAATAAGCTGTCCAACTCCGGGCTTATTGGCACTGCGGCCGCAAAACGAGCAACGAACATCGTCGCCGCCGCCCTCACCGCCGTTGTTTCCGTCAAACTTTTTTCCGCCAGCCATCAGTTGCTGCCTTTCTGGGTCTTATCTTTGCCGCTGAGAAGATTATCAACGATTCCGTATTTGACTGCCTCATCAGCAGACATGAAGAAATCGCGCTCGGTGTCTCTTGAGATTTTCGGGAGCTTCTGTCCTGTATGCTTTGCAATGATTTCATTGAGCATGCTGCGCAGTCTCAGGATTTCCTTTGCCTGAATATCGATATCCGCGGCTGTGCCTTCGGTACCGCCCCAAGGCTGGTGAATCATGATTCTGGCATTGGGAAGAGCATATCTTTTTCCGGCAGCTCCGGCACAGAGCAGAACGGCGCCCATGCTGGCGGCCTGTCCCATGCAATATGTTTTAACATCGCATGAAAGAATCTGCATTGTGTCATAAATCGCCAGACCGGCAGTTACGGAACCGCCGGGACTGTTGATGTAAAGATCAATATCCTTCTTCGGATCTTCCGACTGAAGAAAGAGAAGCTGCGCAACAATAAGATTGGCTACATTGTCATCAATAGGAGTGCCGAGGAGGATAATTCTGTCCTTGAGCAATCTTGAATAGATATCATAGCCACGCTCACCGTGGCCGGTCTGTTCCACAACCATCGGCACAAGAACTGAATTTTTTATTGTATCTGCCATAAGTAAATAACCTCCTCAAATTTTTCTAACAAATTACTTGTTGCCTGCCTCTAAAACAAGGAATTCAGCAACTTTATTCATGAGAAGTTCGATTTCGAGGTCGGCAAGAGAGCCGGACTGCTCCATCATTTTTCTCATTTCTTTTTCTTTTACGCCGTAATAACGGCTGTAGTTTGCCATTTCCTGCTCGACTTCAGATTCCGATACGGCAATCTTTTCAAGCTTGGCGATTTTTCTCATTATGAAATACTGACGGGACTTGGCCTCGGCAGCTTTTCTGGCTTCTTCGAGATGAGTTTCCTTGTTCTTCTTGAATTCTTCCGCATCAGCTTCGCTCTTGACGATTCTCATTGCGACATTTCTGAGTTCGCGCTGGGTTTCTTCAGAAAGGAGAGACGGAGGAAGCGGGAACTGCTCGACAGCGGCGCAAAGCTTGTCAACACATTCCTTCTTGAGAGCTTCTCTGTTCTTGATTTCAAGTTCCTTCTTCAGGTTTTCCTTGATATCGGCATGAAGCTTCTCAACGTTTTCAACCTTCATGCGCTCACAAAGCTCGGCATCAGTTTCAGCCGGAACTCTGCGCTGTACTTCGAGGACTTTGACAGTGTACTTGACTGTCTTGCCTGCAAGAGCTGCTTCGCGATAGTCGGCAGGATAAACAGCATCAAATGTATACTCTTTGCCCTTTTCAGCGCCTGTCATTGAAGCGATGATGCCGGGAATCTGCTCGGGCTCATTAAGCCAGAACCAGTTTTCTTCGGACTGAACCTGATTCTTAAGAGCAGCCGGAGCATCAGGAGCAAGCTGGAAGTCTGAGCTGTATGAAACCTTCAGCATGTCGCCCTGTTTTGCGGCTTCTTCGAGGGGTTTGTAAACAGCATAGAGATTCTTGAAATAATCAAGTCTTTCCTTGAACTTCTCTTCAGTTACATCTTCTGTCTGTGAATCAAGCTTGAGATTTTTGTAATCCGGCAGTTTGAAGTCCGGAACAACGTCAAATTCGAGTGTAAAGACAAGATCTTTACCGGGTTCGAGAACAGGATTGCCGTTAACAGGCTTGAATCCGACGATTTCAAAAGAAGATTCATCTCTTGTCTTGTCGATAGCAATGTAGAATGTATTCTTGAGAAGCTCTTCCTCAATCTGAGGCTTGAAGCGCTTCTTCACAAGGGAAACAGGAGCCTTGCCCTTACGGAAACCGGGGACCTGCGCATAAGAAACAAAGTCCTTGGCTATTTTTTCAAGTTCTTTTTCAACAGCCTGAACAGGGATTGTATAATCCACTTTTCTTGAGCTGGGAGATACTTCATGACAAACACTCTGAATTGCTGCTTTAATTTCCTGGTTCTGCATTTCCGACCTTTAACCTCTTTTATTTACAATTTAAAATAAAGTTTATATCTGAATTTCAATCCGATAGATTCAATACACTGCTGAAAATGCAGCCAGTGCAACTGAAAAAACAAGATAAAATATACCTGAGTCTCGTAATCTAGCATAAGAGGAAACTCATTTCCAGCATAAAAACACATATTTTATTATAAGAGAGTTTCCACTGCATTTTTCCGACATTAACTTGACAGAGAGGAGGAAAATCAAAAAAACATCAGAAAATTCATTAATTCCTCTGTTCGGCGAAGAGTCTATGGCTCGCAAATATACGCTCAGGAGAAAATTGAAAGAATTTTTGAAGGAAGTCTCAAAAGCTCGTAAACAGGCTCAAAAAGCAGATAATTTTTTTCAAATTTTCAGAAAATATCAATTTTATAGTTTTTTTTATATTTTTCATGTGTTGACATTGATACGAAGCAGGATATATTCCAGTCATTAATATTCAACTAAACCGTTTCAGGAGTGTACATGCCGGGAGCACCAAAACTGATCATCCTGTCAGAACAGCTCAGAGGAAAAACCTTTGAACTGACAAAGGATGTCCATACCGTGGGCCGTGTGGAAGAGCGTGATATTTGTATCAAAGATCCGACTATCAGCACTTACCACTGCGATTTCATCCGTAACGCATCCACTTATATCCTCAGGGATAACAACAGCACAAATGGAACACGTGTAAACAACGTACCGATCACTGAACAGGAACTTCAGAACAGCGACATCATACAGATCGGCGGAGTTGAAATACTTTACGATTGCGATGACAAGTCGGTGACAACCGTAATCAGAACGCAGACAGGAATCAATCTGGACAACACAGACACAGGCATGGGTTCCATTAAGATGAACAATGCCTCTCCGTTCGCCAACAAGGGCGCGAAAAACGATAAAAGCCTGAAGTATGTTTTCGGCATCGTTATAGCTCTTGTAGTTATCATCCTCGTTCTTATCGCATATCTGGTCGTCACAATAACAGGTCAGACCAAGTAACAAACCCATATGCCGGACATTCGCCCCGGCATATTTTAACCCTCTGAACCCGGCTCTCATGCCCCATTAAGGATTTTTCGCCATTATGTTCGACGACGACAACGATTATAAAGATGATTATAAGAAAGAAGGCAAAACGCCGGGACGACGTCCTCCTGTTGCGGTTTTCGTCTGGCTGCTGATTTTTATCGGCATCGCAACACTTTTTATAGTAAAATACAATCCCGGCCAGCAAGCCCACACTTTTGACCAGACACGTTTTGAGAAAGAGCTGGAACAGGGCAATATCATGACTGCCGTCATTTCTCCTGAGACAGACAGAATCTTCTACGTTGAAGGAAAATTCAGACTGCATGACAGTCCGGCAAACATACAGCAGGCCGCTCAGCAGCCCGAAGCTGCTGCCGCCCAGACAAGCGCTTATTACACGGCTCGAGTC
Organism: Verrucomicrobiota bacterium; assembly: GCA_022703965.1. Lineage (GTDB taxonomy): Bacteria > Verrucomicrobiota > Lentisphaeria > Victivallales > UBA1829 > JAKJHH01. The sequence goes on from JAKJHH010000177.1 coordinate 3,623, forward strand.
GTTTTCTCGGAAAACCTTGACAAGCTGCTCAAGAAAACCGCAGTAGAAGTAAAACCTCGCGACGTCTGGTGGAAGAGCCTGATAATAACAGTGCTCCCCATTCTTCTCATAGTCGGTTTGCTCTACTTCCTCTTTTCACGCCAGCTTAAAATGGCCGGCAAAGGCGCAATGCAGTTCGGCAAGAGCAAAGCCAGAATTCTCATGCCCGATGAAAACAGCAAAAAGTTTGACGACATCGCCGGTGCGGATGAAGCAAAAGAAGAAACCAAGGAAATCATTGATTACCTTAAAGATCCTATAAAATTCAAACTGCTCGGCGGAAAAATTCCGAAAGGCGCCCTCCTGATGGGACCTCCCGGCACAGGAAAAACTCTGCTGGCAAAAGCCGTTGCCGGAGAAGCCAATGTTGCCTTCTTCTGTATCAGCGGTTCAGACTTTGTTGAAATGTTTGTAGGCGTAGGCGCCAGCCGCGTCCGCGACATGTTTGAACAGGCCAGAAGACACAGCCCCTGCCTGATCTTCATCGACGAAATTGATGCAGTCGGACGTTCCCGCTTCTCGGGTATCGGCGGCGGTCATGATGAAAGAGAACAGACGCTAAACGCACTGCTGGTCGAAATGGATGGAATTGAAACACAGGAAGGTGTAATTGTCCTTGCAGCGACAAACCGTCCTGACGTTCTCGACCCGGCACTTCTCAGACCCGGTCGTTTCGACAGACAGATTGTTCTCGACCTGCCGGATATAAAAGGCCGCAGAAAGATTCTTGATGTACACATCAAAACAATCAAGGTTGATCAGAGCGTCAATCTTGATATTATCGCCAGAGGAACTCCCGGCTTCAGCGGTGCCGACCTCGCTAATCTCATCAATGAAGCAGCCCTGCTTGCCGCCCGCTTCAACAAAACAGCAGTATCCATGGCTGAAATGGAAGAAGCCCGTGACAAAGTCCGCTGGGGCAGAGAACGCAGAAGCAGAAGAATCAGCGAGCGTGAAAGACAAATCACCGCATATCATGAAGCGGGACATGCAATCATTGCCCTGCTTTGCGAACACGCAACTCCTGTTCATAAGGTTACAATCATTCCCCGTGGACAGGCTTATCTCGGCGCGACAATGATGCTTCCTGAAGAAGACCGTTACACTCAGTCCATGAAGGAAATGCTTGATCAGATCGCAGTCAGCATGGGCGGACGCATCGCGGAAGAAATGATATTCCAAGACATCACAAGCGGTGCATCCGGCGATATCAATCAGACAACCAGAATGGCTCGCTATATGGTCTGTTCATTCGGTATGAGCCGCAAACTTGGATTCATCCAGTACGGTGAACGCTCTGAACACATCTATCTCGGACGCGACATCATCAAAGCCGAAGGCTACAGCGAAGAAACCGCTCGTGAAATCGATCAGGAAATCAAGATAATCATTGACGAACAGTATGCAAGAGCAACTAAGATCCTTAGCGACAACAAGGATAAACTTGAGCTGCTCGCCAAAGAGCTGCTGGTCAAGGAAACAATCGACGTTGCGGATATCCGCAAGCTGCTTAATCTGCCGGAGCCTCCGGAAAAAACAGAGGAAGGCGGCAAAGCCTGATAAGCAGTGAATGCCGAACTTGACAGGATTATCTCCGAAACCAAGACAGGGGCTGTAAAAATCCCCTGTCACATTCAACCTCGCTCTTCACGTTGTAAAATCATCGGAATCCACGGTGACTCCATCAAAATAGCCTTGACTGCACCACCTGTTGACGGCAAGGCAAACGCATCGCTGATCGAATATCTTTCCGATATCTTTGCTGTTCCCAAAGGCCGCGTAAACATAGTCTCGGGAGCGACTGGCAGAAACAAACTTATTGAAATCTCCGGCTCTTCCCTCGCAATGATTTCAGACACCCTGAAGAAGCAGCTCGCAAAATGAGAATAGCAGTAGCATTCAGTGGTGGAGTCGATTCCTCAAGCACAGCCTTGATGCTGAAGAATAAGGGACACGATATCATTGCAGTGACAATGAAATTGAAAAAGCCGGGACATCCCGGACTGTCTCCGACGGAAGATGCTCAAATCGTTGAAGCGGCGCAAAAAATAGGCATCGAACATCAGTTCCTTGATCTCACAAATGAATTTGAAAACGAAGTTCTGCGTTATTCATGGAATGAATACTCCAAAGGACGCACTCCCAATCCGTGTGCAGTATGCAATCCGCTTATCAAATTCGGCAAACTGCTCAAATTCGCCGAGGAACATGGAGCATCCCATCTGGCAACAGGCCATTATGCCAGAATCAAAGAGCTTGAAGACGGTTCATATGCTCTATGTCGCGGAACATTTACAGCCAAAGATCAATCCTACTTCCTTTTTGCGCTCTCAAAAGACATGCTGCCCCGCATACTCATGCCTCTAGGTGAAATGACTAAGGAGGAAGTCAGAACGCTGGCCAGAGAATACGGCCTCCCCAACGCCGACAAAAAAGAAAGTCAGGATGCATGTTTTACCGCTCCTGATGAAATATTTTCTGAATCCCTGCGGAATTGCTTTTCTGCGGAAGCCCGACAAGGTTTTTTTGTTGATGAACAAGGCAAAAAACTGGGACGCCATGAAGGATTCCACCTCTATACAATAGGTCAGAGAAAAGGTCTGAAAATCGCACTTGGCAAGCCTGCCTATGTCCTTGATCTGGACAACACTAGCGGCAATGTCACCCTAAGCACAAACGAGAAACTGCTCTTCAAGCAAGAACTGATTGCAGAAAATACATCGTGGCTGCTTGAATCATGTGCCAATAAAGATTTCAGATGCGAAGTACAGATAAGATACAGAAGCCGCCCTGCTCCGGCAGAAATAATCCAGATGGGAAACAATCGGGTAAAAGTCATCTTTGAGACAGCTCAAAGAGCAATAACGCCTGGACAGGCAGCTGTCTTTTATAAGGATGACAGAGTGCTTGGCGGAGCTTGGATAGTCTGAGTCTGCTATTTCCTTTCCTGCCGAATCTGTCGCGAAAAGTCAGAGGAAAGCCCTTTCTTTGGAATCTCCTCACTTATGCGAAAATTCCTCAAGGCCTCGTTATAGGACAGCTTTGTCATAATATCTCCGCGTTCATAGAGAAGTGCAGGAGCTTTGGCATTACAAAAGTAGCGATAGTCAAGATAATCTTTCCATGAAAGCGGAGGAGCTGCCATGAAAAGAAGAGAGCCGAAACTGTTTTCAGAAATGCTGCTGTAGAATTCAGGATGCACAGCAAGTTGATCCGCCTGTGCAATAAGATTTTTTAAAAGCCGCCGAATTTCATCGGGAGTCCTGCGGAGAGGAAATACATGAACATCCGTTTTAATGACATTACTGTATAATCCGATCAAATCACGTTCATCCGCAAAAACATAGGCGAGTTCATACTGCTTGAAAAGACCGCGGAAGAATGAAAATGATTCGCCTTTCTCAAGACGCGGCTCAATGGAAACACAAAGCACTTGGCCGTCAGTGAATCCGAAAGACAGCATATTGACGGCAAACAATGAAGAATCGCCTTTGGGGGCACTCACGAAATCAAGAGTATTCAGTTTCTTAAGATCATATCTGCGAAGCTCATAGCGAGGCTCAACATCATGTTCCGTCCGATAACGGCAGTAGCGGAGATTATGCAAGGATAGAATACCATCCTCGATTTCAGAATATGCGGTTTTACTGTACTCCGGAGCCCAGTTCCGTGACTGAGATGCAGGAATCATGATATACCAGGACATTATTATGACCAGCAAAACCACTATTGCAGAAATACATTTCCAGAAAATATCGCGCAGAATTATCAGAAGGAGCGGCACAAATATCAAGAGCAGCACAGACATGATAAGACGAACAGAATCCGAAGGTATATTGGAATATCTCAACTCCAGACAGCAGAGCAGATAAAACGGAAGCAGAAAAAGAAGAAGTCCTGTCTTAAAGACTCCTGAAATGATAAACTTTACAAGATTTCTGAACAAAACGACACCTTCAAAGATTCAAAATTGTACTATAGGTGTCGAGGAGAAAAAAGAAAGCTCCCCAAGATGGAGAGCTTTCCCTTAAAGCGTTTTATTTCACAGCGATTGAATCAGGTCCGATAATGTACAGAGGAGTTCCGGAAATATCGAAATTCAGACTGCTCATGTCTTTAGTCAATATTCCTCTAAGATCTTTTCCGTCTGAATCGAAGATATCAAGGATCTTGCCCTTAATCTCCAGATTTGCGCTGATTGTACCGTTTGCAGTCCAGAAAGCCCATGCAACACTGCCGTCAGGACGCTTCCATGATGAGAAAAGGACTCCCTCTCCATCGATCTTTCCAGAAAGCGTTTCCGAACCGGCAGGTCTCGCCTTTATCAGATTCTTATAGGCAATATAAGCGGGCTTGGGAGTCTGATCCTTATTCAGGATGCCGAAATGGTCTTCATTGTAGAATGGGTTAGCCTGAGGAGCTCTTAATTCATACCAGAAGATTTTTTCGACAGCTTCATTGAAGGAAATCAGGAAAGTTCTGGCAAGAAAATCAGCCTGCATCTTTTCAGAGATTTCCGGAGTATAGCGCAAGCTTGTGACAATTACAGCTCCGCCTTTGTCTCCCCATGGTTTGTAAACACCGGAAACTGCCCCTGTATAAGAAGCATCAGAGGCATTCAAAATCGGAATAAAAACAGCGTCGGGCTTCTTGGCGGCAGGCAAGAGGAAACGAGGCTGAATCGGACTCTTGAATTCCTTCGTCAATTCCCCTGCTATGCCTTTGGCAAGAGTGATTTTTGACACATTTGAAGGTACTCCTGAGCGTGTCCAGTCCGCTTCCCATCCGATTCCCAGACGCTCGCGGAAAGATTCCGGAGCAGTTGAGCTCGCCCATTTGCCGTCATTGTTTTTCAAGGAGT
>JAKJHH010000178.1 GCA_022703965.1 Verrucomicrobiota bacterium
TCTGTTCTGTACTTGCGGAAGGATGCCTTGAGTTCTCCATTGCTTTCGATGAGGATTGAATATTCGGAATTGCTGTCGCTTCCTTTGCGTATGAATTCCGCTTTGCCGTTTCCTTTCAGGCTGATGATTCCGTCTTTTGCCTGAATGTCCAGACTGGAAAAGGGGACGGATTTATTCTGCATTTTGTCGTTGAATCTGACGGCTTCTTTTCCATCTGCAAAGATTCTCAGTCCATTGAACTCAGTGCCTGGCATTTTAATTTCGATTTTTTTCCCTGTATCCGAAAGGATTGAGACGCGATCAGCTCCTTCTGCGAGTACAGATTTTGATGCGCCGGATATTGAGAGTCCGGCTGCTGCTATCTCTCCGTTTTTGCTGCTTGAAAATATTCCATCAGCGTATAGCGCGGAGAGCGAAAATAAGAGAAATGTAGAGACGGATAAAGCTTTTTTGAGCATGGTATCTCCTGATATTTTAGATTTTATGGATTTGAAAGACATGCTTACCATGTCGCGAGCGGGTCATATACAAAATTCATGTCGTAATAAAGATATTTGAGGATGTTTGCCTTGCTTTCCGGGATGACGTGTCCGTCGGCGTAAAGCGTGTTAACCGCCTGATTGGGACGGTGTATTGTCCACGGAGTCGCCGCCCAAGGTTTGGCCGCAAGGGTATTATGGTCAAGCATTACGTAATTGCGCGCGTATTGACTCTGCTTGGCATCCATGAGTATGGTGTATGTTCCGGGGTTGGATATTTTTTCGAGCTTTATTCCGTGATTGTTTGCGTTGCTGTTCCAGCTGAACTCGGCTGTAAAGGGAACAGACATGTACATTCCGAAGTAGTTTATACCATAAGCATAGTTTTTTATAGTATTAGCTCTATTAGACAGCATGGCACTGTCAATTATGGCCTCTGAGCACATTATGCTCCTGAGATTATCAGTTATATAGCCGCTTTCCAGAAGCGTTTGCGACCAGCTTGCTCCGGTATCGGCGTTTGCAGTGAGAATCATGCCTTTGAAGTCGATACTGTAGTTCTGAAGTGCGATGGAAGCCTGTTTCAGGTTGCTGATGCAGGAGATTCCCTTTGCGCTTGCTCTTGCTCGCTGGAGTCCGGGCAGTAGTATGGATGCCAGTATGGCTATGATCGCAATGACGACCAAAAGTTCTATGAGTGTAAAGCGCTTTTTCATGTTGATTCCCTCTCCACCAGTTCAGGACTTATATTGACAGTTTCATATTCAGATTTTAAATCTTCTACTCTGTCCACAAGCAGGCTTACTGCGGCGTGCGAGGCTTTGTCTACTCTAGTGTCAACCGATGTAAGAGAAGGCTTCAGATAAGGACAGAAACTTCTGTTGTCGAAACCGGCAACGGCAATGTCATCGGGACATTTTACTCCCATATCCAGCAGTGTTCTTATTGTCATCGCCGCGATCTCGTCATTTCTGGCGATAATGGCATCCGGCTTGTACTCGTTGACTATCTGTTTCACAAGAGGAGCTATCTGTTCGAGTCCGGGTTCAACGGGAAAGATAAAGCGTTCCGAAAACCTTTCAGGACAAGCCAGTCCGGCTTCTTTCAGCGCTTCAGTGAAACCGCGTTCACGTTCCTGAAATGAGAAATACTTGCCTGCCGGAAGTTTTCTGTACGGGACAAAATAAAATATCTTTTTGCGTCCTTTTGCCACGATGCGGCGGACCAGATTTTTCATTCCGTCGGCCAGATCGATATTGACGCAGTTTATATTTTCTGTCTGAGAGCCTGGACGGTCGTAATAGACAACATGCTTTATTTTAGATGACGCCTGCATGAGTTCCGTGTAGATGTCCGGATAAGCCGCATGGGCGTGTATTATCATCCCTTCTATTCCGCGTGAAAAAAAGTCGTCTATGTATGATTTGATTTCTTTGATATCCGGACGGCACTGTCCTACGATCAGACGGTATCCGCGGGCGTTTGCCGCCTCTTCTTCGTGCGAAACTCTCTGATACTCGACTGAAAGACCGTGAGCGTCGATAAGGACTCCTATGAGTTTGTTGCCTACCCCGGCAAGCTGACGAGCCGCTGCATTGGGAGTGTATCCCATCTGTTTTGCTGCGGCAAGTATGCGGCTGGCTGTTTCAGCGCTTACATTTGTCTTATTGCCTTTCGTCTGCAAGAGTACCTTCGAGACTGTTATTCTCGATACTCCAACTTGTTCGGCTATGTCTATCAGTCTTACTTTATGCATGATGTTTTTCCTTTTAACTACCCGCGTAGTTAATTATATGTAATTTATCACCTCTTGTCAATAGGGGATCGAAAATTTTTTGATCTGTCCACTTTTTTGAGCTTTAATGGAATAATTGTTTCTGTTCTGTTTTCATCTTGCTCAAATCATGTTATAATCAGAATGTCTTGCGCGGCGTTGAATCAGCAATGAAAGGTCTCTCTAGTTCCGATGGACTCTGTATACGACATTATCATGGAATATGGAAAGCCTTTATTTTCGCCGTTCCTCTTCCTTGCCCTTCCTTGGGTATTTCTGCTTCTTTCCGGAAAATCCGGTAAAGGATCTTTTCTTTTTAAGGGCTTGTGCCTTCTTATGATCCTAATGTTCTGGATCTTGTATATGGTGGTTCATACGGATTCAAATCTGGAGCCTCTTTTTTTCGCCATAGAAAGTCCGTTCTATTTCATGTTTACTGTGATTGTTTTTCCGCCTCTCTTTCTCTACAGGACAAAATATCGTCTTTTGGCTTTGCCTCTGCCTTTTCTCTTCCTGATATTTTTTATGTTCGAAACATTCTACGTTCCTCGCGATCCCGGAGTTTTTACATGGGTTTTATCCCGTCCGATATTTACGATATGCGGAGTTGCGTCGCTTCTGGTTCTTCTTTCGTATATCGTGAATCCTGAGCGCTTGCGAGTCATATGCCGTGTCACTGCGTTTCTGATTCTGATTTACGGAGGCTTTGCTTTTCGTCAGGACTACAGCAGTTATGTGGAGATGCAGGAAAGGCGCGGTTTTTTCGAGCCGCCGGTGATGTCCGGACAATATCTGCCTTCAGCCCCCTGTCGTTTTTCGGCAGACGGAGCCTATGTGCAAGGATGCGTCATGGAGCTGGCGCAGAGAATTATGCAAACAGGATTCAACGGCTTCGGGCTGTTTCATCTGCTGCTTATAGCTTTTCTGGCTCTTTCCGGAATTTTTGTCATGTACATAGCCGGAGGACGCTGGTTTTGTGGATGGGTTTGTCCGCTTGCATCCATTGGAGATTCCTTTGATTTTACCCGGCGATTCCTGTGTATCCCCTTCAGCAGGAACAGTCAATTGACTAGAACCGTGCTTCGTTACTGTGGCTATGCTGCTGCAGGATTTGGTCTTTTGATGGCTGGAAAAAATGGAAAAGCTGTGATAGAAAACAACTTCATGGGGTGCAAAGTTCCGTTTTATCCCTTCTGCATGATATGTCCGGGCAGAGAATTCTGTGCTCTTGCATCAGGAGGACTTCCGGCGCTTCAGCCGCTGCCGTCCTGGGACTTTCTCTTCGGCTTTTTCAGGATTGCGGCGATTCTGCTACTGATATTCTTCATGGCATCGTTTTTCATGATGCGCCGCCTCTGGTGCAGCTTTTGTCCGATGGGAACGGCAGGCGGATTTTTCAACAGAATAGCCTTTCTGCGTCTGAAGAAAAATCCCCTTAAATGCAACGGCTGCGGAGTCTGTGCCGATGTCTGCCCTATGGACATTGAGCGAGTCCGTGATGAAATTAAAAAGACAGATATTTCCTCGGGCGAATGCCTGCTCTGCATGAAATGCGTGAACAAGTGTCCTCAGAACGGCTGTCTTTCCGCCGAATTCGCCCGCAAAAAAATCCTAGAATCCCACTTCCCGTGACAGATATGTTGAGCTCGTTGCAATTACATCGGCAGTGATAAGGGAAAATGCACCGACTGCCAGAGGCGCTCTCCACGGCATGAAAGTGAGCGAAGAAATTCAGGCTCGCTGGCTCGCTCGACACATCATTGCCGATTTTTAAAAGTTCCTGTTCCGCCAGGAGGTGGAGTTCATGATCCGGTTTTTTTCAGGAATTTTTGAAAAATCTTTACTTCAAACGTTTGAAAATGAAATGACCTGTTATATAATTGTTTTCGAGACAGACAAAAGCTCAGTTAAAATGTTTGAAAGAATAGAGGACAAAGTCAAGATGCGTTTATGTGAAATTCAGAATCGTCTTTTAATGCAGGTGTCTTGACTCTTTTTTTGTTAAATATTTCAAACGTTTGAAATTGTTTATTGGTCTGTATCCTTCGAGTGAATAAGTTTCTGTCGATCTTCTTCACTCGTTTGAAATGAGAATCCTTTTGAGCTAGTTTGGCTGACGACAAGAGAGCCCGCTGCCGGAGGATATTGAATATAAATTTTTCCGGTGCTGATCGTGGGCTTATGAATTTGAATCCCAACAGCAGAAGGTGTGAAAATGGCGGAAACAATGACATTAAAGAAAATTGCAGGACAACTCGGTGTTTCTTACAGCACTGTCAGTCTTGCTATTTCAGGATCGCCTAAAGTCAACCAGCAGACTAGAAAGACAGTACTCGAGCTCGCGGACAGCCTTGGATACCGTCCCAATCTCAACGCGAGAAGTCTTAAACAGAAAAAATCAGGCTTCATCGGTGTAATATTCCCGGATTTTTCTCAGACATATTACCGTGAACTTATGCGCGACATATATCCGGCACTCAAGGAGCGCGGCTATACGGGTCTATTCTTTACTATCGACGACAACGAAGATTTCAGCGGCATAGTTTCGGAAATTCAGGGCAGAGGAGTCGAAGGAGTAATCTCAGGAGCTCATGACCACAGTCCTTTGATGCCTTTGTACAAACTTGGTATTCCGGTTGTCGCCTACCGCAGAACTGCCGGAGTTCCCTTCAGCTATGTAGATGTTGACCGCGAAAAAGGTGCTTACATGGCGGGAGCCCATTTTGCTGAACTCGGCTATAAGCGCATGGCTTATCTGGGAACTCATTTCGAAGGACGTGAGCCGCGTCTTATCGGTTTCAAAGCCGCTCTTTCCGACAACGGAATTGATTTGCCGGATCAGTATGTTGTTGATGGGCAGGGCATGGAAGGCGGATTCACAGGCATGCAGAAACTGCTTGAACTTTCCGAGCCTCCGAGAGCTGTATTTGCATTCAACGACTCAACCGCAATAGGAGCTATGAGAGCAATTCAGATGCGCGGTTTGCGAATTCCTCAGGACGTGGCGCTGATCGGTTTTGACAATATTCTTGAGTGCCGCTATATGACCCCCGCTCTTTCGACAGTGGCGCAGCCTAGACAGGCGACTGCTGAAAACCTTGTGAACATGCTTTGCGAGACAATTTCATCAAAGTCGGCAGGGATGCGTCATGTGCTGCTTGAACCTGAACTTATAATACGTGAATCATGCGGAGCAAGAGCTTCGCTTCAGACTAGCTAAGACGCTGAATTTCATATAAATATGGAGAAAAAGAAATGACAGTTTATCCCCTTTACGAAAAGCGAAAAGTGATTTCATGCAACGGTCTTTGGGACTTCGAGTTCAAGAAGGATTTCGACTTCCTCAGTCCTGATCTTGCTTCGCTTGTGTTCCCGTCAAAAATCGTTGTTCCTGGTGTATGGGACGCGTTTCCCGACTGGCGCGGAGCCCGCGGCTGCGGCGCTTTCAGAACATATCTTGAGATTCCTGTCGGCAAAAGAGCCAAGCTAAATATTGGCGCAATCGGCATGTATGCCAAGGTCTTTATCGACCGGAAGGAATATGCGTTTCAGGACAGTCCTTATGTGCCTGTTGAAATTGAAATTCCGGCTTCGGACAAGGCGGCTCGTGAACTTATCGTCCTCTGCGACAACCGCTTTAATTACTCAATCTGCAATATGTTCGAGCTCTATTTTGACTTCTATGCTTACGGAGGAATTTTCCGTGATGTAGAGCTTCAGATTCTTCCTGAAGGCGCATATATTGACTGGGTCGGAGTTGATACTCTCGACTGGAAGAAGGCAAAGCTGAAAGTTACAGTCAAGAGTACGGAAAAAGGTTCTCGTGAAGTCCGGATTATGGACGGAGCGAAGACTGTGCTTTCCGAAAAGCGTTCTTTTGAATCCGGTTCTGAAGTTTTTGAACTTGAATGGCCGTCAAAGGAAGCTTGGTCATCCGAAAAGCCCGCTCTCCATCTTCTAACTGTAGATACAGGCAACGACTCCGTTACAGTCCGTTTCGGAATCCGTCAGGTCAGAACTGAAAAAGGACAGATTCTCGTCAATGACAAGGTCGTCAAAAAGCTGCTCGGCTACTGCCGTCATGAATCCCATGCACAGTTCGGCCCGGCACTTCCTTTGAGTCAGCTTCTTGCCGACATCCAGATTCTCAAGGATATGGGTTGCAACTTTGTCCGCGGCTCGCATTATCCGCAAGACCCGCGCTTCCTGGACCTCTGCGACGAGAACGGCATCCTCTTCTGGGAGGAAAGTCTTGGTTGGGGACAGAAGGCTACGCACTTCACAGATCCCAAATTTGTTGCGTCACAGGTAGATCATACAAAGAAGATGATCCGTGCGTCCTACAATCATCCCTGCATAATCATGCGCGGCTTCCTGAATGAAGGCGAAACGATCAAAGAAGAAGGCCGTCCCTGTTATGAAACTCTTGTAAATCTCATCCGCAAGGAAGACCCGACACGTCTTGTTTCATACGCGACGATGTTTGATCTGCGCGATCTTTTCCTTGAACTTTGCGATGTTATTTCCTTCAACACCTATCCGGGCTGGTACGCCGCCAATTGCGAGGACGAGCATCCGCTTGGAGAAATTCTGCCCCGTCTGCGCGGCTTTGTCGAAAAGCTCAAGGAACGCGGACTCGGCGACAGACCTCTGATCATATCGGAAATCGGAGCCGCCGCCCTCTACGGATGGCGCGATCCTATCTGCTCGCAGTGGTCGGAAGAATATCAGTCTGAGTATCTGAAGACTGCCTGTGAGGAAATCATTGCGAATCCGGGGATTGCCGGTGTTGCTCTCTGGCAGTTCTGCGATGGACGTACATATCGCGGCTCAAGGTCGCTCGGACGTCCCCGCACTTTCAACAACAAGGGAACTTTTGACGAATACCGCCGTCCCAAGATGGCATTCCATACAGTCAAAAAACTTTTCACAGAGGCCTCAAAATGAAGATACACGAGTCGTTGAACTGGCGCAGAATAACACCTGAGGATGGAGTTCATTACTTCTTCGGGTACTATGACCGCTGCCCCTGGAATCATGATATGAGCTTGCATCTGGTCATGAAAGTTGATCAGTGCGAGCGCGTTCCCGAGCGCGGCGAAAAAGCCGAAATCGGAGTTGTGGACAGGAACGGAGTTTATACTGCGCTTACAACGACCCGCACATGGTGCCACCAGCAGGGCTGCATGACTCTCTGGCTCAAGCACAGGCCCGATTGTTTTATCTATAACGATTACGACGAGAAGAGCGGCAACTTGCTCGCCCGCATATTCCAGATCGGAAAAGGCATTGTCGGCACTTACGAGCGTCCTGTTTACTCAATGTCTCCGGACGGACGCTATGCCGCCTCTCTCAACTTCGGAAGAAATCCGCGCAGAGGCTACAGCTACGCGGATGATCCGCTTCCTCTCGAAAATCATCCCGATCTCGACAAGGACGGGATTTTCATAATTGATCTGCATACAGGAGCCGTGAATCTTGCGGTTGCTTACCGCAGAATTTTTGAAGCTCATCAAGTTCCTTATGAGCTGGAAGCAAGGCACATCTGGATGGATCACGCCATTTTCAACTGTGACTCCAGCCGTCTATTATGGCTTTTCAGACATTGCAGCAACACAGCGACATCCTGGCCGTGGAAGACATACATGTTCACAGCCGATGTCAACGGTGGCAATCTTTCATGTCCTTTGCCTGACTTCTATTGGCGCGAAGGACAGATTTCACATCAGATCTGGGGACGTACTCCGCATGAAGTTCTTGTTGACGCGAAATGGGGCACGGGCGGCAACGAATACGTTGTTTTCGACGAACGGACGCTTCCACTCAAAGCTCAGCGGATAAGCAAGGGAATGGGGCCGATGGCTCACCTTGTCTTCTCTCCTGATGGAGAATGGATGCTTGCCGATACATATCCCGACAGCCGTGGATTCCAGCGTCTGGCTCTTGTGAAGAGCTCGACGGGAGAGCTTCGCGAGCTCGGCCAGTTCCGTCACTTTCAGCCACAGGGCGCATGCGTAGATGTCCGTTGCGACCTTCATCCGCGCTGGTCTCAGGATGGACGCACGATAACGGTGGACAGCATTCATAACCGCGAACGCGGAATATATCTGCTTGATCTTGACGATCCGATAAAATTCTGAAACTATGATAAAATATGAAAAAGGAGATGGTATGAATAATTAGCTGGGACTCGCGGCATCAGCTTTGAAGCGGTAGAATTAGGCGATGAACTC
>JAKJHH010000179.1 GCA_022703965.1 Verrucomicrobiota bacterium
TCCGACAAGTGTCAGCCAGAAAAGTCCATATGACGTAAAAGCTATTGTTCCAAAAGTATTGCCCTTTTTCCACTCCATTATACCTACAATGATCTGAGCCAGACCGCCATAGAAAATGCCCATTGACATTATAGTTGTATCGAGCTCGAAAAAGCCCGCATTGTGGATATTGAGGAGAATTGTGGTCATGCCGAATCCGCAAAGTCCTAAAGGTGCTGGATTGGCCGTAAAGTCATTGGAGGCATGGGAAGAGTCTGACATATAGGGAATCTTTCTTTTTTGTTTGAGCCGGAATAAATACATCTAAGATTTCTTTTTTCAAGCTCGGAAAGCAAAGATTCACTCTCAAAGACAAAAAAAGAGTCCGTCGGATGACGGACTCTTATATCTGGCTTCTTTAGAAAGCCCGGAAGAGATTACATGATCTCGCCGAGTCTCTTGTAGAATTCCATACGGCGTTTCGCGTCTTTCTCAGCTTCCGCCAGAACAGCTTCAGCTTCCGCCGGTGCTGCTTTGAAGAGAGCCTTGTAACGTCCTTCGCTTCTGACGAATTCCTGGAAGCTTGCTGTGGGTTCTTTTGTTTCCCAGATGAACGGTTTTTCCTGGCCGGGTTTGTAACGGAACAGGGGCCAGTAACCGCATTCGACAGCGCGCTTTTCTTCGACCTGAGTCTTCATCATGTTGATGTCGTGTGCAATACACGGAGCATAAGCAAGGATGATAGACGGGCCGTTGTGAGCTTCTGCTTCCTGGAATGCCTTGAGAGTCTGGTTTCTGTCGGCACCCATTGAAATGGATGCAACATAGACGTCACCATAGCTCATGCACATGAAAGCAAGATTCTTCTTGGTGTGTCTCATACCGCCGGCGGCAAATTTTGCAACTGCGCCGATAGGTGTGGACTTGGAAGCCTGTCCTCCGGTATTGGAGTAGACTTCTGTGTCAAGAACGAGGATGTTTACGTTCTTGCCGGAAGCGACAACGTGGTCGAGACCGCCGAAGCCGATGTCATAAGCCCATCCGTCTCCGCCGAGGATCCAGATGCTCTTGTCGACGAAGTAGTCCTTGTATTCAAGAATCTTTTCGAGAACCGGCTTGTCTTCTGCGCTTGCCTTGGCAATTGCGGAAGGAAGAAGGAGTCCGACAGCCTTCTGAGCGAAGAAAGCGTCATCCTTCTTGGAATCCCAAAGGCTGAGTGCTTTTTCAAGAGCAGCCTTGAGATCGGCGTCAGCAGTGCCCTTTTTGAGCAGCTTCTGAACGTTGTGCTTGAGCATTTCTCTGTTCTTGTCAACGCCGAGTCTCATACCGAAACCGAATTCTGCATTGTCTTCGAAGAGAGAGTTAGCCCATGCCGGACCGCGGCCTTCGCTGTCCTTGCAGTACGGAATTGTCGGGAATGTACCGCCGTAGATTGATGAGCAGCCTGTGGCGTTTGCAATCATCATGCGCTCGCCGAAGAGCTGGGACATCAGCTTGACGTAAGGTGTTTCACCGCAGCCTGCGCAAGCACCGCTGAACTCAAAGAGAGGCTTTCTGAACATGACGCCCTTGACAGTTGTCTCAGGTGCGCCGTCAGTGATGTTCTCAGGAAGTTCATTGAAGAACTTGGCATTTGCGACTTCGCCCTTTGCCTTCTGCTCTTCAAGAGTAGAGAACTGCAGGGCTTTTGTCTTTGCGGGACATGTTTCGATACAGACGCCGCAACCTGTGCAGTCTTCGGGATAGATCTGTATCTTATAATCAAGATTCTTGTCATTCTTGGTCTTGGACTTGACAGTCTTGAATGTAGCCGGAGCATCCTTGAGACTCGAGGGCTCAATCTGCTTGGCTCTGACAACTGCATGCGGACATGCCATTACGCACATATTGCACTGGATGCAGTTTTCTGCAACCCACTCAGGAACGCGAGGAGCGATACCGCGCTTTTCGAGGCAGGATGTACCTGTCGGAAGTGTTCCGTCGATAGACATCTTGGAGACCGGGATCTTATCGCCTTCGAGGTGCATAAGAGGCTCAATGATGTCCTTGGCGAACTGGCTTGCGCAGTCCGGAATAAGTTTCGGAGGAACGAACGATGTCTTGATGTCGGCAACTGAAGCCGGGACAGCAACAGGCTGGAGAGCGGCAACTGTATTATCAACACAGACACAGTTCTTCTTGACAACATCTTCGCCTTTTTTCTTGAAGCGTTTCTCGATACCCTTTTTGATGTATTCAAGAGCCTTGGCTTCAGGAATGATCTTCGAGAGAGCAAAGAATGCAACCTGCATGACAGTGTTGATTCTGTTGCCGAGACCTGCTTCTGTAGCAATCTTGAGAGCATCAATGTTGTAGAACTTGATCTTCTTCTTGATGATTGTTTCCTGCATGTCTCTTGTGAGGTGATTGAAGACCTCTGAGCTCGGGATTTCGGAGTTAAGGAGGAATGTTCCGCCTTCTTTGAGGGATCCGAGCATATCATAACGGCCGACGTAAGCAGGATTATGGCATGCTACGAAGTCAGCGTGTGTTACAAGATATGTTGACTTGATCTTGGTGTCGCCGAAACGGAGATGGGAAACAGTGATACCATAGGACTTCTTTGAGTCATAGACGAAGTAGCCCTGAGCGTATTTGTTTGTGTTGTCGCCGATAATCTTGATTGAGTCCTTGTTGGCGCCGACTGTTCCGTCGGAACCGAGGCCCCAGAACATACAGTTGGTAACGCCTTCATCGGCAGACTGAATTTCTTCTTTGACGACAAGAGAACGGTTGGTAACATCATCGATGATACCGACTGTGAAGTCATGTGTGCATTTTCCGTCGAGGTGATCATAGACAGCCTTGACCATTGAAGGAGTGAATTCCTTACTGGAAAGACCGTAGCGACCGCCGATGACAGTGATATCTTTGCCTGCGAGAGCAGCCTTGACATCGAGATAGAGAGGTTCGCCAAATGCGCCCGGCTCTTTTGTTCTGTCGAGAACGGCAATCTTCTTGACCGACTTCGGAATAGCGTTGATGAATGCATCAACAGAGAAGGGTCTGTAAAGTCTGACTTTGATTGCGCCGACTTTGTAACCGCGTTTGCTGTTGAGATATTCGATAGTTTCATCGATGGTTTCGCATGCAGAACCGATTGCGATGATGATCTTGTCTGCATCGGCTGCGCCGACGTAGTCGAAGAGGTGGTACTGTCTGCCAGTTTCCTTAGCGACTTTGTCCATGTAATCCTGAACAATGCCGGGAAGAGCATCATAGTACTTGTTGACTGTTTCACGTCCCTGGAAGTAGACGTCGGGATTCTGAGCGCCGACCTTTGTAATCGGGCTTTCAGGACGCATTCCACGAGCTCTGAATTCCTGAATATATTTTACTTCAACAAGCTTTTCGATTGTTTCATAGCTGATCTCTTCGATCTTCTGGAGCTCGTGAGATGTTCTGAAACCGTCAAAGAAGTTGAGGAACGGAATTTTGCTCTTGAGTGTTGAAAGATGGGAAACAAGAGAAAGGTCCATTGTTTCCTGAACCGAAGCAGCGCCGAGGAGAGCGAAACCAGTGTTTCTTACGCCCATGACGTCAGTGTGGTCACCGAAGATTGCAAGACTCTGTGCTGCAAGAGCGCGTGCAGAGACATGGAAGACTGTCGGGAGCATTTCGCCGGCAACCTTATGCATGATCGGGATCATCAGGAGAAGTCCCTGTGAGCATGTGAATGTAGTTGTGAGAGCTCCGGCGGCGAGTGAGCCGTGAACTGCACCGGACGCACCGGCTTCAGACTGCATTTCCGAGATTGTTACTTCTTTACCAAAGATGTTCTTTTTACCCTGGCTGGCCCACTCATCGGCGTTTTCGCCCATGTTTGATGAGGGGGTGATCGGGTAGATGGCTGCCACGTCGCTGAGGGCATACGCAATGTAACTTGCTGCGTAATTACCGTCAACGGTGATCATTTTTCCTGGCATTGTGACCTCCTGTTTAGGATATTTATAATTTAGAGAATAGAAATATCATAAATTTCCTGCTTTATGCAGAAAATTATAGACCATAGTCCATTTGCAAAAGTGCCTTCCGGAGGCCTTCTTCAAAGCCATTCCGCATCTCCCGGATTTGAACTTTTACGTTTTGACCATATCAAATCTACATCTCCGTAGCTGCAATTTCAATAGCTGTATCTGTGCATACGCTAACAAAAACATGCAACGCATGGTGTTTCCATGATTATCCTAGCTGTTTTGCTATCTTTTTAGAGTTGACGCAACAGAAAAATCATTCTATTCTAAAGGGAATTTATTTGCTGGATGACAAATATTTTCACGCCAGTCTATATAACAATGATAAAAACCTGAGTGGGTATGAAAAAGTCTGGATTAATGCGCTTAGCCCTTACGGTTGGAATGAATTTGGGTTTTATCCGTAAATAATTGAAATATTGTTAAATGCTGACATATTATATTTCAACTCAAACTGAGGAGAAACATAATGGCTGGAAAATTAAGATCTTGGGAGCTATCGGATAAATTCTGGAATTTAGTAGAGCATTTGATCCCAGAACGAAATAGACCGAAGAATCGGAAATACAAGAGAAAAGAAGGAGGAGGCAGAAAAGCAATGGAGCCAAGGAAGGTTCTGGAAGCAATAATTTTTGCTCTTCGGACTGGGATTCAGTGGAAAGCACTGCCCAAGGAAAGATTTGGTAGCGCATCAAGCATTCACTCCTATTTCAAGAAGTGGGAGAAAGCGGGAGTTTTCGAGAAAATCTGGAAGGCCGGCTTAGCAGAGTATGATGAGCTGGAAGGAATTGCATGGGAATGGCAGGCAATAGATGGAGCAATGATCAAAGCCCCGCTTGCTAAAGATGCCGTTGGACCGAATCCAACGGACAGGGGAAAAAAATGGAAGCAAGCGACATGTTCTTGTAGACGGACGTGGCGTCCCGTTGTCGATCGTCGTTACCGGAGCCAACAAGCACGACTCAACGCAAGTGGATGCAGTGCTATGGAATAAGGAAATGTATCCTGATAGAGAGGTCAAGGAAAAACTCTGTGCAGACGCTGGCTATGTAGGTAAAAATATCAAAAAGAATATGGAGACCTTTGGCAATGAGCCTCATGTAAAAAGTCGTAAAGCAGAATTCGACGCAAAAAAGACTGAAGGATTCAAGGCAAAGCGCTGGGTAGTCGAGGATTGTCATTCCTGGATGAACAACTTCAGAAAGTTGCGGATTCGTTACGAGAAATCAAGAAGGAGCTACTTAGCGCTATGCATGCTGGCGGCAGCAATAATAACACTTAATAAAATTGGCTTTATTTACGGATAGAACCTTAGAGTACTACAGGGAATGACAACCACCGAATACAAAATAGAGGAAGCGGCAAAGACCAATAAACTTTTGAGAGAACTGCTTCGAACGGACTGGAAAACTTATCCGGTCAATATCATACAGGTCGATGATTCCATCCACTCAGGACTGATGCCAATTGTACTTGAAAGAAATAATATAGGCCGCTAGTACTATGCTATCTGGAGTCCTGTTTTTCTTTTATCGTGCAGGCGTAAATAGACTGAAGAATTCCGAGATAAGTCATCATTGTAAGAGTGAAGGAGCCTCCGTAACTGACCAGAGGCAAAGGAATTCCGGTGACAGGCATAATCCTTATACTCATGCCGATATTGACAAAGGAATGGAAAAATATCACAGCCGCAATCCCTGCGGCCAGGCACTTGCCGAATTCGTCTCTGGTAACTATCGCCGTCCGCAAAGCGGCGGCGATTATCAGGGTATACATAAGAAGAAGGGTGCAGGAGCCGACAAAACCGGTCTCCTCGGCGATTACAGAAAAGATAAAGTCGGTATTGGAAACCGTCTGAGGAAGAAAGCCCAGAGTATTCTGAGTTCCTTCCATAAAGCCCTTGCCCCATGTTCCGCCGCTTCCGACAGCAAGCTCGGACTGTAACTGATTCCAGCCTCGATTCAAGGGATCGCGATCCGGATCAAGGAAAACATAAATACGTTCCTTCTGGTAATCGTGCAAAAAGGGATAGGCCGCTGGAACGGCAATCAAAGCGGAGGCAACGAAGAAAATAATAATTCTCCACTTTAAACGGGCAACAAAAAGCAACACAGCGACAATTGGAATCATTGCGCTGGCACTGCCAAGGTCAGGCTCTATCAGAATGAGAAAAAACGGGATTCCGCCGATAATAGCACATATACCGATATTCCATATCTTGTTAATATCTATATCCTTCAACGACACAAACCAAGCTACGGTTATAAGAACCGCAAGCTTCGCGAACTCCGAGGGCTGAACACGAAATCCTGGCAAATCAAGCCAGCGTTTAGCTCCATACACTTTTACCCCCCAGAAAAGCACCATGACAAGCATTAGGAGTCCAATGGCATAGAGAATCCATCCTGGAATCCAGACATAGCGGTAGTTGGAAAAGGCCAGAACCAACCAGACGACAAAGCCGAGTGCAATCCAAACGAGTTGCTTTTTCCAGAAAGTCACGGCAGCATATCCTCCGACCTGCTGTCCGGTTCCGTAGATAAACATCACGCCGTAGACAAGAAGGATTATCATAGGAATCAAGGCAAGCCAGTCAATTCGGAGCAGAAGCTTCAGGAGCTTCCTGAATACGCTCTCTTCGCCTTTTTCCGATACGGTCAGCATAATGCAAAGACTCCGGATTGTTCTTATTTATCCAGCGATTCATCCGCGAGAATTTCGCGGGCAAGAGGCGACTCCAATATGCGTTTCAGGTCTCTTCGACAGTTTTTCTCGGTTCTTTTTCTGACGGTAAATTCAGGATTGAGAACCATTGTCGCATGAGCAAGATGATGTATGGATCCGGCAATATCATACGGTGAAAGCGGAGCGGTTCTGCATCCTTTGTCGAGCAGTTTATAATAGAGCTGCTGGGCGCAGGTCATGCCTTTGTCCTCATCCATCGCAAAGGAAAGATTATCGGCTTTCAGAAGCTCAGTCTTATACACTGCGCAAATTGCGCGTATGTAGAAATCTCTGCGCTTGGACTTGGGATCAATCTTTCTCAGCCACTCCTTGACATCAGTATATTTCTTGAGGAAATTCATCCACGCAGGCTTGAGATCAAGCTTTCCGGTACCGCTGCATGCGGTGTCCGGATCTTTGACAAAAGGAGTCATCAGCTTTTCAAGCCAATCTGGACGGAAAACGAATGTATCGGAATGCATCGCAAGAAAATATTCTGTATCAGTCACGGCAAGACCACAGTCCAAACCTGTGCCATGAGCCCATGAGCCTCCCTTAATCACCTGTCCGGGACGCTCAATCAGGGTAATCCACTTGAGCGAACGAAGATAATCCAGAGACGGATCGTTCTTGGAATCATTATCCACAACGACAACGCGCATAGGCCAGCGGCTGTCTGCGAATCTTCGAATGCTCCGCAGACAGAGTTTGGTAAGGAGTTCCGTCTTGTAATTAACGATACAGACGGTGATCTCGCCTTTTTTAAACTGTTGACTCATGCCTTGAAAGTCTGCTCTCTCTTGGGGCCGACGGATATGATACCGGGCTCAGCATTGACAAGCTTGCAGATTCTGTCAAGATACTTGCGGGTGTTATCCGGAAGATCCGACATCTTTCTGGCGTTGGCGGTAGAACACTGCCAGCCGGGCATTGACTCATAAACGGGTTCGACTTTTGCGAGTTCAACCGGATCAGCAGGCATTTCATTGGTGATTTTGCCGTCGATCTTGTAAGCTGTGCATATCTTGATTTCGGCAAGCTCATCCATTACGTCGAGTTTTGTGAGAGCAAGCTTTTCGATGCCGCTGACCATGCAGGAATAAGCGGATGAAACAGCATCAAACCAGCCGCAACGTCTCGGACGGCCTGTTGTAGCACCGAACTCGTGACCTTTCTGACGGAGGAATTCGCCGGATGCGTCATGCAATTCAGTCGGGAAAGGACCTTCCCCGACTCTAGTTGTATAAGTCTTCATCACGCCATAGACGCAATCAATGCTCTTGGGGGATATGCCTGCGCCTGTGCAAGCGCCGCCCGCTGTGGTGTTGCTGCTTGTGACGAAAGGATATGTGCCGTGATCAATGTCGAGGAGTCCGCCTTGAGCACCTTCAAGAAGGATGTTCTGACCTTCCTTGATCGCCTGATTTACCTTGTAGACAGTATCACAGATATAGGGCTGGAGG
This sequence comes from Verrucomicrobiota bacterium, assembly GCA_022703965.1. Lineage (GTDB taxonomy): Bacteria > Verrucomicrobiota > Lentisphaeria > Victivallales > UBA1829 > JAKJHH01. The sequence continues at coordinate 8,180 of JAKJHH010000179.1, forward strand.
TAAAGAGCGGATTTCTTTACATTTTCCCATTCCTTGGCGATATCAATCTGAGGAGCGCCAAAGAGGGCAAAAAGCTTATTATAGTGCTGGCATTCTTCCTTGAATTTTGCTTCAAAAACAGAGAGATTAAGCAGGTCGATACCGCGAATTCCGGTTCTGTATGCCTTGTCCGCATAGGAAGGACCGATGCCGCGCTTGGTTGTGCCGATCTTCTTTTCACCGGTGCCGGTACTCTCGCGGAGAGAGTCCATCATTCTGTGATAGGGCATAATAAGCTGAGATCTTGTGCTGAGCATTACGGCGG
>JAKJHH010000017.1 GCA_022703965.1 Verrucomicrobiota bacterium
TCGAAGACTTCACGCAGTTTAAACTCGTGAAAAATTAAACCTTTCTTCGATACCGAAGTGGAAAATTATCATAGGAGTGTATTATGAATCAGAACACCGTGACTGTGGACAGAGTCAAAAGCAGAATTGTCGAAAAAGAGGTCAAGACGATTGACCTTGTCGGCAAAAAACACACAATTGTAGCTGTAAAGCTTGCGAATGGTTTTACCTGCGTTGAAACTTCAACATGTGTTGATCCGGCAAATTACAGCGAAGAGGTCGGCGCTGAGATATGTATGGCACGTATCGAAAACAAAATCTGGATGCTTGAGGGATATCTCCTTCAGGAATCCCTCAGTCAGAAAGAAGCGTATGAGGTAGCAAAATGATTGAAAAACTAGGAAGGCTCTGTTTTATCCTCGCAATCATGCTGATTTTATCAGCGTTACTCCTGCTTATGTCAGGATGCGGCTCTGTAACGACAATCACCGAGCTTGATCCGGTTACAGGCAAGCCGATAAAAATTACAGAAACAAAGCTTGATCCTACGGAGCTAATTATACAGTCTACGCAAAATAAGACAGTCCTTGTCTCGCGTGAAATGTACTCAGTAGGACTTGACTTGTCCCCTGCAAATCTGACGATAGAGAGCATTCTGTCTCTGAACATGCTTTATCTACATAAAAAGCTCGGAATTGCATCTATACATCAAGCGCATCAGGGCAACTGGGCTCAGATACCTTTAATATTCGACTCAATGCAAAAGACAAGCAGTATCGGAATCTCCGCCTCCGGTGTCAGCTCCGGCACGTCCAGCCCTTGACATTTTATTTTTCCGTATTATTATTATTTACCTTTCGAGTCGGCCTCGGCATAATCCCCCCCCAAAAAGATGCCGGGGCTTTTTTAATCTCACCTATTGACTTATTTAAATTAGCATGTTACAATTAAACTTAAAGTAAACATGGGGGTGTTTATGACTAACAGAGATCGAAAAAGACAATATCTTCAACGCGTTAATTCCTTTTGGGATTACTCTGTGCTTGCGAAGCAGGAAGCCCTCCGCCAGATTGTTTCCTGCGGCGGCGCGGATGTCGCTTATAAGGAAGCCTATCGAGCTCTTGCCGGTCGACAATCGCTATTCGCCGGAAAGTCTCTCCGGGAGCTTACTCTTATTAATATTCTTTGTCTCTCGCTGTTCTTTGAATGCTAAACTTTTCGTGACAAAAGAAGGAGTTTTTGAATTTGTTCTTCAGACATATTCTGAATCTGTTCCAGCAACCTATTCTTTGAATTTGTTTTTTTGTCCGAACCCGGCAAAGAATCAATAGCTTTCTGCATCGATTCCTGCGATATATGCACATAATAGCGCGTCACAGATGAACAGTTATGTCCGACAATTGCCTGCACAACAGGAAGCGGAACTCCAGCATTAGCACAGAAGGACACAAAAGAATGCCGTAGACTGGAAAAACCATATTGATTGATTTTCTTCTCCTCCGTCCGCTCTATGCTGACTTCAAAACCCGCTTTCTTTATAACTCGCAAACAGGACTGATTCAGCGCCCATTTGTTTCTTTTGTACCGACTGGCAGATTCCGGCAGAAAAAAGTCAGTACCTTTCTCTTTCCATTTTTCAGAGGACAGCAATTTTTCTTTTAAAACTGGATGGAGCGGTATAAATACTCGTTGTTGAGTTTTACTTTTGTTTTTATAAGGAATCGTAGATATAAGATTCTGATTAAACCTTACGTGTCCATATTCGAGCAATACGCAATCCTTTAAACGCAGTCCGGTATAGGCTCCGATATAAAAGATCAATTCAATCTGTTCTTTATCCTTAATGATATAATTCTCGTTTTTAAAGACATCCCAGATTTTCTGCATATCAGCTTCTGTAAATTCTCTTCGAGAATGATATTGAGGCGTCTCTTTTTTTATTATATCCGCGCCCCATACCTCCTCTGCCTCACGTTTCCCGAGCACATGGCGAAAAATAATCGACAGATGCGTTATGTAGTCATTAAATGTCTTTTGCGCAGGGGCGGCACTGTCAAGAACAATTGCATACTCTTTTGATATTCTCTCATCAATCTGACCTATCTGACTTATTTCAGGATGCGCTTTACTGATCCAGTTCTGAAAGTGATTCCAGTGAGATCTATATAAAGCAAGTGTTTCAAGACTGATCTTTGCCCTTGCCGGATTCTTCTCGAATTTTTCAAAAACATTATTAAGAGAGACTGAACATGTCTTTTTGATCAAAGTCTTATTTTCCGCGATCTTAATCAGCACTTCGTTTTTGCTTTGAACGTGAACAAGCGGTAGATAGTCATCCCGAACAATCTCCTGTGCTTCTTTTAGCGTTTTGACTTTAAGGCTTGTCCGTTTAATTCCCAGAATATTGTTTTTGTAGTAGTAAATCTGGCCAACCTTAAATATGCAGCCATCCCCCTTCTTTCCTTTTTTATTTTTCCTCTCTGCCATGTCAGCCTCCAAGACACTATGTACTTATTATGTACTTATTAATATACAGAACATACCAGAAAGGTCAAGAAAACATGCTTTTCAAAGGAATCAGACCGGCGCATTTTTGAAGCTAATTTGAGGTGGAGCGGGTAAAGGGAATCGAACCCTCCTAGCCTGCTTGGGAAGCAGGAGCCGAAGTCATCTCGTGCTCCCTGCTCGGACTCGGCGAAAGAGCAGGCAACACTCCTCTTGAGGAATTCGTCGGAGCCCTGCATTTCCTCAAAGGACAATACAAGGATTTCGATTTCGTTAAACTCCGCAAACTCTGCGAGTATATTTCCGAAATATCGGGACGCAAAATGTTCACACACAAACCGCTTTTCGGCAGCGACATATTCCGTCATGAATCAGGGATTCATGTGGACGGCATCCTAAAGGACGCCTCTACTTACGAGCTATTCCCGCCTGAGAAGGTCGGGGGTCACAGAGAACTTGTCCCTGGCAAGCATTCAGGACGAGCGGCGATACGCCATCTGGCAGCCAGAAATTCTGTGGAATTGAGCGACTCTGAAATTCAGGAGTTCCTCTCTGAAATGCGCGCCAAAATGGCTCTGCAAAAAGGTCTTGACGCAAATAAAATCTTTCAGAACTTTCTCGCCGAAAGAAAAAAATGATTAACAATCGCTGTGTCTCTTAAGCCAGATAGCTTGGCATTACCACAGATTCCCCCCTTCTGAAATGACAGAGATGCCAAGGCGCAGTATCTGGCGTGAAACAATCCTGCTTTATCAGCTTTTTCAGCGAGCCTTGATCCCAGAACAGCTTAATCTGCACTCTCTACTGCAAAACTGGAGCAATACCGTCGAAAAACTATCAGAACGACCTCGACGACGAACTATGCACTCTGCAAAACTCAAAGAAATACATTTCTCAACACTAATTGCTAGCGCTTAAGCTAACGGAACTACCCGTCAAATCTTCCTCAAATAGCATCTGTTTTTTCGTGTCCTTTGCGCCCTTCGTGGTTTTATCCCTCTCATGATAAAGGAGACTGAAGCATTACGATTCTTGCAAGAATTTTTATTTCACTATTGATATGTTATTTCATATATGATAAAATAAATATATCACAAGGACAATTATCATGAAAAAAACAGCGCCTGAAAAAGACTTTCTCAATAATCCATATCTGGTTCCCGCTCTTTACCGGGGACTGAAAATACTTGAACTGCTCTCAGAGCATCCGGCCGGATTGCCGATATCAGGAATGTCCTCGCTGGGCTTGCCGCCTGCAAGCCTTTACAGAATGCTGATGACGCTTCAGGAATGCCGTTATGTCGTCAAGGAAGCCAACGAACATTACAGACTCAGCAGAAAAATCCTTTCACTCGGCTACAATGCGCTGGACGAAAGCGGAGTCATCGAAAAAGCCCTGCCCGTAATGCGGAAACTGCGCGACGCGTCCGGTGAAACTGTGCTTGCGGCAGTACTCTATGGAAGCGAAGGAGTCGTTCTTGAACAGGCTGTCTCGAATCAGGCTGTCAAAGTTACAGTTCAGCCCGGACATCATTTCCCGCTTCATACAGCCGCTCCCGGCAAGACAATACTCGCATTTTTGCCGGAAGACGAAAGAGAAAAACTGCTTGAGTCCATCAAATATACTGTTTTTACAAAAGCCAGCATAAGCAGTGCGGACGCAATGAGGAAGGAACTCGCCGAAGTCGCAAAAAGCGGAGTCGCCTATGACCGTGGCGAGGAACTTGAGGACATTCGTTGCGTTGGAGCTCCGGTATTTAATCATGCCGGATATCCGGTCGCCGCAATATGGATCAGCGGGCCGGCCTCACGAATGGGTAGCGAAGTACTGAAAAAACACGCCCGTCTTGTAAAAGAATACGCCGCTGAAATCAGCGCTAAACTCAGATAAGGAAACTTTCCAATGGAAATCAGAAATTCCAGGATCATCATAACAGGCGGATCGACAGGATACGGCTACGGAATGGCGCAAGTACTCAAGGCCGCCGGAGCCGAAGTATGGATAACGGGACGCAATGCGGAAAAGCTCGAAAAAGCTGCCTGCGAGCTGAAAGTTCACTCAGTTCAGGCGGATGCCTGTTCCGGGGCTGACTGGGATATGCTCTTTAAAACTGTCGGAAATGTCGATGTCCTTATCAACAATGCCGGAGCCGGATGCCGTATTGCTGAGGTCAAGGATCAGACAGACGAGGAAATCATCTCCGCTGTCAACACCAATCTCACCAGCGTAATACTCGGATGTCGTCGAGCCGCCGCACATATGTCCGCACGCAGAAAAGGCAACATCATCAATATCTCCAGCGTCTGCGCTTTGTACGCATGGCCTGCCTGGAGCGTTTACACTGCCGCAAAAGCCGGACTGGCAAAATTCAGCAAGGGATTTTATACGGAAATGCGTCCCTACGGAGTGCGTGTTACATGCGTAACTCCGTCATGGGGGCAAACAGAATTCAACAAAGCAGCGAATATAAAAGGGGCTTCGGAAAATCCTGATTTAAGCTCAAAATGCACATCACCGACAGAACTCGGAAATCTGATCAGAAACGTCCTCGAAACACCGGATCATCTTGCAGTGCCGGAAATCACTCTACTGCCTATGATTCAGGATATCTCACCAATGTAAGGAGTTCACAATGAAAAAACGAATCTGGATAGAAGCTGAATCCGTCGAATCATTGGGCGGATGGCTGGTCGATTCACAGTCAATGGAAGAGATCGGCTCCGCCTACATAATGGCTCACGGAATGGGAACGCCAGTTGCAGACGCAGAAAGAAGTTTCAAGGTCAAAGAAGACGGAACTTATCACGTATGGGCAAGAACAAGAGACTGGACCGCCGTCTGGAAACGCGGAACTCCGGCAGGTCAATTCAAGCTCATTATAAACGGGCTGGAACTTCCTGAAGTCCTCGGCACAAACGGGGTGGAATGGAGCTGGCAGAAAGCCGGAATCGTTACGCTCGAAAAAGGAACATCCAAAATAGCATTTCACGACCTCACAGGTTTCAACGGACGCTGTGACGCAGTCTACCTCAGCAACGATCCAAACGATATCCCTCCTGAAAACGGAGAAAAGCTGGCTGAATTCAGACATGAACTTAGCGAAAACATCTGTATCGACGATCCAGTGGAATACGATCTGCTTGTCGCTGGCGGAGGCTTTGCCGGAATCTGCACTGCGCTTGCAGCGATACGCAGCGGACTGAAAGTCGCACTTATTCATGACAGAGATGTCCTCGGCGGATGCAACAGTTCTGAAGTGCGTGTCGGCATCGGCGGGCATGTCAATGTCGAGCCTTATCCCGCGCTCGGACGCACCGTGCTGGAAATCGCGCCTGTCATGGGCGGCCCCGGCACTTATCCAGCTCATTATTACGAGGATCAGCGCAAGGAAAATGTATTCCGCCTTCATCATCCAGACAGCTACAGACTTGCTCTCAATGAGCGCGTAATCTCGCTAGAAAAAGATGCCGACAATACAATTGTCTCCGTCACAACCCGTCATACAAGAAGCGGACAGGACAGACGTTATCGCGCAAAAATATTCTCCGACTGCACCGGTGACGCAGTACTTGCGCGCAAAGCCGGAGCTGAACTCATGTACGGCAGGGAAGAAAAAAGCCGCTTCAATGAATCACTTGGCTCGGAAAAACCGGAAAAACAAGTTATGGGAATGTCGGTTCTCTGGTTCTCGCGCAAGGAGAACGAAGCAAGCAGCTTCCCTGAAATCGACTGGGGAATTCCAGTCACGGAGGACACTGCTTATTACATTCGAGGCGGAGACTGGGAATGGGAAACGGGACAATATCGCGATCAGGCCAAGGAAAGCGAATACATCCGCGATTACGGAATGATGGCAACTTATGCAAACTGGTCTTTCCTGAAAAACCGTTCCGCACGCAAAAACGAGTGGGCAGATGAAAAACTCAACTGGGTTTCCAGCGTAGGCGGCAAACGTGAAAGTTATAGAGTCATCGGTGATTATATTCTGACTCAGAACGATATCGAAAATCAGACAGTGCATGAGGACGCAACAGCCTCGATGACATGGAGCATTGACCTCCATTTTCCAGATCCCGAAAACGAGGCAAAATTCAAGGAGCCTTTCCGCTCCTGCGCCTATCATAGAGGAATAGGTAAATCCTATCCGGTTCCGTTCAGATGTCTTTACGCCAAAGGTATCAAAAATCTGCTCTTAGGCGGACGTCATATCAGTATGTCACATGTAGCCTTTTCCTGCGTGAGAGTCATGAGAACGCTCGGAATGCTTGGCGAAGTCTCGGGCCTTGCCGCCTCAGTATGCGCCAAAGAAGGAATTTATCCGGCCGAGCTCTACCGTGAACATTTTAACAAGCTCAAAGAGCTTATGAAAGAAGGCGTGCCGCTTCCTGCTTATCACGCCTATTGGCCGGACAGAAGCGAAACATATCACTTTAAAGAATTAGGATTCATAAGCACCAAAGCGGAAGACAAAGCCGAACTGCTTAAAAATCCGGAAGTTTTGAAGAGAATAAAGCGCCTCAAAATGTCCCACATGTACCAGAACCCGGCCTTTGACTGATTATTCTTTAAGCTCGCGGAGGCTCCAGTTTTCCTTCAGGGAAACTGATTCTCCGGGAGCCAGCATACGTATCGGACCATGTGCCTCAATCTCAGTAAATCGCTTGTCTAAATAGATGTGAGCAGGAGGATATTCGCGATATCCGGCTGATTCAGACTCAAAAATCTCAAAGCTTTTGCTGAAAACAGAATCCTGCATCTTGACTGTTATTTCCCCCTTAAGAGGCCAACGTTGCCATTCAACGCCATGACGGTCAAGGGAGTTTAAAAAATCCTGTGATATTGATAATTCATCATAGCCATTTAAACTTATTAATCTTGAACGTAGGTTATCTGGTTTAATAAAATCTTTTGAGCTTAATGATGAATTATGTAAACTCATCTTAAAAGCTTTTATTATCGAAGTGTCCAGCCTGGTTATTGACCATATACCGCAATCCTGTGAAAACGGAGCCGTATTCTGTTGAGTGTTGACTATTTCAAGATCAGCTGAATCAGCCTTGAGCTTGATTAGATAATACTGACGTATAAAAAGATATGAGCCTGGAGCTGAGGACAGCTTTATCTCACCTTCAGCAGGAAACTCAATCCCGTAATTGCCATTAATGAGGACAGGCTCGGCAGGTACAAAATAATTTCTTGGCTGAGTCCTGTTGAAATGTCCTCCGCAATCACCAGTCTTGCCACGCTCAAGAGGACGAGCAACAGGATTATTGCCGTTTGAGCTTATGATGTTCTTTTGTCCTTTCAGTGAATATGAGAGAATCATTCCGCCGAATTCAGGCGTAATAATCAGTTCTGAAACTCCAGTATCAAACTTATATGCGTTTTGAAAGCCACAATAGTTTTCTTTAGTAACTTTGATATTCTTCCATGCAGGAGCATTGGGATATGAAGCAGTGAAAGAAAGTTCATCCTCAAATTTCTTGCGCCATTTCAGGTTATATTCCGATAATTCTTCAAGAGAGCTTCCTGTCTTAATGAGCGGATTGAGGAAAACAGGACGTTGTCTCAGGAATCCCTTTCCATATTCGCCTCGGAGTTCAAATTGTTCAATGTTTTTCAGACTTACAGTTACAGGAACAGCTTTCTCTCCAAGACGGACTTTCAGTTTCAGCAGCTCCTTTCTGTCGCCAAGTAAAACAAAATTCACATCGGAATTCAAATCTGCCGAACTGGAATCCTTAGGATGATCTTCGTCTTCAATTCCAAGCTCGCATGAAAATGCTTCAGCCTTGCCGCCAAGATTCCATACGGCACTGAATCCGGTATGTCCGGCAATTCCTCGGGAATAGCTTTGTCCGGCGACTTTCAGTGGATTTCCATTGAGGTTTTTATCCATCACAGGCAGTCTCGGACCGTCCTGAGTCCAGAAATACGAAGCGTTGCTGTAAGGAATATCGCAGAGACTGAGCTCAGCGGCAATCAAAATCGAAGAAAGAAAAAACAGGGCTGAAAATAAAATAGTTTTCATAGTATCAGTTTCTGAATTTTATTGGAGACTCAGGCAAATTAAGACCATCTTTACCGGAAATGAACAAACGGAATGAGAGCTTCAGAACTTCTCCAGCCTTTCGTTTCGGCATCCACTGGAAATCCGAAACTCTGTTGTGAGTAAGTATTTTCGGGAAGGACTCTATCGAAAAAAGCGAATTATCGAAGGCAATTAAATCAATGGCATAACGGGCTGAATTGCCCCGAAAAGCCAGACTCATATAGCGTTCTTTTTGTGCATCTTTAGAAGCGGCAGATACTTCCATCATCTTGTAGTCGCCTCGTCCTGCCGCGAGCGCGTTATAAGTGATATCATCCGCGATTACAGGCTCGAAATAAAGAGCTGTGTAAACTATACTACGGTCTTCCCATGGAGTAAATTCATAAACGGCTTCCAGGCCTCTTGAATCAAAATTCAAACGTTCGACAACAGAACCGTCATCCCAGTGATAACGAAAGATCAGAGACACTGTATTATTCTCCTCTGTTTTCTCTGCAGACATCATCCGGACTGTCGGGAAATTTTGGAAGGCGACCCACTGCCGGATAAGCGATATTTTCATCTTTGTCGTGTCTTTTACGTCCAGCATCATAGAGCCGTTGCGACTTATTGAAACTATGTATGATTCCGCTTCGACTTTACCCCATTCAGAGTTATCGGAGAACTCAAGGAGTTCTCCGGCGCGGATAAAGGAAACCGCCAAGATGCATGAAAGCAGCAGTAAAGCTTTTATTTGCATTTCTCCACCTTTATACCGTTGAGACAGACATTTCCAAGCATTTCTATTTTTACTAGACCGTCTGTTGACGGTGAAATATCTTTTGTCTCAAGGATATAAGGTTTATAATGTTCTCCGACCTGAGCCAGAATGTCAACTTTCTTCTCAATCATTTTTCCATTAACCTCCACGCTGAACAAGCGCATTCCGGGCTTGCTGTTGCCTATGAAAGTTTCTGCGAAGTGAAATTTCAACTTATAATTTCCGGGAGGAAGCGGAATGATATATTGCAGTTTTCCTGCGTATATTTCAGTGCGGTAGACAGCGGGAGCTACGTCGTCCTTAATTTCGATCTCACCGCGTGTAACCGGATTTCCACCGATGTTACCGTAAGCTTCAGGTCCCTTGTAGACCTGATCCGGCAACCAACGACGTCCTTTTCTATCGATAGCTGCCGTCTCCGCTCCGCAATTGATGAAGCCTGATCCTTTGCTGCTGATATCATCGACAAGAGCTTTCTGGTTATCTATGCCCTTTATCATAAGTCTGGCGGCTCTTACGTTTGCAAGAACCTCGAAATCATCCATTGTCGTCCAGAGAGCGAAGCCGTCCTTACGAGCTATTCCGTCGTAAAGTCTGGCAACCATATTGCCTGGAACTTTTCTAAGCAGGAAGTCCTGTTTAAGAATGAATTGAGACTGAGATGCAAGCTCCTTCTCAATTGACTCGGAATATGTAAATTCTATTTCAGGAATTGTCTTGGCTTTTTCGATTCTTATTATTCTGACATCGAAAGGAAGAAGCTCAAGTTTATATTTCCCGCCTGAAAGCAGGGCTGCTTCCAGATTTCTGTCGTAAACCATATCACGCAGTTCACCTGAGCTTTTGATGCTTCCAGTCGAGCTGTAAGGACTGTTGTTGATGAGTCTCAGGCAAAGTGATCCGTCGCTGTATTTTGCCGTCTGTGCAAAAACACCCTTTGCGCTTTCTACAGGCAGACGAGAGAATTTGAGATCAGGAGTCACGTAAAAGGATTTTGCAAAACGCCGAACTTGAGCGCCGAATCCTGTCTCAAGATTACAGTCGAGCCACTGATCAATGACGATCATCGGAACTTTTGAAACGGTAACGCCGTCCACAAACTCGTTCATGGCGCAATCTTCTGCGGCGCGAGGAGTGAATACGCCTCGTGCAGTATTGCTGAAGAGCCATTTTTTTGCGGCTGTAGCAGGACAATCCACCTCATCAAGGCCATTGCAGACGTCTGCATAAAAGGCTCCGAACTCTTCTATCATTTTGCTTGTACCTGGATTCTTATTCCAGCCGTAAACATAGTCATAGTTTTCTGAGGGAGAACCGAATTTTGACCATGTGCTGAGCGGAACAATTAGCTGAGAACCTTTCTTATCTTTATACCAGTCCGCAATAAGTCCGAAATCCTTGTAGCGTTCAGCCACAAAGGAATCACGTTCTGCACGCCGTGAATCCTGATTCATAAAGGGAGAATTTTGCTTCTTGCCTATAAGAGGGAATTGAAATAACTTCCACTTGTTGTTTCTGTTTTGAATGGATGTTTCGATTTTTGAGTAAGCCTCCTTCATTTTTTTGGCGCGCCAGAGGAGCCAGTCCTGAAGATATTTTGAGTTTATAAGTTCATAACGCTTCTGGAAACGCTTTTCATCTTTTGAGTCTATTCCAAGTTTGATTCCTGTATCTTTCTCAAAGGTGTTAACACTGTCGTCGTCATATCCGACTTCGAGATCAGTCAGCTCTGGATAAGCTCCACTGTTGAAGGAAGGCAGCCACCAGTATCCGTTAACGAGAAAGAGTCCTTCCACTTTACCGGAGCCCTGATATCTGTCATAGAGACCGGAAAGGCAGTCGAACATGATTGCGGAAATATCGGGATTGAGGAAGTTATAGCCTCCATTCATATAGCTGCAAAGCTGTCTGCCGTAGCGGTCGACAAGACGAGTCGATTTCTCACCTGCCCATACCCTGCGCTCGCTGATACCGGCTTTGCCCTGAATATAAACCTGAGGAGAAGAAATATACTCGAAGCCGAGCAGGATTTTTATTTTGTTGCTGTTGTACATCTTTATCATGAGGTCGACAGGATCAATTTTTTCTCCGTCGCCGACACGCGGATGGCGCTTGAGTGAAATGGAATCGCCCTCGCGGTACATATAAATACCTTCAATGGACATATTGTAGCCCTGAAAACGCATGAGCGCGATTTTACGAGCAATGGTGTTGTACCAGTTGAAATAAGCATCCTTATGCGGAGTCGTGGCAAGTCCGCGGTCGAACTCAAGAGGACTTTCGCTCATGCCTGTTGTCAGACGCATGGTCGTCATTCTCTCGTTGTGCGAGCCGAACATCCTGTCGCTTTCCGGAACTTTAAGAGCCGGAAGTCCGCCCTCAATCTTGTATATATTAATCTCTGTGGCGGCGGCGGGAAAACCTCCGAAACCGCTCATTACTATAACTGACGAATTGAAGCTCTGTGGATAAAAAATGTACCGAAGCTTCTTTGTGGCTCCGGACAGAGGATAACGGACACCTGTAAAGGCAGTTCCCGAGGCAGTAAACCAGCCTGTTGAACCGGAAGTTACATTGTTGAAGAAACCGACGGGATAATTTTCCGTGATGCAGGAATAAATGTAGCGGTCTTTGTCATCAGGAACTATGATTTCAGCAAGATAAGGAACTCCTCGTTCGCGCAAATGCAGACGGTAGGCGAAATAATCCCAACGTCCAAGCCCGGTTTCTCTGTAGCTAAGTCCTCCGGAACTTACGACTTTTCCTCTGTTCATAGCCGGAGCATTGTACATTCCGGAGTGATCGATAAATTCACCTTCAGACGGAGCGGGTTTTGTGCAGTCAAACTTTGTTATAAGTTTGAGTCTGGCCTCAAAGTTTTTCTCGAAATCTTCAAGTGCTATTTCATCCTGCTTGATAGGACCTGCGATCACAAATTCTTCCCGCTTTGTCTCAATGATATTTCCATCTTTGGAAAGCTTCCAGATCATGCGGTATGCGCCGGAATCTGAAACTTTGGAAGTAAACGACCATGAAGCCCAATCCTGAGAATCGGCAAGCGGAACGCCTGAAACCGTCTCAATCAGCTCATCCGTGCCGCCTTTGCAGACGTCAAGGGATATTGATGATCCATTCTTTGCACCAGCCGGAATTTCAGCCTTGAACTCGACTTTTTCTCCTCCAAGGAATACCGGATATTTACGTCCGGCAGGGAAAGTTTTCAGCATTCCCATATGCTCGGGATTAACTCCATTGAAAACAGGAGTTCCGTTGAACATTTCATTTAGCATTATTTTGTCTGAAAGTTCCGGTTTAGCCCAAGCTGAATCATTGAATTCAGGAGCAAACCACGAGTTTTCCTTTTTAACGGATGACTTCCAGCTTTCATCCCCGAGTATCCTTGTCAGTGAACCGTCACGTCCAACACAAACAGCCTCAAAAAGCAGAGAGGGTTTACAGGCCGACTTGTTCCATGAAAGAAATTCTCTGCCGAATGCTATCGTATTTTTTCCAGCTTTCAGAAAAGGCTTTATATCTACGGTATTCATGATTGCGCAAGGATAAATCCCCGTGCCTGAAGAAACTAGTTTGCCGTTGATATAGAGCGAGAAGCGTTCAGTGTCGCCAAAGCTGCAATGAGCTGCAATTGGGATCTCCTTAAGCTCAAAAGTTTTTCTGAAGAAAACTTCCGAGGAACTCGGGGCTATTTTTAGGCTCTTAACTTTGACAATTGCGCCGGGGGTTTTGCAGGTGATTTTGATGCCAGTATCGAACTGATTGCAGGCTTCACGAACGAAAGCGAGATCAGACTCGAAGACTTGAAATGCTTTTCCTTTTACCTTGAAAGTTTTTACTTTACCCTCAAATGCAGTTCCGGCGGGATTTACGGTGTCGAATTCCCACTCAGTCTCATCCAGATTCTGCTCTATTTCCATTTTTATGCGGAAGTTGTCCTTGAGCTGTCCTCCCCAGTTGAAACCGAAACGGATGAAAGGACGGACATTTTTTCCCGGCTCGGCTCCAAACCCAAAGAAAAAGCCTTTTTTCCCGGTCTCAAATTCAAGGAACCCATTACTCAACTTGTAAGGAGCGGAAGCATATCCGTAAAGCTTGAGAAAATCCTCCATAAACACGCATGGACGTCCATATTCACCTTCAAAAAAATCCGGTCCCGACCAGATACGCTCAATGCTCTCGGTTTTAGCCGGATATGTCATCATTTTTGAACGCCATTCGGAATCTGAAAGCTTGTTCTGTATATTGATACCGAAATCTCTGGTATCATTCTCTTTCACTATTTCTACCGCGGCGAAACTTTGCAAAGCGAGGCAGAATGTAGCGGCAAAAAGAAGCCGTTTTTTCATAGCGGAATTCCTTGTGTGAATATTTTATTTGAATTGTATTTTTTGAAGCAGTTTACTGAATTCCACCGAAAAGCGGATTGCTTGAACCGGCAAAATTGTTCCCCATTTTTCCGAATTGTCCGTCACCGACATGAAAGTCAACATAAAGAATGTTCATTCTTTTTCCGGTGTGAGGATAATAGGCAAAACCATTTGGGGCATTTGTCGTATCAGGACCTTCGATGCGTCCGTAATCCCTGCTTTCCCCCAGTATAAGACGTTCGGACGGACGGGAGATCATTGTTCTCTTGATAAAAGTCTCACTCCAATTCTGGTGATTCGAATTATCAGGCACTCCCATCATCTTTGCAAGGACATTATTGTAACCGTAATTGGGATAGCTCGTAACAATTTCATTGCTGGCACATTTAAATAGTTTGTTGTTGTCTGCGCCGGGCCCCCAGTATTTGCGTGGAGGAGGGAAAAGTCCGGCAAGCATCATCTGAGCAGTCCAAACTGAATAAGAATAATTGAATCCGTCAAGCTGAAAAGTCGGTCCGTAATACCACGCTGCCGGGAGTACGCCGAAATCCGCTTCATAGGAAGAGAGTGCAATTCCGATTTGTCTCATATTTGATTTGCAGGCTCCTGACTTCGCCATTTCTCTTGCTTTGCCGAGACTGGGAAGAAGCAGAGATGCCAGAATAGCGATGATGCCTATGACCACAAGCAATTCAATCAACGTGAACAGACGAGATATTTTCATTTCAGCGTACTCCCTTCGTGAAGTCCAGGCGTTACAAGTATTTCTCCGAACTCAGGGTATGCTCCGGTGAAAAGTTCTCTGAGTTTTTCCACAATCTTATCCGACATAGGCTCAGTTCCATGAGCTACTGAACTTACCGCAGGTTCAGAAGAAACTGCCTTGTCAAAGCTATTAAGCGTGATAACTCCTATATCTTCCGGAACCTTTGCGCCTTCGCTGGCTATACCTTCCATTAAAAAACCTAAATCTACGTCGGTATGCAGAAAAACAGAATCAAAGCCTTTTTGCACAAGTTCCATTCCGCGTTTTGCTATTCCTACCATAAGCTTGACTTTGGAACCTTCCACTATAAGAAGAGAATGCTCGTCGAAATAGAGCCCCGAATCAGCGCAGCCCTTCTTAAAACCTTCAATACGTTTGACATACTGAGTGTAAGGCTGTCCGTCATGGAAAAGAAGATCACAGATCATTGCAGGTTTTTTATAGCCGTGTGCAGCAAGAGTTTGAGCAGCAAGCTCTCCTGCCTTAAAGTTGTCCAGAGCGATAATGTTCTCTATTTTGCCGCGATAATGTTCCTCTGTCGTAATAAGAGTTTTCCCATTCAGGGCTAGCAAAAAGTTTATCACGTCACGTTTCAAAGTAGTGACAATTATCACGTCTGAGAGACTGTTCTCAAATGAATTCCAGTCTATATTCTTCAGTTCATAAGGAACAAGAACAAGTTCGGCGCAGATGCCTGCGGCCTCCGCCTTCTGCTGTAGACGATGCCAGAGCTTTGCCCAGGCTGGGTTTCCTACCATTGATGCCCCCTCGGCGACAAAAGAAAAGCGACCGAGCAGTTTCCTGTTCGTAAGGGTTTCAAGCGAAAGAGTCCTGCCGTTCTGCCCTTTTATAATGATGCCCTGAGTCTCTTTGATCTCCAAAAGTTTACGCAGAGTGTTACGGCTGCATCCGATTAGTTCTCCCAACTCCCTTTCAGGAGGCAGAGAGAGGTCTCCGCGTTTGCGGAGCTTCAGAATGAACTCGTCGAACTTGCCCGAGCTCTCCTCAACCGTCTGATAGCCGCGATATGTAGCCATGATAGATCCTTGCGAATTTAAAAAGATTATACCACATGGTTCAATTCGAGTCAATAACTTTTGCAAGACTTTGCATGATTTTTTATAATTTTTTATTGTGAGCTCAAAACTGCATTCATATTTTTAATTTGTTCTATGGCGACAGGATTTATCACTGCATTCTGGTCTATATCAAGATTAAAAGTTACGGCTCCCCCTGCCCTTGTAATGCGTTCTGAAAATGCAAAGACTTCATCATCCTTGTAGAGGAGAGGCGGAAACGCTGTTTCAGGTTCTCTATGCACCCAGCGGGCATTATCTAGACATGTCCACTGATGCAGACGCAATCCTTTGAAAAACGGTCCATCGGGTATAAAATTCAGCGAATTTGTCTCACCGGCATAATAGTCCTGATCATCCGTATAGAAAAACGGGATATCCACCCCGGCATTGTAAGTTACGGCGGCATCCTTGTTACCACTTCTTGCGGCTCCGGCCAGAGCTTCCCAGGGAAATCTCCAGTCGCCCATTTCAGTCGAGACAGTCTTATGCGGGCCGCGCGAATCGAGCGAATAACAACTGTCGAACCACCAGCCGTCAACAAGTTTGCCGTAACGTCTGGACATGCACTCAACGACGCTCAGAATTCTTGAAGCGAAAAGATCCAGATTATCCTCATCATAACCGCTCGCCGCACGCCAGTCCGGAGACGCATTCGGATTACATGAATGATTATAATAGAAAATCAGGCGAATATCTTCCTTTCTCAATGCCTCGGCAAGTTCACCGAGCAAATCCCGCTTGCAAGTATGTCCGGGAAGAAGGTAATCCATCACAGGATTCGGCCCGGCAAAATACTGTTCTCCATGAGTTGTGGTAAAAATAAGATGGCGCGCTCCTGTCTCTTTTACCTGTTCCATAAAGAAATTAAGATCAAAAGATTCTACGGCCTCAGGATAAGGCTTGGTCTGTCCTGTTAACGGTTGGCTCTTTGATGTCCAGTGGACGCTGATACCTGAAGATCCGGCTAGAAACTCACATGCATTTCTCTTATATTGTCTCATTTTTAACCTCTTTTAGGTGATCTATTAATGATCTCATATTTAATTATATTACTGCCTATACATAAATCCAATATCTTCTGATGTTCATTTTAAACCTTTATTGACTCATCTAATTTTCTGTGATATAATTAAGGAAGACAAGGGAGATCTGTAATGAAAAAGCTTCAGGAACTTACTGAATTGTTGAAGACGGCATTGAGAAAAGGGGATTATCCTGTCGGATCAAAGTTCCCCTCAGAATATGAGCTTGCCAACTGCTTTGGAGTTAACAGGATAACAGCAAGCAAATCAGTGAATCTCCTTATAAAAGATGGATACCTTGAGCGGGCAGGAAGCACGCGTGCAGGAACAATAGTCCGCATGTTGCGACCTTATCCGGAGGGACTCATAGCGTTCATGGGACATCTGAACGATAGCTATTCATCGGGCATTCTCAACGGAGCCATAAGAGCTGCGACCAGAAAAAATTATCTCCTGTCAGTCTTTTCTCCTGCTGCCGATGAGATCAGCGATTCTCTATCCAAAATGGAGTCAGGGCGCTTTAGCGGCATCATCAATCTTCATTACGGACAGATCTCGAGCGGAATCCCGACAGTATACGTCGACGAC
Organism: Verrucomicrobiota bacterium; assembly: GCA_022703965.1. Classification (GTDB taxonomy): domain Bacteria; phylum Verrucomicrobiota; class Lentisphaeria; order Victivallales; family UBA1829; genus JAKJHH01. Next base: position 17,138 of record JAKJHH010000017.1, read on the forward strand.
AGCCGCATGGCGGGACGGAAAGATTGTCCTGCAATCATGTCCGACACATACAAAGGAGCTGCTCTCATAGTTGAAAACCTGATAAAAAAAGGACATCGGAATATAGCGTTTCTGACAAAAAAATATCCCGGCGATGAACTTGATCTAAGAACCAAAGGCTGCATTGCCGCAATGAAAAGCAACGGCATTGCCGATGCAGAAGCGCGTTCATTTTTCTACAACGACAACAGTGTTCACCACAGCGGCATAATTCTGAAACAAATGCTGAACGCCTATCCCGAACTGACTGCCATAATATGCAATACAGATCACAGCGCCTTCAACATGATAAGCGCGGCAAGAGAAATGGGGCTTGATATTCCGGGAAAGATTTCCGTCACAGGTTTCGGAAACATAAATGAAATTCAAAGAACCTGCAAGCTGATGACAATCGACCAGCATCCATTTGAACTGGGCAGCCGAGCAGTGGAAAAGCTTATTGAGATCATAGAAGGAAATGACAACGGTGAGCTTATCGAAACAATAGACATAGAATTCATCGAAGGCAATTCCGTATCCCGGATCAACTGAGAAGAATATGAATGCTCATGCCTTCCCTCGGATGCTTTTGCGGAATTCTCCGGGAGGCAGTCCTTTTTTATTCCGGAAGATTCTGGAAAAATAATATTCATTAGAAAATTTCAGTGTTTCAGCAATTTCTCTTACCGAAAATTCAGAATTCACAAGCATTTCAGCGGCAAGATTGATTTTCTCGTTCAACAGGAAGGCATACGGGGTAACTCTAAATTCATTTTTGAAGACCCGTATAAGCTGCGGCACGGAAAGATTCATTCTGGAACTCATTTCCTCAAGAGACGGCGGAGTCTCCATCATCTTAGTTCTGAGATAGTCGCGCAGTAGAAAAGGAGTCTGATTTTTCCTTCCACATGAAGACTGTCTGCCGTTGAAGTCAGACAAAAGCATTACGATTTCCAGTACTCTGAGTGAAATGAAATTCTGTAAATTTGCATGGTCTACACTGCATATTTCTCCAATGGTTTGGCGGAGTAGTTTTCCGGCTTCTGTACACTCGGGAAAGAGAAAATTGCCGGAAAGTCCGTAGAGCCTGATAAGCTCATCAAGAAGGCGGCCTCTGAGGTTCATCCAGACTTTCCCCCACGGATTCTTCCTGCATGGAAAATATGAATACTCCATTCGTGCTGGAGCAATAAGAAAATCTCCGCTCTTTACAAGAAAAGTCTGCCCGCCGATTTTAAAGATGCCTTCCCCTTCAGTTATATATTGAAAAACAAAAATATCGGAGTCTCTGTCCCTCTTTATCAGCATTGTGCTTCCGGGGTCTGTTTCTCCGGCGAGTGTCAGTGAAAGTGGCGTGTCGGAATCATGCGCTCCCGCATACAGTATCTTATTAGCCATGATAATATTGTATAATTATATTGATTATTTTATGCATTTATAAGGAGATAATATCATCATATAATATAAATACAAACTTAAAGAAGGGAGTTTTTTATGACTGCAAATACATCGGTGTGGAGTAAAGAGAAAGTCTGGGAATGGTATAATTCCAGGCCATGGATCCGCGGCTGCAATTTCATGAGCAGCGATTGTTGCAATAGAGTTGATCAATGGCAGGAATACGGGTTTAATGAACGAATAAAAACCGCAGACCGTGAATTGGCATTGGCGGCTTCAATCGGCTATAATTCCATCAGACTCATATTGCAATTTGAGGTATGGAAAGAGCAGCATGACGGATTTATGGACAGGCTTGAGACCTATTTGCAAACTGCCTCAAAGCACGGCATTTCTGCTATGATCTGTTTTGGAAACGACTGCTCGGTTCCTAAAGAACTGTATAAAGAACCGGTCATGGGAAGGCAATCTGTCGATGTCGGATATCATGGCGGAGTAAAAATCTCTCCTCATTCAGGTTATCGCGATGCTGTCGGTTATACGATTCTTGACGATCCGGTGAAATCGGAACAGTTCTTTGAAATGATTCGGGAAATTATAAGCAAATATAGAAATGATCCGCGCGTGATCATATGGGATTTGTTCAATGAGGCTGGAAATGGAAACAGAGGTGAAGTTTCTGTTCCTCACATACAAAAAATGTTTGATATCGCTAGAAAATTGAATCCTGTGCAGCCGCTGACAAGCGGGATATGGTCAAACTATTTCAATGGAGGCTGCCATGCGGAAAAAGTAGCGGTTGCAAACTCTGATATCATCACGTTTCACTGTTATTGTGATTATTGTACTATGATAAAGGTTATTGCGGAGCTCAAGAAACATGGACGTCCCATGCTCAATACTGAATGGCTTCACAGAATCCAGCATAGCAGCGTGCAGGAAATGTTTCCTCTCTTTTTTCTGGAAAAGATAGGTTGTTACAACTGGGGCTTTGTGGCAGGAGCATATCAGACATATGAGCCGTGGGAAGGCATATGGAAGCAGGAAGCCATTGGTGAGGGCGAAGGCTATGATTTTACAAAATGGCAGCACGATCTCTTCCGTCCCAATCTAAGACCTTATGATCCAAAGGAAATCAGAGTCATCAAAGAATTCTGCTGCATGGCTGACAGCAAGCGGAATCCACTCTCGCAGAACTGAAAAATCCGGAGTGCATAAATCCGACTGACTAACACTGCTTTGAGAGAAGTCTCTGTGATAAGGAAATTCTCAAAGCAGTTTGTAATGCGTCATTCCTAGAAGGAAACCACGCTGTGGTTTTTGTGCTTATGCTTCTCTTTGGTTGCGCTCATGTCGCGCTAGGTCGTTCGTGTTTGAAAATTTGCTTATTGAAAATGGAATCATGCGTTACATTCTGTTTTTAGAAAGTTTTAAGAAAATTGTTTCTAACTATTGCCTTTTTATATAAAACATCATAAAATAGATTCAAAAGTCATCTGATAACCATAAGAGCAACATGAATACAAAGCCTTTACTTTCAAAGACCTCCCAAATACGCAACAGGATACTTAAACAGATAGTATCAGGCAAGTACGCAGACGGTAAGGCAATTCCGTCCGAACGAATTCTTGCGGAATCCTATGAGGTCAGTCACGCAACCGTGAGGGAAGCTGTTTCACAACTCGTGGAGTCAGGATATCTTCAAAGAATACAGGGTAAAGGCACTTTTGTAAAAGAACAGAACGAGAAGTCCGAACTCGTCAATCTGCTCTGCTATGACATGCACGGACTTCTGGAACGCGACCCTTTTATAAGCGACGTGCTTTTCGGAACACATAAGGCAGGCGTCGGCGCATCAGATTCCATAAAGCTCATGACAATACCGAAAGGACGCCAGTTCTTTGAATACTTCAAGGGCTCCGAGGATATCAAACCGGGAGCTTCCTTCATATTCGCCGGATACACCCCCAATGCAGACGACGGAAAATTCATACAGGAAGAAGCATTGAACACGGTGTCCATCGGAACTCCGTTCCCGGGCTGTAAAATCCCTTTCGTCGAAACAGATCACTACGACGCGATATATAATGCGGTCAAGCATCTTGCGGAGCTTGGACATCGTGAAATAGCTCTGATGGAAATAAATAACGAAAGACCTTATATATTCGTCCGCTTCGACGCTTTCAGAAAGGCTTGCTCGGATTTCTCCTGCTCAGGCCCCATCCTGAATCTTCACGAATACTCCACGGCGGAAGCTGAAATTCTCATGAGGGAACTCATCACTTCCGGACGCAAATTCACAGCTCTTATCGCCAGCGGAGACCGTTCCACCGTCGGAGCCATAAAGACCTTGCGCTCCGCCTCGCTCAGAATACCTGAAGACATATCGGTAATCTCTTACTGCGATTATGACTGGATCGATGATGTCGCCGGAATTGCCATCACAAAAATAAAACAGTCAGTGCCGACCCTTGCAGCTGAAGCTTACAGAAGAATCAAAAACAGAAATACCGGCGAAGAACCTCTTGTGCTCAAAACACGCTTCATAGCCGGAAATTCATGCAGAAAAATATGAGAGAGGCGTTATGAAAAACAGATTTACACTTATTGAGCTTCTGGTTGTCATTGCGATCATCGCGATTCTTGCTTCAATGCTGCTTCCTGCACTGGCTTCGGCTCGCGGCATGGCAAAACTGACATCATGCAAGTCCAACCTCAAACAGATTGGAGTCTGCGCTTCGATGTACTTCGACGACAATCAGGGATATGTTTATCCGTACAACCACGGTATCAGCGGCGAAGCAACCGTCAATCAGGGACGCTGGTTCCAGTACAACATGCTTCCTTATCTCAATCTCCAGCCGCCTCTTACCGACGGCAGTTATTATCAGGCAAAAGCAAAAGTCTTCCTTTGTCCGTTGAGCAATACAATGCGTGTCGCCAGCAATTACGGATATAATCAGTTTATGGCTAACAGCATTCTGAAAGTCACTCAATTCCGAAAACCAACCTCCAACCTGCTATGGACTGAAATAGATTCAGGAACAAACGATGGATGCAACATTGTCTACTGGAGCTGGGCAAGCGGACAGGACAATAATAATTTCTGGCCGCTTAAACTCGGTGCCGCCGCCAACGCAAAACACAACGGACAAGTCAATGTCCTCTGGGCCGATTTCCACGTCACAGCCACCATGCAACGCGGATATCTCCCTTACGAATGGTCTTACTGAAATAATTAATCTTTCTCCATATAAAACAAGGATACGAGCATGAGAAAACTCTTAACCGCGCTCTCTTTCTGCCTGCTTGCTTCAGTTCAGCTTGCAGCTCAGAATAAATCTCTGATTGACGACTTTTCAAAAGCACCCTCAGGATGGTCTGTCTGGCAGCCCGGAGACAAAAGTTTTTCTTTCAGCAAGGATGAAAACAATAAGTTCAATGAAAAACCTTCAATGCTGATTGATATGAAAAGCGGCTCCGGCGTAATACAGCGGGCTCTGGCTGCTTCGGAGTCCTGCTCAGGCATCAGTCTTGCGCTCAAATCGGCGGATGGCAACAGCGGACACAAACTGACCATTCACCTTGTCGAAGAATCAGGTGAAATTTACTATACCGACCTTGTCGTGCCTGAGAAATGGACAGTGAGCGTACTTCCTTTTTCGTCCTTCAAACTCTGGCCCTACGGCAATGCGACAATCAAAGAAGGCAAGCTTGAGCCATCCAAGCTCAGAACTTTCAAGTTTTATGCTGACGGAAAAAGAGGGAACGCAGTATTCAACATCGCAATGATGGAATTCATTCTGACCGATGGTGCTAAAGCGCCGGAAAAACAGGAAAATAAAAGAACGCTTATCATTGAAGACGTCGTGATGGACAATGCTCCGCCGCGCGCCTCCTTTACCGAACTTCCTGAAAGCAGTCATAACGTAACAATCAAAGACGGATCTTTCTATCGTAACGGACAGCCTGAATTCCTCATCGGAGGATGGCAGATCGACAACGAATGTCATCCTTGGCTGATGCGTCTGCTCAAGATGGACTTTTACCCATACAACGCCACCGAAATTTACATCCAGTACGGCCCCGTGGTAAAGGATGGAAAAATCATCGTTTCCAAAGCTCCGGCTCCATGGTACGAAGCCTGGATTTACAGAGCAGTCTCGAATGGACTCCTTTTCTGGCAGGAACACAAGGCTGAGGCAAAATACTGCGCCCTCAAAAAGGAGCTTCCCGACCTCATAGATGCCGGACACTTTGTCTGCTATGATCCGCTTGTTCCTGAGGGACAGAAACTCTATGACACAATGTTCAAATCATGGATGCAGTACACCAGAAAGTATCCGGTTTTCTGCTACGAACTCTTTAATGAAGTCATGTATTCAAACAACAAGGAAAGCGCTATAAAAGATTTCCGTGTCCGCATGAAGGCGAAGTATAAGGACATCAAAGTTGCCAACGCCGCATGGGGAACCGAATTCAAGAGTTTTGACGAAGTTCAGCCGCCTGGAAAAATCAGCATCGCGACAGATGCCGGACTGGGCGGCAGCGCAGCTGTTGAGCTGGAAAAACGTCAAGCCCGCATCTACAACAATCTCTGGGTCGACTGGATCAAGACTCAGGAAGAGCAGTTCGGCACGGTCATGAAGGACATGATGAAATCTATGCGGGCTCATGATCCTCGTCCCGGAATCTTGAATACGGTACAGTCTCACTCCAATCTCGCATGGGATTACGTGAATATCGGAGTCAACCCTGCAAAACTTGCCGCAGCAGTGGACTTCTACACTCACGAGGCCGGACTTGGAATTTCGCCTCAGGAACAGGAGAACGATCAGACTCAGATCAAAAGCATGCTGACTCTCGGGATGACTTGCGATGTTGTCCGCGGCGCATGCAAAGGAAAACCGGCGCTGAACGGAGAATCCCCGCTGCACGTGAACAACTCCGTCATGTCGGAAGAGCGCCTTGTCAAGAGCGACATCGGCTCCATGCAGACAGGCTGGAAGTTTTTCGACGCGACTCAGGCAAGTCCCGAAAACTGGATGAGTCCGTCCTTTGACGACTCCTCATGGACATCCGTCAAAGTTCCTGAAATGTGGGGACGTCAGGGCTTTGCAAAATGCTCGACAGGAATTTACAGAAAAACATTCACTCCCTCGAAGAAGGCTGAAAAGTATTATCTCAACGGCAAGGACTTCTGTGACAATGCCGAAATCTACATCAACGGACAACTCATTCACACAACAAAACTCTGGAACGAGAAATTCTGCCTCGATATCACCAGCTACATCAAGAAGGAAAACGTGCTCGCCGCAAAAATCACGAACAAGTACTTTAAAGATGAAATGTTCTACGGAGGAATCCGAGGCTATGTCTCAGTCACCGACAGACCATCTGTGCGCAATACCACCGTTAAGCCTTCATACATCAGAACTCACATCTGGTCTCAGCTCATGCACGGAATGTCAGGTGACATGATATGCTACACCTCTACAGGATTCCAGGACGGAATAAAGATCGTGCCTCAGACAAAACAGGAGATCAGCAGTGTCGCCTCAATTGTCATGCCGCGCTCAAAAATGAAGTCCAACATTGCACTTGTCTATCCCTTCGAGACCTTCCGCTCCTTTTATCACGACTCCTATCATGAATACCTCAAAGCGCCTCTGACAAAAGCACTAATGGATCACTATTCTGCACTGCTTTCCAACAGCGCAGATTTTGACCTCATAAGCAATCAGGATATCGCGGCAGGAATGGCCTCATCCTACAAAATGATCATCTGCGCTCAGAATATCAGAATATCAGCGGAAGCGCTCAAGACTCTTAACGCATATGTGAAAAATGGGGGCATTCTGCTTTCCGAAATGGATTCGATGAGCGTCAATGACGAAACTCACTCTATTATGTCTGATGCCTTTGAATTCCAGCCTGTATCTCTCGTCAGAAAAGAAACAAGTCCAGTTTCTCTCGGTGATAGCGAATTGAGTCCAAGAAGACTGGACGAAATCAGCTATATGGAGTTCTCCGCTAAAGCGGACTCGAAAATACTCTCATCATTTACAAACGGTAAAGCGGCTGTCGTTAAAGGCAGCTACGGCAAGGGAAGCGTATACAGCCTTGCGGCACAGCTCCCCTACGATGAACTGAAAAAACTTTACTCGTCAATCATGGATGAATACAAAATCCCGACCTGCACAAGTGTCCGTAGCGAGAACGGCAGTATTCCGGATTTTGTTGAAACACGTCTTTTCAGCGATAAACAGAAACACGTGCTTGCCGCCATCAATTGGGGCATCGACGGTTCATACATCGTCAAGTTCAACAGTATTCCGGATGGTGAATACAGCATTCGCAAAATCATCAGTAATGAACTTATAGCAAACGGAGAGGGGAGTAAAACATGGAAAGGCAGCGATCTCAGAAAAGGCATAAAGCTGCCCCTCCGCAACCTTGATCCTCTGGTATTGCTTGTTGAGGATGTAAAAAATCCGCCCCTGAAGATAAAAGGCATCTCCCCTGCCCGTTATCAGATGCTTGCCTCGCTCTGGCCCGATGAAAAGTCATCGGGAGGATTGAAAATTGCAATCACTCCTGAAATCGATGAGCTTACAAGCAATCCTCTGCCCAATTCATACATTCCGACAACGGAAAAACTTCTTGAAAGCGCCGGATACGAGCTCGTAAAATATTCCCCCGGCCAGTCCCTCGAAGGTGTGAAAACCCTGCTCTGGACATGTCCGAATACCAAGCTTAATGATACTCAAACTGAAATTATCAGAAAGTTCGTGGAAGACGGCGGTTCTCTCATGCTCTTCGGCAGAGGCGCTGCAAATTATCACACCATGCTGAAGGCTGCCTCAAAACTCTGGAATACATTCGGTTTCAGCACGGATATCGGCTTCAACTATCTCTGGACAAACAGCCCCGAAGCAGGTTTCGACTTCCTTCAGATTTCCTGTCCTGTTCAAAGCGATGATCCGGCTCTCTACGGAGTCAAAACATTCATGAGTTCTTACGCCGGATATCTGCCGATAAAAGACAAGTCGAAATTCAAAATTCTCATGACTGCTCCGGCAGGCACAAATCTGACAGGCGAAGTCCTGATGGCTGAAACAAAATACGGCCAAGGCCGAGTCATCGCGATTGCCGACTCATATTTCCTCAAGCCCCTTAATATCGAACTTGCGGACAACGCCCAGCTTCTTGTCAGTGCGGTCAACAGTCTGAGCGGAAAAGCCCCAGCCCTCCTGACCGAATCCCAGAAAAAGAACTCTCTTTTCATCAGCCGCGAAAGCCTGAGCGCCGCTGAAAAGGAAGAGGCCGAAGGCAAATATGAATTCCGCAGCCTGAAGATTCAGGGAAAAAGCAGCACTCTCATGAAACAGAGCAGCGACCGCAAAGACCCAATCGTAGACATGCAGGATTAATATTATCCAGAAAAAACACTCCCCTCTTGATAAAGAGTATCTCAAAAAGTTGGAAAAGTAAACGCAGTTCCTGAAAAACAATGAGGGGTGGGACACTGCGACTCGCATCGAAAAGATTGCCTCTGAGTCTTACAACTGGAAAATTCAGGAAGCCACTTAAAATTGGCTTGAGAAAAATTCCTTTCTTTGCGGCTCAAAACCATGACTCTGCAAGTCACTGCTTAACAAAGCCAAGCAATGGCACACAAGGTCGTGACACTTGCCGCAAGACAGACTTTTATTCCAAGATCTACAATTTTAAGAGGATCCCTTCATTATAAATTCCTGCAAAGTCTTTGTTGTCAATGTAAGAAAGGAACTCGCCGCGGACATACTGCTTACGACAGTTCCGACAGACAAGCAAAGGCACACTTAGAATACAGTATAAAAACAGTATTTAAAGATTTTTTGAGCTTAAAATCCGCCTATTGACTTCAATATTCGCAAAAAACTCTTGTTCCTCATCGCCCTGCAAGTTATAATTAGAACTAGAGCAGATACAAGTTTAAGAGCACAGTAAAGAAGCTCGGAAAATGATAAACCTGAAACGAAAAGTCCAATATATTGAAGTGGCCGACAAGATACGCGGCTGGATAAATTCCGGAAAATGCAAACCCGGAGCAGCGATCATGTCATGCAGGAAACTCGCCAGAACTTATAATGTCTCAATCAAAACCGTCCGCAACGCGATCAAGTTGCTTGTCGACGAAAATCTGCTTCATCCGATACAGGGCGGAGGCACTTATGTCCGCGATGTCTCGATAGTTGAACGGCGTCTGAACATTGGCTGCGCCATATCCGCCCTGTGGGAACGTCCGGCTACAACGGAATACACCCAGAGGTTGCGCTATTCGACCCTGACCGCGGCTGACTATCTGACTGCTAATAACTGCAACATCCGCCACATCCCCGGAATAGTTATTCACAGAAATGCGGAACTTCAAGAATACATCGGAGATCTGGACGGCTTGCTGATCTCCGCTCTGGACGTGGATATTAATCAATGCAAAGAGCCCCCCAGACTGTCGATCCCCACGGTAATATTCATGGGAGAATTTGAATCCTCACTGCCAATGAGCCAAGTGATTCCCGAGCATCTTTCTGCAATGCGCAAGGCGTTCGCCCAGCTCCGCGTCCATGACTTCACGCGAATTGTGGTGGTTTACAATAACTGTCCAAATCATCTTGCAAGACGCGATGCCTTCACCGCCTGCGCGCTGGAAACCGATATGACAAGAACGGAAATCACAGATCTTGAATCCCCACTCGGAGAAGCCTACAACAGCGGACTTAAAATTGCAGCAATGTCTCCGGGAACTTTAGTCTGCTGCACCAGTGCCACTCTGGCAATCCCAATTTACAACGCACTGGGAGACCGCCACATGAAAATCGGCGTGGACTTCGACATGATCTGTTATGATTCGCTCGACTCAATGCAGACCCGCCACGGCTCCTCAAGCCAGATCACCACCATCGACTACTCCCACTCCAGGGCATCGCTGCTGGCCGCCGAAATGCTCGTCAAGGAGATTCGTGAAAAAACAGATTTCCGCCAGATTATAAAACTGCCCACGGAGCTGACAATCGGCAGCGCCGCAAAACAGAGAATAAAAGAAAGCATTGACAAAACAAGGAAAGCAGTATCATGAACATCCATTCCAGGCGTTTTACGCTCATCGAACTCCTTGTGGTGATAGCGATCATCGCTATTCTGGCCAGCATGCTCCTGCCCACATTAGGCAAAGCGCGGGAACGGGCAAAAACCATCAATTGCATAAGTAATGAAAAGCAGATAGGCAGCGCTTTTATGATGTATGCCAATGATTGGGATGGCTATATGCTTGATCCGCTGAACTTTAGTTGGAAATGGCTAAGTTACGAACAACTGGGAACCTATTTAGGCTATGATAAAGCTCCGCAAAACTGGTATTTCAAATATCATCAGACGACTTTCTGTCCTGCATTGCGCCCGGAAACACTGAGTCAATGCAGACCAGGATACTCGGCATCCGCAGAGATACTTGCGGCGGATATCGGATTTCCGCATGCCGGAGCTTTGAAGCTGCATATAATCAAACGTCCCAGTGAGATTGCCCTGGCTGCGTGCGGCGATGGAAACAACGTACAATTTAACCGTTATCACTTCAGGATTGGGGGGTTTGGCTGGAAAAATCATGGAGATTACCGGTCGAATTTAATTTACGCCGATGGCAGTGCCAGAACCTTTAGTTTCAGACCGAACTTTGCTCAGACTAATTTTCTTAACGAATACGCAATCAGCCCCATGATTATTTCGTATAATTAGCAATAACCGCGACAAAGGAAAGCAAGACTAACATGACTTACAACTGCAATTCAGCAAAGACCTTTCTCTGTATTCTGAGCTTGTTGCTTGCCACGGCACTCTGCGCCGCAACGCCACAGTTCAAGTACGACAATAACTTCACTCCCGGCTCCGACAATCCCGGAATCATGGATATCCAAGTTCGCAAAAACAAACTCTATGGACAGGTCTCAATGACTTCTGAACTTGATCCTGGTCTATATCGCCTTAGACTGCCCTATCGCGCCCGCGGCGACTGGGAAGCTCAGTTCTCTGCCAATCTGGTATACTCTGATCAGGTTGGGGGAAACATAAGCCTATGGCAGAATTTTTCCATTTCAGAAGCATGGAGCAATCTTGACATTGTCTTCAAAATGGAACGCAAGAATGCCCCAATATTGATATTTAATAGAAATGCAGAGATGGGTAATATGCAGTTATTGCAAGTCAAAGATCCGATAATCACCCCTCTGGCATTTGCCCCTGGTGAAAACTGGTTCGGCAATGATGGCAGCTTACATGGCGAAGAGGGATGTCTACCTTCTGGCTGGACGCACTATCATAACATGAGCCCTGAAAGCAACGGGATGAGCTCCAATCAAGGCTACGGAGGCTCTAATCAAGTTCTGAAGCTTTCCGCCGCAGGAGATAAACATTCATGCCTATCTTCAATTCAATTTCCATTTCCGGATAAAGGTGAACTGGAGTTCAGTGTATGGGCTAAATCAGCCGTCGACAGTCCAGCTCTGATGACCGTATTCATGCTTGGCGATTCCTACAAATGGAGCGTCAGTCAGCGTTTCTACTTGGATTCCAACTGGCGGCAGTACACTGTTCGCCGCCCCATTCCTGATAAAATAGAGAAAACTCCTTTCTTCTGGTGTCGTATGGATATTTCACCAGGCAGTCAGGCTTTGGTAGGAAAAGTGGATTTGCGAATTGTCCCCATAGAAAAACAAGCTCAGGTAAATCTCACTGGTAACATTGTCCCGAACCCTGCCTTTGACTTGGGATTTTGGGGATGGAATCAATATTGGCACACCGCCTCAAACATGACTAACTCCATCAGTCGTCCAGAACCAACACTAATATCGAACGGTAAAAGCAACGCGGCAAGACTTCTTGAGCCCATGTCTTTGACCAGCAGAACATTTCCGGTTGAAAGCGGCAAAAAATACACGGTATCAGCATGGATGAAAAATGCCGAGTCGGGCAAGAACGCCAAATGCACCCTGCTTATGATCGATTCAAAATGGCGCAATAAATCTCAAACTTTCAATCTAAGTGATGAATGGAAACGTTATTCCTTCTCCTTCGTCTGGGATGGGGTTTCCCGACGCGGCGTAGCGTATATGCGCCTCGACCCCCGCGATAATCCAGTATTGATCGATAAGGTGCAGATCGAAGCCGGAGAAGCCGGGGATTTCTCCCTCCAGCCAGTTCAGCTTGGCCTGACGCCGGAAAACGGCTATGCCAATAATATTTTCACTCTTGGCGAACAGAAATCCGCAATGAATATTAAAGTCATCTGCGCCGCCGGTCTTACTGGATTGATTAAAGTTGCGGCATCAGTACGGGATGCATGGGGCAATGAAGTCAATTCCTGTGAATTTAAATTTGATGCCGTTCCAGAAATAAAAGAACTTCCTTTTGATATTCAGCAAAATAAGAGACGCGGTGTTTTTCATGTCCTCCTCACGGCATTTGACGACAAAGGCAAGATTCTGGGACAGGGCGAAGGACGTTATGCTGTATGTCGCGATCTCAGCAACATGGAACTGCCTCATAACCCCGTGGCGGGACATCATGAGATGATGATATTCTCTGAACCTTACATAGACAATTTCATGCCGATTCTGAAAACTTATGTACCTATAAATGATTTTAACCGATGCTTTTTCACAATTCAGCCTGAAATGCTTAAAAATCCTGCCGTCATACAAAATCACAAGGAGCTGTTCGCGCACTGGAACTGGAATTCGGCAGTGAAAAATATTATGGTCATGGGATTGCCTGACGCTGAAAAACATCCATGGGTTACCGAGCTGCTTGCCGCGCAAGGAGAAATTCCCTCTGCGGTAATGGAAAAATATCTTGAATACGTAGACCAGACCGTCAGAAACTACAAAAGCATTGTCGACGGGTGGGAATTGCTTAATGAGCCTCATCTGTGGCGCGTCAAAAACGGTCCTGAACAGGGAAAACAGACAATGCCCCCGGAAAAAACCGCAGCATTATATCGCATGGCTTATCCGCTTATTAAAAAGATCGATCCTTCTATTCTGGTCGCCGGTCCATGCGCTGGAAAAGAGCTGGCCTGGTCTGAAGATTTTATGAAAGCCGGAGCAGCCAGGAGCTTTGATGTCTTCACATTTCACGGCTATTGTGATTCCCCGGATAATAACGACACCTACGGCCGCATTATGACCTTTAAGACTCTGCTCGAACGCTACGGCAGGCAGAATGTAAAAATATGGAATACGGAACAGTACTTTTCTCCACGAATTCCATGGCAGAGACAGCACGAAGAAGAATATTACAGGCACTATTTCCGCGATCGCGAACTTGATGCCGCGGCAGTTATGGTCAGCAATCTCATACATCACGCCGCGGCTGACTCCAGAGTGGCAATGTTCGCGTTCACTTCAACCGTCATTGACGGTATCGGCAGCGATCTTTTGCCATTCGACGCATTTGGCGCAATCAACGCAACAATCGAATTTCTTGGCAACGCCGGAACCGGACATCCTCTGGAACTCGGTTCTGCATTGAAATCCTTTATCTTTCCCAATGCAAAAGGTGGGGTGCTCGTCACCTTGCATGCAGTAAGTGATGAGGCAACGGGACAGATGGCCGCAATCAAAGGAGTAAAAGCCTTTGACATGATGGGAAACCTACTGACCGGCGATAAAATACCAGTGAGCAATACTCCGGTATATTTGCGTTTTCCCTCCGGAATAAGCGCAAAACAGGTAGAAAATTTGCTCGCCTCCGCAAAATTCCTGGGATTTGGCGATCCTTTCGACATAAGCGTGTTCATGGCTTCCGAAAACGCCCTGTCGCTGATCATATCAAATCGACTGAACAATACTGCATCAGGAACGGTCAAACTGCTTAAGTTCCCAGTCGGCTGGCAATTCAAAAATCTGGAAGCGAAATTTACAAATATTGCGCCAGGGCAGACAGCCAGATTGGAACTGGAACTCAAAGATTCTAAATTTAAACAACTCGTTCCATATACCTTTGAATTTGCCATTCACACTGACAGCGAACAGTTCACCCGCAGTGCGAAACTTTCTGTGCTGTTTGCAACTCATCTGCCTGAGATTCGCGGCAAAGGCAATATCAACAACTGGAACAACGCTCAATGGATACAGCTGGCCGAGGATCATCTGTCAATGAACTATCATCTGGAAGAACGCTGGCGGAACCCGGAAGACCTTTCTGCGCGGATCGCATGTGGATGGAACAAGGACGGCTTCGGAATCGCAATAATTGTCAAGGATAATGCCTTTGTCTTCCCTGAAAGCCCCATAGGCAGTTGGCAGAATGACTCCATACAGTTGTATTTTGACATGAACAAAGATGCCACTCCGGATAACGCCCGGCGCGGAACGCATCAGGCCGATGATCTGAGTTATCAGATCGCTCTGGTCGGCGGTAAAAATCCTGCGGCATATCTCGATAAAGCTCCTCAAGGACGCTATATAGGAGAAAACAATCAAACGACCGGCCTTGACAATGAGGTCAAACTAAATATCAGCAGGCTCGATTCCGGTGACTTGTTCTATGATATCTTCCTGCCCAAGACAAGTCTGCCGTCCATTGAATTCCGAAATGGCAATTCCTTCGGGTTTTCACTGATTATCAACGACAACGACGGCAAGGGACGCAAAACAGGACTGACTCTTGCCCCCAAAGGCGGCGAACCCTTCAACAACCCGCATGAATTCCGGGATCTGATATTGCTTCCATGAGCCGCGAAGCTCTCAGGTTTTCCTTAGAATTTCTCTTGTCCTAAAGCAAAGCTGCCATGGGGTATGAAACAGAAAGCTTTTCATAGACGCAGTCTGAGCCTAAGTCCCGCAAAATAATTCATGCCCAGTTGCTGGGGAGGTATTTTTGACGGTAAGCGCCGGGGCTTTCATTGTTGTACTTTTTGAAAGCCCTGTAGAAGCTTTCCAGATGTTCAAAGCCGCAGGCTTCGGCGATTTCTTTTACAGGCATATTGCTTGCAGTCAAAAGGTCTCCTGCTTTCTGAAGACGTTGTTTCATGATAAATGTATGCGGAGTCATATGCATATGTTTCATGAAAAGATTCTGGAAATAAGGACGGCTTAGACCGCATAAGTCAGCAAGAGTTTCCACATCAAGCCTGTCCGTCAGATTCCTTTTTATATGCTCAATACTTCTATAAATATTGTGTGGAAGCTCTTCTTTTGAAGGACTCCTGCCTTTCTGCCATGCGTACCACTCAAGGGTTGAATAACAGTAATCGCCGAGAATCGACAGATCACAGTCATCCTGCACAAAGGCGCGTCTGGCATCCTTGACGAAGGCTGGAAGTGTCTCAAGACGTGTCCAGAAGCTCAAACGAGGACACGGTTTCATCTCATTAAGTTTAAAGAGCAGAACAAGACACTGATAAGGACTGCCAGGCTCAAAAACTGAAATAGTATATTCTCCTTCGCGATGTCTGAAAATCGTCCCGTTTCCGTAATAACGGCCTCCGTCTCCATTGTCGAAGAAGACAGAACCGCCCGTGATGATTTCAACTCTTTCATGTGCTTCGGGAGTCGGCGAAGGCTTAGGGATTATTCCGTCTGTTGCGATGAAGTATCCAACGCGCACAAGTTGTACATCACTCATGAATAGTGAATCCTTATGGTAAAAGAATCTTACATTTTGTCAATAGCAATAGATAATTTGATCTGATAGAATATAATTAAACGTTCTTTTTGTAAATACAATCCAAAACAGGAGATATAAATGAAAATCAGATTAGGGGTTCAGAGTTACTGTTTCAGAAACACATCCGAAAACGCTAAAGTTGCGGAAATGGTCAAGGAAATAGGACTCAAGAGAATAGAGCTCTGCCGTCTGCATCCGGACTTTGCTAAGGTGGAACTTCATGCCCCGGCAATAGCTGCCTACAAGAATGCCGGAGTCGAAATCATATCGACGGGCGTTAATAAAATCAGCGGAGACATTGCGGCTGACCGTCTTCTTTTTGAATTCGCCAAGGCAGCAGGTTCCAAGGTTATGAGCGTAAACTTCTCGCTCGCCACAATCGACAAGGAACTCAAGAGCGCGGAAGCTCTTGCTGAAGAATACAATATGAAGCTCGGAATTCACAATCACGGCGGCTACCACTGGCTCGGTCAGGCTGAAGCCCTCGCGTGGGTTTTCAGCAAATCCAGCCCCAGAGTAGGACTCACACTCGACACAGCCTGGGCTATCGACGCCAAGCAGTCCCCGCAGAAACTTGTCGAAGAATTCGCGTCTCGCCTCGTAAACATCCACTTCAAGGACTTCACCTACAATCCGGACAGAACACATAACGACGTTCCTGTCGGCACAGGAATTCTGAATCTCAAGGACTTCCTTGCAACACTTGAAAAGGTGGGCTATAATGGAATCGGCGTTCTTGAGTACGAAGGCGATCCGGCTGATCCGGTTCCTGCTCTCAAGAAGTGCGTAGCTCAGATGAAGCAATTCATGGACATTGACTGAAGAAGGTCTGTCGTCCCTCACCAAACTAGTGAGCTCCAGCTTCCCTCAGAGCACGGGAAGAAGCTGAACATGGGTAGCGACGGCAGTCCCTTGCCGTCGAATCCTTAGACATTAATGCAGGAAGCAAGGGGAGAAGAAGCCGTCAAGGGACTGACGGCACTACCCGTCAAATGTCCCTCAAAAATGGAAAAATCTTGTTGAAAAAAATAAGAAGTTTACGGATAGTAGTACAAAGACGGGTGGATGCGCCTTGCCTCCACCCTTTAAAAAATGCTTTCCATTTTATTTTTGATTGAATAGAAATGGAAGATATCAAAAACAATCCAGGAGATTTTTTGTTATGGACAAAGTCAGATTCGGAGTATTAGGCTGCGGTTTTATCGGTAAAGTCCACATGTCCAACATCACAAGCGCAGGCCCGGATGCCGAGCTCGTAGCAGTCTACGATCCTTTTGAAAAGCTCGCAATCGAAGCCAAGGAAAAATTCAACGCAAAGTACATCTTCGACGACCCCGACAAGCTTTTCAAATGCAAGGAAGTCGATGCCGTTGTCATTGCCTCGCCGAACAAGACTCACGCGGATCTTGCGGTCAAGGCGTTCAAGGCCGGCAAGCATGTAATCGTTGAAAAGCCTCTGGCTCTCTCGGGCGCAGACGCACGCAAGATCGTTCAGGCCGCTGAAAAGGCCGGAACCGTTTCGATGGTTCCCCATCAGATGCGCTGGACACCGGCGGCCTCTCAGGTCAAAAAGCTTGTAGGCGACGGAGAACTCGGCAAGGTCTATTACGCAAAAGCGCAGTGGCTGCGTCAGTGCGGAATTCCGGGCTGGGGAAGCTGGTTCACAAGATTCACTGAATCAGGAGGCGGCCCCCTCATTGACATCGGCGTCCACATGCTCGACCTCACAATGTACCTTGCAGGTTCAGGAGCCAAGCCGGTATCTGTATTCGGCTCGACTTTCGCGGAATTCGGCCCGCGCCGTCAGGGACTCGGCACCTGGGGAACGCCTGATTGGAACGGATTCTATGATGTCGAAGACCTTGCAACAGCTCTCATCAAACTCGACAACGGCTCGACGATCTCCCTAGAAGTAAGCTGGGCGGCGAACCTCAACGATGTCGACGCGACTCCCGCC
>JAKJHH010000180.1 GCA_022703965.1 Verrucomicrobiota bacterium
TCAATTCCGCCAGTGCAACGAAGTCATCCACTGCTTTTTTCACTTTATTGAAAGGCTCAAGCAGATTCTTGCAGGAACTTAGACGAGCCATTGTATTCTGAGCTTTTTCCTTGTTGTCCCAGAAATCAGGTTGTGTCATTTGAGACTCAATATCGCTGAGCTCCTGTTTGCGTTCCTCAATTTTGAGAAATTTTTCAAGATGATTTATGCGGTTTTGCGATTCCTGGCTATGGACTTTAAGCTCATCAAATGTCATATTATTCTCCCGGCGGCTGGAACTCAGTTTGTAAGCTTATAACAGTACAGCCCTAAATGCGTAAAATCAAGTTACGGAGTTAATAATGTTGAAGTCAGACAGTCTTAAATTTCTCGAAGAGCTTCTCTCCTCATGCGGTCCCTCGGGCTTCGAGATCGAAACAGCCGCTGTTTTCCGCAAGTACATTTCCACTTTTTCCCATAAAACTTATACGGACGTAGTTGGCAATACCATCGGCGTTTTGAATCCGGAAGCAAAACTTAAAGTCATGCTTGCCGGACATTATGACGAAATCGGTTTTCAGGTTACTCATATTTCTGAAGAAGGTCTGATCTATTTTCGCGAAGTCGGCGGCATCGACCGCATTACTGTTCCCGGCACCGATGTCTTTATTCTCGGCGAAAAAGGAAAGATTCCCGGCATTATCGGTAAAAAACCGATACACCTTCAAAAGCCCTCTGACAGAGAAAAGGCAATGGAGCTTTCAGATCTCTGGATCGACATTGGCGCAGAAAGCCGCAAAGAAGTTGAAAAACTTGTCAGAATAGGCGATGCTGTTGCTTACCGTCCTAATTATGAACGTCTTGGTAAGAATAAGATTAAGTCAAAGGGCATGGATGACAAGATCGGTGCCTTTGTTGTCGCAGAAACTCTCAAGGCGCTCAGTTCCAGAAAATTGAACGTCGCTGTTTACGGTGTCGGCACCGTTCAGGAAGAGCTTGGACTCAGAGGCGCAACCGCAAGCGCATACGGCATTAATCCGGATATCGCCTTTGCTATCGATGTCGGTTTTGCTTCCGATACTCCTTCTGTAGAGAAAAAGATTGTAGGTGAAACCTCTCTCGGCAAAGGCCCCGTGCTTGCCAGAAATGCCGATAACAATCCGGTTCTCGGAAAAAAACTGCGTGCTGCCGCTAAAAAGTACAAAGTCAAATATCAGGAAAGCTCGGGCTATCGCGCATCCGGCGGTACGGATACGGCTGTCATTCAGCTTTCGCGCGGCGGTGTGGCGACTGCTCTCATCAGTGTTCCCAATAGATATATGCATACGCAGGTTGAGGTTTGTGACCTTCGCGACGTTGAAGGTGCTGTAAAGCTTCTCACCGAGACGATTGTCGCTTTCTCCGAAAAAGAATCATTCATTCCCGGTATTGATTGAGTTTTCATATGGGCAAATTCTATTTCATAACAGGATCGGATGACTTCGCCGTCAAAGACAAGGCGGAGAAGCTCATCGTTTCGCTCTGCGGTGAAAAGCCGGAGGATAATCCCGAGCTGGAAATCCTCCGCGGAGACCGTGAGGACATGAAGCCTTATCTGATCCTTGATGAACTGCTTTTCAGTCTGCGGACTCCTCCTTTTCTGACAGAAAAGAAGACTATATGGCTCAAGCATTTTCCTGAAATAGACAGCATTTCCGATCCTGCCTCCGGCAGTAAAAACAGGAAGACTCCCAAGGGGCGGCTGGAATCATTAACTGATATGCTGAAGGAAGGACTTCCCGACTATATTTGTCTTGTCATTGATTCGCCCGGTTCTCCGGATAAGCGCAAGTCGTTTTTCAAGACCTGCCAGGCTGCCGGTGAAGTTTTTGAGTTCAGCCGCATGGATGTTTCCGACAAGAACTTCTCGAAAAACGTTTCGGCGATCATTTCCGAACATGTTGCGGCATCCGGACGCACTATCGACCACGACGCGCTTGCCTTTCTAGTCGAAGCCGGAACAAGCGATCGTGGACGCATGGTAAATGAACTCGATAAAATTATGTGCTATGCAGGCTCTCGCAAAAATATTACTCTTGAAGACTGTCGTCAGCTTTGTAGCCTGACTCCTGAAACACTTGCATGGTCTTTTGCCGATTCTCTTGTCCGGCGGAATGTGTCCAGCGCTCTTTCCGTCATCGACATCATAATGGATCAGGCGAAAGAAGGCGGTGGCGAGAACAATGAGTTGACACTTCTCGGAATGGCATCCAGACGTCTTACTGATATCGTAAAAGCAAAAGCTGCCGCCGAGGAGTTGAAGATTCCCTCACGTGCCGATGCTAATTACTTCTACGGTGCCGCCAAGTTAAAGGATCAGTATCCCGACAACCCGCTTCTTGCGATGCACCCGTACAGAGCTTATATGACTTACAGTGATGCTGCCCGCTTTACGGCTCAGGAGCTTGTTCTGGTAATGGAAAAACTTCTTGAAACCAGACGTGCGCTCGTTACCGGCTCCGGCGATCCCCGGATAGTTCTTGAACAGTTCGTCATCACCGTAGCCTCCGGACCAGCCTGAGGATTGTAAAGATATAATTCAATGGAGTGTTGCTGTGGCGGATCAGATAAAGCTGATTTCCAGAATGGATCTCTTGAATGTGCCGGACTATCCGATGCCGGTTTATCCGCGCGGCGCAGGACACTACATCATAAGTCCCGGTGTGATTCATTATGGCGGAGAACGTCAGGATTTTGTTCAGCTCTTCTGGGGGGTATCAGGAACCGGTTTATTGAAGATAGCAGACAGTTCCTGTTTATTGGCTCCGGGGGCTCTTGCGATCAAGTTCTCCGGAGAATTTCATTCTTATCATGCTCAGGATTCGCTATGGGAGCTCAGGTGGCTGACCTTTGACGGCAGCAGCGCCGATTCGTTTATGCGGTCATTCGGCTATCCGCTTTTCAATGAAAGGGCAGGGGACTGTCCTTCTCATCTTTTCGAGGATTATGCAAAAGGCTTGTCGGACTCACGTCCTTATGCACAGCGAGCGCTTTTTGCCGTGCTTTCTCAGATACTGGCCTTGGCGGGAGGCGTTCCAGCGGAAAATGAAACTTGCGGAGGACGGCTTTTGAGGAAAGCATTGAGTCTTATCAATACAAATTACAGAGAGCCCATGTTCAACGTGAACGCCCTTGCCGAAATGCTGGGAGTTCACCGTGCTACTCTGAATCGGGCTTTCAAGGAAGGTTTTGACAGCAATCCCAGTGACTACATCATGCAGTTGCGGCTCCGTCATGCGATGAACCTTCTCAAGGACTCAAACATGAAGATTTCCGATATAGCCGCAGATTCTGGATTTCCTGACCAGACTTATTTCTGCCGCCTTATAAAAAACGCCTACGGGAAATCTCCTAAGGCACTTAGAGCTTGAACAGTATGAAGCGTTTAAGAAATAAACAAGTTTTGTGCTTGACTTATTATTGCGGAGTGATAACTTAAAATACTTTTTTGGAAGAGGATATTCTTTTGAGATCAACAATATTTGGACAATTCTTATTAAATCCGTTAAATACGGGTGCGTTGTGTGCCAGTTCAACTTTCCTGTCAAAGGAAATAACCAAGCACATAGGAATAGAAAAAGCGAAGTCCATTGTGGAGCTTGGCTCCGGTACCGGAGCGGTTACAAGACACATTGTTGACTCTGTTCATAATAACACCGCTTTCTTTGCGGTTGAACTCAATCCGGATATCTACAACGCTTTCAAAACAAGATTTCCCAAAGTTAAGGTTTATAACCGCTGTGCTTCCGAACTTCCTGAAATAGTTAAAGGTGAAGGTCTTGGGCATGGCGTGGATATCATAATATCAGGTCTGCCGTGGGCATCGTTTTCGGACAAGCTTCAGGATTCTCTGCTTGATGCGGTAATGCAATCGCTTCGTCCCGGCGGTGTTTTTACGACATTCGCTTATCTTCAGGGCACTATTCTGCCGACAGGAATAAAATTCAAGCATCGCCTCAGAAAGCATTTTTCGGAGGTGCATAAGTCCAGAGTTGTATGGGCAAATATTCCTCCGGCTTTCGTTTACAGATGCCGTAAATAACTCTGCAGGCGGAGGGGGCTCTTACATGAGAAAACTTCTTACCGCGTTTTATTTGAGTTTTCTGACGGTCTCTCTTTTTTCGTCTGATGCTAAACTTTTCATTGAATCCCCGAAAAACTTTTATGCGGCTTCCGAAGCGTTGATTAAAATACGCGCTGAAAATCTCGAATCAGCTAATTTCCAGTGGACTCTAAAATATTCATCCGCCACTCTTGCTTCCGGAGAGCAGAAAATTACCGAAAGTCCTGCTCTTATAGAACTGAAAATTCCGATTCCAGAGCTGAATCAGGATGTAATTGCACAGATGGATTTCACTTGTTCGGCTGGACGTCTTGCTCCTCTTAAAAAACAGCTTTATTTCTTTTATCCTTATCCATTTAAATCCGTAAAGAAGAATCTTGAGGACTTGTCTTTGAAAGTATGGACATCGGAGCGTGCCGAGCCACTCTTGGATTTGTTTAAAAAACATGAAATTCCCTTTACTCAAATCGACAGACTTCAGGATTTTGAAGGGAAAGTGTTAATTGTCAGCGGTATTGATTTTGACGAACATCCTGAAGCACAGGCTCTTTTTGAAAAATATTGTGAATCCGGAGTTCGGATCTTTGTAATTGCCCCGGTACAGGGAAAGTATCCGCTTGGATATATTTGGAAAAGAATGAGTTTTTCCGGACTTGAGCAGATTCCGGAACAGTTTGGTAAACGTCTCGATGCAGAGCAGTGGGGATATAAAAATTTTGGAGTGAATTCATTCATTCTTGTCAGTGATGATTCAGGGCGTGTCTGTCTTGCGCCTGATTCAAGTGGACTTTCTTCCTGGGGCTTATGCTCATTCAGGACTCAGAAGGGAGAGCTTCTTTTCTGTTCATGGGATATTGCTGGTTTGTCACAGGAATCACCGGCGCCGCTTTATATTTTGAAGTATATGCTTTTTCCTTCGGCTTCTAAATAAATAAAATAGTGAATAAGGGGGGATTTATGTTCGGGAAAATTTTCGCCTCTGTTTTGACTCTTATGTTTCTGGCTTCTTTTTCTTTGAATTCTCAGGAGACATTTACTGTTGCGGTTCTGCCTTTTTCTGAAAAAGACAAGAGCGTTGAAGGCTATGGCTCAGCAGTTGCCGATCTGATTTTTGCGGAACTTGCAGTCAATCCTGATATCTTCATGGTGGAGCGCGCTGAAATTAAAAAAATTACAGATGAACTTGAGTTGGGCGCTTCCGGCCTTGCTTCACCTGACAGTGCCGCAAAAATCGGCAAGATTGCCGGGGCAAAAATCCTTATTACCGGTAATGTGTTCAAAGTTAAGGATCAGATTTACATCATAGCTAAAATCATGAGTTCCGAAACAAGCCGTGTCATCGGCAAAAAGGTTGAAGGCAGCTCCGTTCCTCTGCTTGCCAAGGAGCTTGGAACCAATATTTCCGCAACGATAAAGACTGACGCAACACGCATAATGCCGGACAACAGCGAAAAGAATATTCTTGCCTCCCTTAAGAAAACGGTGAATGGCAATAAGCTTCCTGTTTTCGTCTCAATTTCAGAACGCCACATTAGTGCCGAGACCGTTGATCCAGCAGCCGAGACAGAGTTTATGAAACTTTTGAAGGAACTCAACTTCGAGCTTGTCCCGCAGGATCAGGCAAAGATCGTGATTACTGGGGAAGCTTTCAGTGAATTGGCTTCCCGTCGCGGAAATCTTGTATGCGTTCGTAGTCGTATTGAAGTCAAAGCAGTGAGTGCATCTGGCAAGATTATTTCGGTTGCCAGAGAAAATGGAGTCAATGTCGGCATGGCCGAACAGATAGCCGGGAAAGCTGCCCTTCAGGAAGCTGCTCTTAAAGCTGCCGCAAGCATTATTTCCGACCTTGTAAAGAACTGAGCTGCGCCATTTCTGGCGCAGTTCCTTGTCTCAGTTTTTCTACTATTGTGACATAATGTCGCTTCTTTGCTTCCGATTTCTTCATGTATAAAAACTTATGTTTTATTTAAAGCCTTTATACTCATCTTGTTTTGTGGGATTGGAGAATCTTTGGCATCGCAGTTGCTATATATATCTTGATCAATTAAATAAAATCTAACTGAAAGGTTTGCAAGATGGGTAAAATTCTAGGCATAGACCTTGGTACCGCAAACAGCTGTATGGCTGTAATGGAGCATGGTGAATTCAAAGTTATTCCGAATGCTGAAGGCGCGAATACGACTCCTTCTATTGTCGCATTCTCAAAGAACGGTGAGCGTCTTGTCGGTCAGACCGCAAAGCGTCAGTCGATCACAAATCCCAGAAATACTATATTTTCCGTTAAGCGTTTTATGGGGAGAAAGTTCAGCGAAGTCAAGGAAGAGACTAAACTCGTTCCTTACGAAGTTGTTGAAGCTAAAAACGGCGATGCACACATTAAGTGTGATGATAAAGTCTATTCTCCGCCGGAAATCTCGGCGATGATTCTTCAGAAGCTCAAAGCAGATGCGGAAGCGTATCTCGGCGAAACCATCACTGAAGCGGTCATTACCGTTCCTGCTTACTTCAATGACAGCCAGCGTCAGGCTACAAAAGATGCCGGTAAAATTGCCGGTCTTGATGTAAAAAGAATCATCAACGAGCCGACTGCTGCCGCTCTCGCATATGGTCTTGATAAGAAGAAAGATGAAGTCGTTGCGGTTTACGACCTGGGCGGCGGTACTTTCGATATCTCGATCCTCGAACTTGGCGACGGCGTTTTTGAAGTCAAAGCCACCAATGGTGATACTCACCTCGGCGGTGACAACTTCGACCAGACCGTTATGGACTGGCTTGCCGAAGACTTCAAGAAGGAACACGGCATCGACCTCAGAAAAGATCCGCAGGCTCTCCAGAGACTCAAGGAAGCCGCTGAAAAGGCAAAGTGCGAACTTTCCTCCAGCATGTCTTCCGAGATCAATCTGCCCTTCATAACAATGAACCAGAGCGGACCTCTTCACCTGACAAAGACAATTACTCGTTCACAGCTCGAAAAGCTTGTTGACGTTCTGATTGACAGAACTGTTCCGCCTTGCACATCATGCCTCAAGGACGCAGGTCTTCCGGCCTCCAAGATAGACGAAGTTATTCTCGTCGGCGGTATGACCCGTATGCCCAAGGTTCAGGAAACAGCCAAGAAGATTTTCGGCAGAGACCCCCATAAGGGCGTCAACCCCGACGAAGTTGTTGCTGCTGGCGCAGCCATCCAGGGCGGTGTTCTCGGCGGACAGGTCGAAGACGTTGTGCTTCTTGACGTAACTCCGCTTTCTCTCGGTATTGAAACTCTCGGCGGAGTCTTCACCAGACTCATCGAAAGAAACACAACAATCCCGACAAGAAAGAGCGAAATCTTCAGCACTGCCGCTGACAGCCAGCCTTCGGTCGATATCCACGTCCTTCAGGGCGAACGTGATATGGCTTCATACAACAAGAGCATCGGACACTTCCGTCTCGACGGCATCGCTCCTGCTCCCCGCGGAATTCCGCAGATCGAAGTCACATTCGACATCGACGCAAACGGTATTCTGCATGTGACAGCTAAAGACCTCGGCACAGGCAAGGAGCAGAAGATCACGATTACAGCCAGCTCGGGACTCAGCGACGAAGAAATCAAGAAGATGGTTAACGAAGCTCAGTCTCATGCCAACGAGGATAAGAAGGCTAAGGAAAAGATCGAAATCCGCAACAAGGCGGATTCCATGATCTATCATACTGAAAAACAGCTCAAGGAATACGGCGACAAACTCCCGGATTCCGTCAAAGCTCCTGTTGTCTCCGGCATCGAAAAGCTGAAAGAACAGCTCAAGTCTGACAATACAGACGCAATGCAGGAAACAATGAAGAGTCTCGAAGAGCACATGATGAAGATCGGCGAAGAGATCTACAAGCAGCAGGGCGCTCAGCAGGGGGCTCCCGGTGCAGGTGCAGGCGCTTCAGCCGGTGCTTCAGCCGACGACGCAGGCAAGTCCGCGAAGAGCGACTTCGTTGATGCCGAAATCGTTGACGATGATCCGAAGAAGTAATAA
This sequence comes from Verrucomicrobiota bacterium, assembly GCA_022703965.1. Lineage (GTDB taxonomy): Bacteria > Verrucomicrobiota > Lentisphaeria > Victivallales > UBA1829 > JAKJHH01. The sequence continues at coordinate 8,086 of JAKJHH010000180.1, forward strand.
TAATGCAGGAAGCGGAATGCTGTCATCCACGTGTTCCGCTTCCATAATTTAACAAAAAATAACCCTTAAAATCACCAAAACACAAAGGAGTAAACATGGCCAAAGTCAAAATTCAGCCTCTCGGCGACCGCGTTCTCGTAGAAGCTATTGAAGCTGCGGAACAGGTTAAAGGCGGAATCTTCATCCCGGATTCAGCCAAGGAAAAACCCCAGGAAGCTAAAGTTGTAGCTCTCGGCACAGGCAAGAGAGATGAAAACGGCAAACTCATTCCCTTCGACGTCAAAGTCGGCGATGTCGTTCTGACCAGCAAATACGGCGGAACTGAAGACAAATTTGACGACAAGGA
>JAKJHH010000181.1 GCA_022703965.1 Verrucomicrobiota bacterium
GTTTGACATCTTTCATCCTCCGATTTTCTCCTAAATTTAGCACGCCTTCTTATCGGGGGACAATATACGTAAGCATGCTGGAATTTGAAAGCTTTAAATGTTAGATTAATTCCGTTATTGCGTCATGCTCTATGGATGTTCAGATTAACGGGATAAGAATAAGAGATGTTTAAAGACAGTAAAATATATATTGCCGGCCATCGCGGAATGGTCGGTTCGGCTGTTCTGAGACTGCTTGAAAAAGAGTCTTTCAGCAATCTGATATACAGGACTCATAAAGAACTTGATCTATGCTCTCAGTCTTCCGTCGCCGAATTCTTTGCAAAGGAAAAACCCGAATACGTGATACTCGCCGCCGCCAAGGTCGGAGGAATTCACGCTAACTCCACCTGTCCCGCCGATTTCATTTACCAGAATCTTGCCATACAGATAAATATTATAGAACAGGCAAGAATCCACAATGTGAAAAAACTCTGCTTCCTTGGCAGTTCATGCATATATCCGAGAGAATCTCAGCAGCCCATAAAAGAAGACTACCTCCTTACAGGACCTCTCGAGCCGACCAATGAAGCTTATGCAATCGCCAAGATCGCGGGCTATAAGATGTGTTACTACTACGCAAAGCAGTACGGTATGAATACCGTTTCGCTGATGCCGTGCAATCTTTACGGCAAAAATGATGATTTTGATCTCAAAACCTGCCACGTTCTCTCCGCTCTTGTCCGCAGATTCTGCGATGCGGTCGCGGAAGGAAAGGATGAAGTCACTCTCTGGGGAACAGGCACGCCTCTCAGAGAATTCATGAATGTTGATGACGTTGCCCGCGCGGTTCTTCATATAATGCTTAATCACAACAGTCCCGAAATTGTCAATGTCGGAAGCGGAACCGAAATCAGCATCGCCGAGCTCGCGAAAAAGATTGCTTCGGCGGCAGGATTCAAGGGCAGAATAAACTGGGACAGCTCGAAGCCTGACGGCATGAAAAGAAAACTTATGGATGTTTCGAGACTTGAATCCACTGGCTTCAAGCCTCAGATTTCACTCGACGAGGGGATTCGCATGATGGTCGAAGAATACGGAATCCGGAGGAAGGATTTCATTTGATAAACATTGTTCCTGCGGATCAAGGACAAGGGGAAATACGCAGGACACATTTAAGAGGATAGTGATGCAAAATCTGAAGATTCTCTTTCTGGGAGAACCGAAGAGCGCCAACACCATATCATGGGTGAAGGGGCTTGAGGAGCTCGGATGCACTGTGTACCTTGCTTCTGCCCGCGTCCCCGGCGGCGACAGAGCATATGCAATCGGCCCCGTATGGCTTCCGCCGCGCATAAGAATGCTCGCAGGCATTTTTGACGTCAGGAAGATCATTCGCGAGATCAAGCCCGATATCATCATTGCCTACAGAGTTACTAGCTACGGTTTTGTTGCTGCAATGTCCGGTTTTCATCCGCTGGTAATAGCGGCTCAGAACGAGCGAATCGGTTACGATCCTGAAAATTCCATAGTCCGCAACATTCTTCTCCGTATCTTCGCCAGCTATGCCATACGCAAGGCAGATACTCTTCATGCCTGGGCGGAAAATGTCCGTGAGGGACTAGTCAAATTCGGTGCGGTGGACAAACAGATCATGGTCATGCACAGGGGTATCGATACAAGTATATTCTCCCCGCCTGAAATGATCCGTTATAACATCATTACCCCAAGAATTGTTTCGACACGTTCGCTTTATCCACACTACCATGTTGACAAGCTGATTATTGCTTTTTCGGGTTTCCTTTGCAAGTACGCTAATTCCACGCTCACGATCATTGGTGACGGACCGGAACGCAAGAATCTGGAGAACCTGACGGAAGAACTCGGCATCAGCAACAAGGTCGTATTTACAGGAGAGCTTCCGCCTAAGGAAGTCGCAAAGCACCTGCACGAGTCCGATATTTATGTTTCGCTTGTCCAGAGTGAAGGGCTTTCAAGTTCACTTCTGGAAGCATGCGGTTGCGGAGTCTTCCCCGTTGTGGCCGATATCCCCGCATCCCACGCCATCATACGCTCGGGCGACAACGGAGTTCTTCTTGAAACTGATAATCCGCTGGCTCTCGCAAAAGTTCTTTGCGGAGTCATTGAAGACCGCGGACTGCGCGTCGGAGCTCTTGAAACCAATATCAAGCTTATCAAGGACAACTACGACAGACGTTGCAATCTGGAAAAATTTGTCGCCCATTATAAGAAATTAATATCGTTTTATAAAAAGAATTCCAGAAAATAAGTTCCCGAAAGGATTTCCCTTATGACGAGCCCGATCAGCCAGGATGAAGCTCTTTTCTATCTCGAAAATGCCCCTTCCAGCGAAAAGGATTTTATTGCTCTCATGAACAGAGCTTCCGAGGCCAGAAGAGCTTTTTCAGGCAATACCGTACAAACCTGCGCCATTGTCAACGCTCGTTGCGGAAACTGTGGAGAAACCTGCGCTTTTTGTGCTCAGTCCTCAATTGCAAAAACTAAGATTAAGACTTATCCACTGATCTCTGCCGAAGAAATCTTCAAAGCTGCCGAAGCCGCGGATAAAGAAGCTGTCGCCAGATTCGGAATAGTCACATCCGGACGTTCTGTTCAGCCCGGCGAAGAACTGGATAATATCTGTAACGCAATCAGGATGATCCGCGCAAAACTGAAGATTGTTCCATGCGCTTCACTCGGAGTCATTTCTCGCGAAACCATGATAATTCTGCATGAAGCCGGACTCGAACGCTATCATCACAACCTTGAAACTTCGGAAAGTCATTTTGCAGAGATATGCAACAGCCGTTCTTACAAGCTTCAGACAGAAACAGTCAGACTTGCGAAGGAATGCGGACTTTCTGTATGTTCCGGCGGTATTTTCGGCCTTGGCGAGTCGAATCTTCAGCGTCTTGAAATGCTGAACACTTTGATTGATCTTAAAGTCGACTGTGTTCCTGTAAATTTCCTCAACCCCATTCCGGGAACCAGACTCGAAAACGCCAAACGTCTCACTCCGAGAGAATGCCTCACCATAATCGCCGTTGCGCGTCTTTTGATGCCCTCTGCCAGTATCAGAGTCTGCGGCGGACGCGAGATAAATCTCCGTGATTTCCAGTCTTGGATTTTCACCGCCGGAGCAGACAGCATGATGACCGGCGGCTATCTTGTGACAAGCGGACGTTCTCCATCCGAGGACAATAAAATGATAGCCGACGCCGGACTCCAGCTCACCCGCTGAAAAGCTCTTATTAGCAGAACGAGTATGCCGCAGACTGGGTTCTACGGCACAGAGCTTCTTACATTGTTTCAGGAACGCCGATTGTCAGAGTTTTGAGGCCGTCAGCCAGGATATCTCTGATATTGCAACAGAGAACCAAGCGGGCATTGCGGATTTTTTCATCTTCGGCATTGAGAACCTGATGCTCTCTGTAGAAACGGCTGAAAGCCTTCGCCAGATCAAGCAGGTATGTTACGATAACCGAGCAGTCCATTTTCTTTGCGGCAGCCTTCAAGACTTCCGGATACATAAAAGCACAGACTGAAAGCGCTTTTTCCTCGGGAGAGGAGAGCAAACTCCAGTCGGCTGAGGCGGCATCAATTACGATTCCGCGTTCAGCGGCTTTGCGCTGTATCGAGTTGATTCTGGCGCAGGCATACTGGACGTAAGGTCCTGTGTCACCCTCGAACTTCACTGAAGCCTGAGGATCGAACATCATTGTGGTCTTGGGATTGAACTTGAGCAGCATGAACTTGAGAGCGCCCATACCGATGATTTCGGAACGTTCGTCGATGTCGGCAGGTACATTTTCGCCGCAGCGTTCGACAGTCGCATCCTTGGCAAGTTTAAACATTTCGTCAAAGAGATCGTCGGCATCTACAACTGTACCTTCACGGCTTTTCATTTTGCCTGTCGGCAGATTGACCATGCCGTAGGAAAGATGATAAAGGCTGTCGGCCCAGGGATATCCGGCTTTCTTCATGATGGCGAAGAGCATCTGGAAATGCAGAATCTGCTCATCGCCCACAACCCAGATCTGAGTATCCGGCTTAAAGTCGTTGTACTTTTTGAGGGTTGTACCAATGTCCTGAGTGATGTAAACGCTGGTTCCGTCCGCACGGAGAAGGACTTTTTTGCCTAGCTTGCCGAGGTCGACAAGAATGGCGCCGTCCTCGCGCTTTTCAAAGATTCCTTTTTCGAGGGCTTGGTAAATGATGTCCTTGCCGAGCTGATAGGTTTCGCTCTCAAGATATGTGTGCTTGAATGTAACGCCCATGCGCTTGTAAGTTTCCTCGAAACCTGCGAAAACCCAGGAGTTCATCTCCTTCCAGAGAGAACGAACCTGCGGATCGCCTGCTTCCCAGTCCTGAAGCATGGTCTGAGCGGCTCGTCCGATTTCTGTTTTGAGGAAGAGATCTTCATCGCTTTCCTTTGCAAGTTCCGGTTTTGCGGAACGCAGAGAAGAAAGCTGCTCCTGAAGTTCATTATTGAATTTTACGTAGAAATCGCCTACAAAGTGGTCACCCTTGACTCCTGTATTTTCGGGAGTTGCGCCGCGTCCGAAACGCTGATAGGCTATCATTGATTTGCAGATATGAATTCCGCGGTCATTTACGAGGTTGACCGGAGTAACATTGTGTCCGACTCTCTGAAGCAGAGAAGCCAGTGACATGCCAAGCGTATTATTACGGACATGCCCGAGGTGCTGAGGCTTGTTCGTATTCGGAGCTGAGTATTCAATAACGATAGCACGGCGTTCCGATGCCGGAACTGTTGCTGCATCAAGAATCTGCTTCGATGATGCGGCTGAATCTCTGTGAAGAGCTCCCGCCTTGACAGTTACATTCAGGAAGCCTTTTACAGCTTCAGTCTTTTCAACATCCGCGTGATTTGAAAGAAAATCAGCTGCTTCCTGCGCCATTTTATCGGGAGCCTGTTTGAAGATCCCTGCAAATTTGAAGCAGTTGAGAGTAATGTCTCCGCTCATACCCTGAGGACAGGGTTCTGAAGGAATTGACCAGTTTGCAGGAATTTTAGCATCCGCATACTTTGCCTTGAGATAATTCTCAAGATCGCCTGTGCATTTGAAATTCATGTAAATAGCTCCGGATCAGAGAGTGGTTTTTACAACTGTTGTCGGTTCGCCTGGGTGCACTGTCACGGTGTATGCGCCGAATGAGGCTGGAACCAGACAAGTGAAGCCTGCGGGAACTGAAGCAACAAGATTATCGCGTCCGACCTTGACCGACTTGTTGACGGCGGTAATAAGGTGGAAGCTGTTCGTAGTTTCGGTATTATCGCGCCAGTCTTCGACAAGACGGAGGTCGTCCACCTTGAAGAAAGGGCATTTGTTTACCATCGGGAACTTACGGTTGTGATCGACTGAATCTGAAACGCCGCTGATTCTCGGTACTGTGCGATCCATAAAGTCGATGCACTCAAGTGCTTTGTCGACATGGAGTTCGCGCGGTTTGCCGTTGGAATCCGTGCGTCCCCAGTCGCTGACGCGGTATGTTGTATCGCTGTTCTGCTGGATTTCGAGGAGGAGATTTCCGGCTCCGATTGCGTGGACACGTCCGGCGTTGATGAAATATGCGTCGCCCGGTTTGGCGTCAAAGACCTGCATATATTCTTCGATATCGGGAGAAGAGAGGTTGTCGATAAAGAATCTCTTGGTGCTGTTGCCCTTGAGTCCGGCAATGATTTTGGCGTTTTTGTCGGCAGCGATGATGTACCACATTTCAGTCTTGGGCTGAGCAGAGCCGCCGAGTCTGGCGCATGCGGCTTCGTCGGGATGAACCTGGAGTGAAAGTCTTTTGCCCGCGTCGATGATTTTAACGAGAAGAGGGAAGCGTCCGCCCTTGAACTGACGTCCGACAATATTCTTGCCGTAGTGTTCGATGACCTGATGAATGGTGAGTCCAGCCATGGCACCGTTTGAAATGACGCTTTCAACTTCGGGTCTGTCACAGACTTCCCAGGATTCACCGATAGGCTCGTCGAGTTTGGGCAGATCTCTCTGCATTACTTCCTGAAGTTTGTTGCCGCCCCACATAACCTGTTTGTAAACAGGTTCGAAGATAAAAGGATAAAGCTCGTCTTTGTCTATGAATTGCGCCATAAGATTCTCACTCCGGAAATTTTTTTCACTCAGTTCTCATACCACAACCGTAAATATATCATCAAAAACGGCAATTGATAATTGTTTTTCGACAGCATTTCACATGATTTTTTAAAAATGGACTGCATATCAATGTTTTGAGCCTAAAATATAAGCTTTTTTTCTGAATATTGTATTGAAGGAAAATCAGAGCAAAGCCAAAAGCATTTTTTCTGTCTGAAAAGACAGGTCAATCTGATCATAAATTAATGCTTGAAGCATTGGAATATCGTGTTATAATGATGATAAGTTAGGAAATATTAGCAAATATCAACTGAAGGAAAAAAATATGGATCTCAAAGGAAGCAAGACAGCCGCCAATCTCGCATACGCGTTTGCCGGAGAATCTCAGGCTCGCAATAAGTACACATATTACGCTAGCGTAGCACGCAAAGAAGGCTATGAGCAGATTGCAGCCATCTTTGAATTGACAGCGAACAACGAAAAGGAACACGCCAAGCTCTGGTTCAAGGCTCTCGGCGGACTCGGCGACACTATGGCTAATCTCAAGGCTGCCGCCGCAGGTGAGCACGAAGAATGGACCGATATGTACAAGCGTTTCTCGGAAGAAGCCAAAGCCGAAGGTTTTGATGATCTTTCCCGTCTTTTTGCCCGCGTTGCCGAGATCGAAAAGCGTCACGAAGAACGCTATAAGAAACTTGCCGAAAACCTCGAAAAGGGTGAAGTCTGGGTAAAGACCGGCGAAAAGCGCTGGGAATGCCGTAACTGCGGACATGTTTATGTCGGTGCAAAAGCTCCTGAACTCTGTCCCGTATGCAAGCATCCCAAGGCATTTTTTGAAGTCGAAGCCGAAAATTATTGATTACATCTTCGAGTCCGGGGAAAGCCCGGACTCGATTTTTTAGAAAATACGACCGTTGCCGTCGATTATGCCGTGAAGAATCTGTATCACGCCGCCGCTTTTTACATAAGCCACAGGAATAATGTATCTTTCATTTGTCTGAACTGGAATGGAATAGGCACTTTTGAACTCGAAAACATACTGAGTTCCGCTGTATGTAATTTCCAGATAAATCCATGATTCCGATCCTACATTATCCAGAATGCTTTCCGGAATCTCATAAGTACCAAGCCCGAGGATCGCATAATTCCTGAAAAAACGTTTCTTTTCCGGATTGTAGCCGTTGATCCTGAATGAGCCTTCGCCTGTTCTGACAACCTTGAAAGGTCCATTGTATGAAGCTGACTGCGAAGCTTCCTGCGCTGTCTGATTTACTGTCGAAAGACTGATTATGTATGAGGATGGCCGACGTTCGATCTCTATCCCGCGCCCTCCGCTGATAGTCAATGAGTCCAGACGCTCTTCAAGGGCACTGAAGGATTCATTCAAGCTGTCAGGCACGCATGAATTTATGAGAGTTCCGCTTTCAGTTTCGGCAAGTGTGATGTTCTCTCCAGGCAGAGCTCGAATTCTGAGAAGCTCTGCTTTGATTTCACTTATCTCGTTAACGATTTCTTCAAAAGTCATAGAAGACCTCACTCGCTTTTTGTCTGAGTCTGAGCTGGACTGATAAAGATTCTGGTATTGACCTGCCCGCCATTACCCTCAAGACTGATCTCGTCGTAAGTTTTATCGACATAGGCTGTCTGTCCCTGCATGATAGCCTGAAAATCATTGGTCACATAGCCGATTCTCAACTTCGGCAAAGGCGCGTTCTGAATGTCGGCTATACCGCACTCAAGTCCGAGAACGCTTGTATGACTCTGAAAATTGTGGGTTGAGCATCCGGCTATTAGAGCAGCAAGCGGAAGAGTGATTATAAGGATTCTGCCAAGTTTCATATGATTTTCCTTTCTTTGATTCGTTTAAAATCTTCTTTGAGTTCCTCTACTTCGCTCATGCATGGACATCGGTCGCGACGTTTTTCGCAGGTTTCGTGTTCGACATAATTCTTTTCGATTCTGCTGATCGCCGCCCAGATCCTGTCCAGACGGCCAAGAATCGCCCAGAGTCCGCCGAGTATCAGGCCGGACGCGGTTATAAAGAGCCCTGCCATTTCAAAAGTGATGTTCATCTTAGGTCTCCTTGAAGCTGATTCCGGAGAATCCGCCTTCGTACTCGGCAAGCAGTTTTCTTGCATCCGCAATGCCCTCCGGCGTATGTGCCTTCCAGACAGCTCCGCCGAAACATCTTACCGCGCTGTAAATCGTATTGCGTTTGACCCACGAAGCTCCAAGTTCCTGCATTGCGCAGAGGAAAATCCAGTCACA
>JAKJHH010000182.1:0-7992 GCA_022703965.1 Verrucomicrobiota bacterium
CGGCACTCAGGATGTGCTCGCAATGCCTTACGACACCCCGATTCCCGGCTACCGCACAAAGACCGTGAACACCCTCAGACTCTGGTCAGCCGAATCCCTCTCAGGATTCAATCTCCACCGCTTCAATCAGGGCGACTACATCAACGCCAATCTCGACGCCTCAATGACAGCGAACATCACAAAGGTTCTCTATCCTAACGACAACAACTACGAAGGCAAGGAACTCCGCCTCAAGCAGCAGTACCTCCTCGTTTCAGCCACACTTCAGGACATCATCGGTCACATGAAGTTCTACGGCGATGACATACGCACCCTGCCCCAGAAGGCCGCAATCCAGATGAACGATACACATCCGGCTCTTGCCGTTCCTGAACTCATGCGCATCCTTATCGATGAAGAAAAGATGGACTGGGATGAAGCCTGGGATATCTGCACAAAGACCCTCAACTACACAAACCACACCCTCATGAGCGAAGCTCTTGAAAAGTGGCCCGTAGCGCTGATGGAAAAACTCCTTCCCCGCCACCTCGAAATCATCTATGATATCAACTACCGTTTCCTCAGAACAGTTTCGACACGCTACATCGGCGATACCGAAAGACTCGCCAGAATGTCGCTCATCGAAGAAGGTCCTGTAAAAATGGTCAGAATGGCATACATGGCTCTCGTCGCCAGCGGCAAGGTCAACGGTGTCGCCGGACTCCATACCGAACTGCTCAAGAACGGTCTTTTCAAAGACTTCAACGACCTCAATCCTGAAAAGTTCGTCAACGTCACAAACGGTATCACCCCAAGACGCTGGCTCAAGAAAGCCAACCCCGCTCTCTCCAAGCTCATCACCGAGCATATCGGCGGCAACTGGGTAAAGAATCTCGACGAACTCAAGAAGGTCGAAAAATTCGCAAACGACAAGAGCTTCGTCAAGCAGGTCGAAGAAATCAAGAGAGCAAACAAAGTCGCTCTTGCCAGATACATCCTCGACAATAACAAAGTCATGGTCAACCCTGATTCAATGTTCGACGTTCAGGTCAAGAGACTCCATGAATACAAGCGTCAGCTTCTCAATATCCTGCACGCGATTTCCCTCTATCTCGAACTCAAGGACAACCCGAATATGGAATTTGTCCCGAGAACAATCCTCTTCGGTGCCAAGGCCGCCCCCGGCTATTACATGGCCAAGATGATCATCAAGCTCATAACTGCGGTTTCCGAAGTCATCGATCAGGACAGATTCCTGCATGACAAGCTCAAAGTTCTCTTCCTCGACAACTACAGAGTTTCTCTTGCCGAAAAAATCATGCCTGCCGCCGACCTCTCCGAGCAGATCTCACTCGCCGGAACAGAAGCTTCTGGCACAGGTAACATGAAGTTCTCCCTCAACGGCGCACTCACAATCGGAACAATGGACGGAGCCAACGTCGAAATCCATGACTCAGTAGGCGGCGACAATATCTTCATCTTCGGCATGAGCGTGGATGAAGTCAAAGAACTCCGTCAGAGAGGCTACAACTCCCACGAGTTCATCGAAAAGACACCGGCTCTCAAGCGTGCACTGGATCTCATCAGAAGCGGTTTCTTCTCACCCGAGAATCCCGGTCTCTTCAATCCTCTGCTCGACAGCCTGAACCACGACCATTACATGGTAGCGGCAGACTTCAACTCCTACGCACAGAAGCAGAAGGAAGTCTCCAAACTCTTCCAGAACAAGAACGAATGGCATAAGAAGTGTGTAATCAATATTGCCAACATGGGCATGTTCTCAAGCGACAGATCCATTATGGATTACGCCTCCAAGGTCTGGACAGTAGGCCAGGTTTCCGGCATGTCACTCACGGAAGAACCCAAAGCCGCAAAAGCAGCAGTAAAAGCTTCTGCAAAAGCTGAAGCCAAAGCTCCTGCAAAAAAAGCAGCCGGTAAAAAGAAATGACAGACAAGAAACAGATCATATATCTGAGCGGTCCCATCATGGACGAACATGAAGGGGCTGCGAGGGCATGGAGAGAGACTGCTAAAACGCTCCTCCATCCCTACTTCAAAACACTTGATCCGATGCGTCGCCAGTTTATTGACAGACAGGTCGACAGCGCAAATGAAATTGTCGAGTTCGACTTGCAGGACATCCGTGACGCGGATATCATTCTGGTCAATTACAACAAAGCAAGCATAGGCACAAGCATGGAAGTATTCTATGCGGCACATGACCTAGGTAAGTTTGTTGTGTCATTCTCGCCCTTCGAGTTCAAGAATTGCAGTCCATGGATGGTAAGATACTCAACCAAAATCCTGCCGACCCTGGAAGGCGCCTGCTCCTACATAAAAACCCACTTCGGCCCCGGAGTGGAAGGCTAAGATTCTAAAAAAACATTCAGCGGACTTCCTTCTCGGGACTCCGCTTTTTTATTATAGAGCAAACAGCATTAAAAACGGCCTCTGTACTTACATTAAGGATACAATGGGCACTGAGACTCAGGCATTCGTCTTTGCATGGAGAAAGAGCCTTTGCAGGCCGGATAATGACAGAATGCTCAGACATGGGGCCGAAACGCTCTGGAGAACCGATTGCCGCCGCACGTCCTGGCAACGGATGTGAACTTATCTCGACAAGAGAAACTCCTGCTGCGGCAGCAACATGGGCAGGCCCGGAATCCGGGCCTATAAAAAGATCCGCCTTTTTCATAATGCAAAACAGTTCTCTGAGCGTAAGTTTGCCACACAAATCATAAGCATCCTGATTACTTTCAAAAATCTCCTTGAAACACTGGGAATCCTCTTTCAAACCGATAAATAGAAAGACGGGGTTGAAACGTGCTGAAAGTAGACGAACCAACTCCGCATTGCAAGCTAACGGCCAGTTCTTCTTAGGAGAAGAGCTGGAAATCGCAATAACAATAAAAAGGCGTCCCTGATATCTTGCAAAAAGCTCCGCGCATTTCAGCTTACAGGATTCTCTATCCGATTCGGCAACCCATATTTCAGGTTTTCCGGTAGCAATAACTTCTTTCGGAAAAAGAAATCTCAATATGTTAAGGTAAATTTCGGATTGATGCAGACTATCAGAAACAAAAGGAATTCGACAGGAAAGCAATCTATCCAGACAGACTTCCGTCTTTCTGGGATGCAGAAAAGCGGCGTTTTCTCTGCCATAGCCGACCCTTAGAGGAATACCAGCTCCGAAGATGGCAAAAGTACCGAACTTATAATCAAAATTATCCGTTGTGAGAATGGCAGACTCAAACTTGAATTTGCGAAGGAAAAATCTGCCGAAAACGATGTTTTTTAAAATTCCGCTGATAAATTCTGTTCTTCCAAGAGACGGCAGTTGTATTACTTCATTGACATATGGACAGTTCGAAGCAAGAGGCATAATTTTATCCGGCACAGCAAGCGCGATATAAGATTCCGGCATAAGCCTGCGAAGCTCTCGTATAAAAGGCGAAAGCAGAATAAAATCCCCAATCATACCGTCCGGAGAAATTACGAGAATCCTTTTTGATCTTGCAAATTTCTCAGGTGAAAGCAATACTGGAAAAGGAACAAGCAGAAAAGCCAGAATATTGAGTATAATTTTGCGGTAAAACCAATAAAAATCTCTCAAGTACTTAGTCATTTTCCCAAAACCTCTGCATAAGATTCAAGAGTCTCTGCGGCAGTTCTCTGCCATGAATATTCAGGAATTCGACCGATATCAGGGAATGATTTTGATTTATCATCATGCCAACGAAGAATAGCGTCAACCCACAAAGACTTATCGTGCTTGAGAAAAAGAGGATAGTCTCCGGCAATTTCCCTGAAAACCGGAATATCACTGCATATGGCAGGCAGCCTGAAAGCCGCAGCCTCAAGCAGAGGAATACCAAAGCCTTCATAATATGATGGAAAAACAAAGAGAGAAGCATTCGCATAGTATCTTCTAAGTTCATCATCCGTCACATATGAGAGAAATTTGACATTATCTGTAACATGAGCAGCTATATGCTTCATATGAGCAAGTTCTCCTCTGTCCGGCCCGATGAAAATAATCGGAGGAATTTCAGGATTCTGCTTCAATGCCTCAATATAAGCCTCCAAGAGAAAAAGCTGGCCTTTTCGCTTTTCCAAAGCTCCGGTACAGAGAATATAAGGCTCGTCATGACTAAATCGCTGATTTTTCTCAGGCACAAGGCACGGAGCAAGATATATATGACGCATTTTCTCTGGCGGAACTGAACTGATTCTTTGCAGTTCATTACTTGTGAATTGAGAATTTGTTATAAAAAATGAGCTGTTTTTCAAAGTCCACTTTAGCAGCATGCGAAAGAATAAACGTGATTTCAAAGACATATTTTGAGAAGCAATCAATGGATATATATCATGCACGGTGGACAGCACCGGTACCGGAGAAAAAGGCGGAGCACCTGTCGTACATGTGGCATGAAATAAGTCAACTTTATGCTTCTTAAGTAAGCCAGGAAGCCTTAATGCTATATCCAGCGACTGAAATCCTGTCATATGATATGAAACCGTTTTGAAATTAGCTCCGAAATCCGAGCCAGTCCAAGTTGCAGAAGAGTGAAAAAGCAGAAATTCAGTTTTCTTATCAATTTCAGCCATTGCCTTCAGAAGAGAAATGAGATATTGCCCCATCCCTGTAGGAGCTTTTTGAGCAAGGCTGGTTTCTATGGCAATATTCATAAAACACTTCTTTCTTTGCCTTCCTTAACAAGCTCCAATACCTCCTCAAAAACAGCATCAACAGAAACAGCATCAATACATGGATATGAAGATTTCCCTTCAGGTTCAATACTACACTGCCAATTACATCCGAAACATGGCATTTTCTTGTAGATCGCATGAGAATGCGAGGGCTGGCGAACTGCTTCCGGATAAGGATGATAATATCCAAAATGCCCCCCTCCGAAAACACATGCGGAGGGAACAGAATAAGCAGCCGCAATGTGACTAATGCCTGAATCATTGCAGAGAACCAAGGACGCAAATCGTATGAGTGAAAAGAGCTCCGTCAAGTTAGTTTTTCCACATAAATTGACAATACTATCCTTATTTCGTAAAAGTTCGGTACATCTCTCCACAAAAGCAATATCAGAGGAAGCACCACAGATTAAAAGTTTTTTGAACTGAAACCGTTCCAGTAACTTATCGGCAAGAGCGGACATCTTTTCGGCACTCCAACGTCTACGGACATCTTCAGCACCAGGAGCAAGCAAAATATAATCTTCGTAAGGAAATCTTTGCATTGGAAAACAAGTCAAATCTGCAAGCCTGGGCTCCTCAATTTTCCCTCCAAGAAAACTTAGCATTGCTGCATTAATATTCAGGATATGCCTGGAAAGATCAACCTCGACATGATGCGTGTAATATGAAAGGAACCTGTCAATCTGTTTTTTTTCTATAGGAACAAGAGGCGCTCCTCTAAACTTGAAGCAAACTTTCACAGAAGCCGGACAAAAACGGGCAATGCCGAGAGCAGACTGATTAGGAACAGGATTAATAAGGACATCAGCAGAAAACAATGTCATCAATTTTTTCGGGATATTGAGTGCTGCTCTAAGTCTGGACTTGAACGATCTTACGGTACATGCGTCCCAATATGGACTGATTCGATTTAATGGATCAGTAACGTAAGATCCCATTAATACTATTTCGTAGTGATCTGCCGGAAAAAGTTCGCGAATGTGTTTTGCGGTTGAAAACCACAATACCCAATCCCCTATCCCATCATGACGAATAACGAGGACTCGTGTTTTTTTCCGCCCGGTCAGACGTCTCCATATTTTCCGGAGCAGAGAAGTTCCGTAGCCATCGATTCTGTTTATTTGATCAGGAAAACTCATTGACATATTCACATTCCCTCATTTGCGATATTGGGAGTCGCGCCATTTTCTGTATAATGGATTTCTTGTTATAAATGAAAATAGCCTATCGAATTCATAAGCTCGTTTGATAGGTCTAGACAAAGTCTCCAGAGGAATGTTAAATTCTCCATGTTTGGCCATAATCAAACATTTTGTTACCATCGACTCAACTTCATATTTTGAGCTTTTCTGATCTGGATGTATAACAGCCTCCGAAAGATCTCGATCAATGATGTGTCCTTCAGCTAATCTTATGAACTTCATCCATAAATCAAAGTCCATAAGAAGACTAAGATTCGGATCAAGTCCTCCTGCTTGATTCCAAAGCTCTCTGCGCCAAAAAACACTTGGTTGAGCAATATCAAGAGTACACACTGAATGAAAATCAATCTTCCCGGGACGGTAGGGAACGCCAAAGGGCTTGTCATCCGGCGTTACAAAAAGTCCACCACCAACCAACCACATGCATTCAGGATGAGCCTGAAAATATTCAGAAACGCAGTTCAACGCCGAAGGCAAATACCTGTCATCACTATTTAACCATGCGAAAATATCTCCGGTAGCCCTTGCGAAGCCTGTGTTAATTGCTCTAGCCTGACCGCCATCAGCTTCACTCTGCCAATAAGCAAAATACTTCTCATACTTCTTGATTATATCAAGCGTGCCATCATGACTTCCACCATCCATCAAAATATATTCGAGATTTGAATAATTTTGATTTAAAACAGAAAGAATTGTACGTTCCAAAAACTGATCCTGATTATAGCTGGGTGAAATAACTGATATCTTAAGATTCATAAATTCTCCTGATCATTGATTCTGCATTTTTTCGAACTTCTTCCACTGATATTTGCATTATACAGTGTGGCATCTCTGCAACGCATTCTGTAGCACAAGGCGCAATGCACGATTCCGGTTGCAAAACAACATATGGAACTTTCCATGGATAAAACCTGGAAAATGAAGATGAACTGCAATCCTTGGGCGAGTGTGCGCATATGACAAGAACCGGAACTCCAGCGGCGGCAGCTATATGCATAGGACCGGTATCATTTCCAATATAAAGGTTACAATATCTCATGATGGAAAAAGTCTGACGGAGACTAGTCTGCCCGGTGAGATCTACGATATCTCCGGCTTTGCAAATATTACAAAGTTCTGAACTGTATCTTCTGTCTTCCTTGCCTCCTACCAATAGAATTTTGCATTTGTATTCGGAAGTCAGCCATGAAACAAGTGAAGCATAGCGTTCAAGTGGCCAATTTGCCATTTCCTTTCTTGAGCGCAAAGCAAGCACAACCGTAAAAGAGTTTTTAAGAGAATGTTGTTCCGACAACGAATCCGCAAATTTAGTATCTTCAGAGGTTGTCCATAATTCGAGTTTATCATTGTACTTCATGTTTTTTATATAATTCAAAATAGAAAGATTTTTCAAAACAGAATGTTCCAAAGATGGCGAATCAATACATTCATTTACAAGTATACGTCCATGCTTGCTCCGCATGCTTTGGCAGAAAGCAATGCGCCTTGCCGCCATAGAGAGAAACGCAAGTTTTCTTGCTTGCGTAGTATCAATCCCGAAACGAGGAAGAATAGCAATATCAAAGCGTCCGTATATAACAGTATTCTTCAGAACAAAATATAAAAATGGAAACAACTTGTATAAAATAAACTGTCTATTTGAAAGAGAAGCATCAAAGCTTATAAGATTATCAATATATGGACAATTTTCAAAAATATTATGTAATGCAGGCTTGACTACAAGAGTGATCCTCGCCTCTGGAAAGGCAGATTTAAGTTCTCTTATCAGAGGAATAGAAAGAATTAAATCTCCTATTTCATCAAGTCTGATTATAAGAATATTTTTCATTACCATCGACACTCATATAATATACTCTTTCAAAGAAAACTGCTTCAAACCCCACTCATCATTATTAAGCGTCGGACCTATAGTGCCTTGCAATATGCCGGTATAGATATCTTCAATGTCAGTAAGTTTTTTACGTCCTCTCTGCTCGGCGGTATCATGTTGCATATGATAAATAACATATGGAGCAAGGAACACTGATTGCCTGTAGCCAAGAGCTTTCAACTGATAACACAAAATTGTATCAAGATTTGTATATGTATCATAAATTTC
>JAKJHH010000182.1:8037-8357 GCA_022703965.1 Verrucomicrobiota bacterium
TTATGCAAAAAGCCATCTCCATGGAAATCAGAGTAATACTTTTTTGGAGCAAGCAGTATACTATTCAGATTTCTGAAATGAAAAGAACGTGGGAAGAGCCCGGTTGCCGAGAAAAATAAACGGCGCTTCCAATCAATGTAGTACGACAAATCATGGATATTTGCGATATAAATCTCGGAACGCACAGCCTTCAACACATCGCTGGAATCTGAGTCTTCTTTGATTTTATTAAGAGCCCGTTTAAGATAGTCAAAACGGTCTATGCGATAGACCCTGTCTTCAGACAAAGACGCCTCAGCAAAATATTTGAAAAAGCAATC
>JAKJHH010000183.1 GCA_022703965.1 Verrucomicrobiota bacterium
ACTCGGCGGAACGCCGAGGATTTCGCCGTATGTATCGACCGCCTTGTCGAAGTCGATCTTGTCAAGGATTTCCGGCTTGACCGCCGCAATATTTCCGACGAAGCCGGAAAGCTGTTCAAGTCCTGTGATACCGGACATCTTTTGAGCCTGCGCAAGAATGCTGATGTATTCGACTCTGAGAGACTGTCCCTGTATTTCAGGAGGCGGCTCAGGAAAACATCCGTTCTCTGACATAAGGCGGAAAGTGATGTCGATCAATGGATCAAGCAACTCATTATGCAGTCTGTCGAGAACAGGACCGAGCATCGTCAATTTCTCTTCATAACGTTTTGCGACCTCGAAAGCAGTCTGTTTTCCTGTTTCCGAATTTGCGATCATCAGGAAAAGATCCTTGTACAGGCCTTGATTAATCATCGCCTGTACCTTTTCGTTTTTGTATTCCAGCTGCTGGAAATTCGGGGCTATCTCATAAAGCGGAGTAAACGCTTCGTTCCCTGCGTTGACGGGCGTAAAGGTAACGCCGCCCGGAGCAGTATTGATTCCGCCGGAATAATCAGCAAGAGAACCCGGAGCGCGGAGCGGTGGATCAATCGACTTATCCAGTGCAAGCATGCCTTTTGCCTGCATCTTCTGAAGCATCTTGACATCTCCGAGAACATCCATCGCCGGACTGCTCCCGTAAACATCACCTGACACGCTGTCCCAGCGCGGAGCAAGGACAGGAAAATATTTGGAGCCGGAAATTCTCAGAACCGTTTCCGATTCCGATTCCTCGAAATAAATTGCGCGGAAAGGCCTACCCTGCGCATCCTTGAGTTTGAGTCTGTTATCATTCTTTTCGACAATGTGACAGACATTGATCAACTGCTCAGTATTGTTGTTATTGTAGGCAGTTTTGACCCTGTCTGAAACATTGTCAATTCCGAATTCCTCAATGATCTGAGATACCGTCATCGAGTACGTTCTGTAAAAGGCGTTGACGCGCTGTTTTGCATCACAACTGAGATAATACTCACCGACCGTATAAGGCCTTGCTCTGAATATTGAATCAAAGTCAAAAAGCATACTCATCAATGCGGTTCCGAAAACGCCGAGTTCCCCATAAGAATGATGCAGAGACTGATAGACATTGCTCTTCAGAAACGCCGTTCTCATCCGTTCCTCAACGATATACAGCCATTCCTTGATCGGCTGAAAGTCCATCATGTCAGGGTCAGGAACTCCGAGGCGAAACCACGGACGCGCCGGACTGGTCAGGCCTCCTTTGAGGCCTGCCGCAAGTACACGAACCGCATAGACCGGAGTCGAATCAAGAATTAAACCGTGCTTTTTTGAGCCGTCATTTTTCTTTTCTTCCGGAAAACGTCCACGGCGCGGGCAAAAAAAGTCGCGCAACTCTTTCCAGTGAGCGTCCCATGACGATCGCTCATTCTTAAGCGCAGTCATACGCTTGCGAAGTATCTGAAGATCGTCCTGTTTGATGCTTGCTTTTTCCGGCATGATAAAAAATCCTTACTGCCCGAGCAGTGTTTTCTGTGTTGTGCTTGCGGAACTGTTCAAGCCGAGCGCGGATGTCGCATTCGTCTTTGACATGCCTGCGGCGGCAAGCTTGCGGTTCTTTTCGTTGCTTGCGTTGAGCGTGGTTTTATCGGCTTCCTTGGGAGTTTCTGCAACTTTAGGAGCTTCGGGGATAGGCGGAAGATCAACATCATCGGAGCCGCCTCCGAATCCGCCGCAGTAACGCTTCATTTCAAGTTCAAAATGTGATTCTTCGCGGAATTTCATAAGATTATGTCTCCTTTTACCGTACAGGACTAGGACACTTGTATTTGCCAACTTTTTTTTCAAAAAAATTATGCAAGCGGATCGTATGTGTTGTTTGCGAAGATAGGTTGCTGCCTGTTTTGAGCCTGTTCTTTCGGAAAAACCGCGAACAAGGCAGGGTCAAGAATGCGAGCCAGACAATCAAGCATGTCATCATGAATCGAAACCGGGAACGCTGTATATTCATCTTTGAGGAATTCGACCATCATATCTACAGTGTTCCCCTCGGCATTGATGAAAAGAAGTCTGCGCGGCATCCATATCCGGGCAGTTTCAAAGACAGGGATAAGCTTGCGGATTCGGTCATTCTTAGGCGTTGCGCCCCCGAGCGGAATAATGTTGAATCGCCAGTTCATCTGTTCCTGAACGTAGCGGATATGCTCGATGTCCGATTGCAGACCGTATTTCTCATATCCGACCGTCAGCGGCTTGTATTTCCTGACGAAATCAAAAACCTTCTTTGTTCGCTCTGTCAGATTCATTCTATCTCGAACACCATCAATAACATAGTAGTTTCCATCCGGAGCCAGAGCCACAACCCACATGACCGTATAGTCATTGCTCTTTTTCTTTTCTCCGGCTGGATCGACAAGCAAATAGAGATTCAGATTCATTGTCGGCTTATTATCATAATAATTCAGCCAGTCTTCCTTGAATCCTTGAGACCCGTCCGCAACCGGATTCTGAAGCATCTGACAGGAATAGATGTAAGGTCCCATCTGCTCACGCTTTTCCGCAAGCTGTGCCGCAGTCATGAAGACCGGCTCACCCTCTATAGTTCCGTCTGAAGTCGCAGGATGAAGCCGGGGAATTGCGGCATGACGTTCTAATATCGTTTTATATGTGTCGTTGAAATGATATCTTGTTCCTACATAACGCCTTATAGGATTTGTTGTTACAAGGTTTAGACTCAATGACCAAAAATTTGTTGTCTTCTCAATCTGATTCGGAGTCGCTACTGATTCAGGCACAACAACGTCATCATACACGCACAAGCCGAAATGCCGTCCGATCGGCTGACCGTCAACAAGTCCCCAAGCCTCGACCGTGGCTTCCTTCGGATTGCTTTTGCGCTTGACGATAATTCCTTCCGTACTCCACTTGACCGACTCTTTTTGAGGCGACGCATAAAGAATATCCGGAAAGAGTTCTTTTAGAAGGTCATTCGATTCAAATTCACGTTTGATCTGAAGCAGGAAGGCCTCCGCTACAGAGGCAGTATGAGAAAAGATTCCGACCGTAATTTCAGGATTCAGCAAGATGTCCTGAATAGTCCTGCCGAATGTGATGATTGTAGATTTGTAATGTCCTCGCGCCCATAAATCTAGATACCCGTCCGGAGCCACCTCGATCTCCCGGCACCTGGCATAAACCCAGTCATGCTGCATATCCTTACGCTTACAGACCACCGCAAGTAGAAAAAACAAGTCTTCACGGCAAAGATGTCGCATCGTCTCAATGTCATGATCCTGCATGACAGTACGATACAGCTTGTTTGCCTGTTCACGTGTAAGCTCGGATAAGCTCATTTCGGCAGAATCTCCGCGAGACGTTCAGATATCTCTTTATGAGTAACCGTCTGTTCAATAGGCTTGTCGCCGCCTTCATGGATGATCTTTTCCTTAAAGTCGCATTCCGACCGAGCAAGAGCCTCAAGAGCCGCCAGCCGGAATTTTAGATTAATCCTCTCATCACGTGCAACATCCGACCACATTTGCTGACGCTCAAGACGCGTCATGATAAGGCCATTCTCCCGCGCCTCTCTTTCAATCTCAGTGCGTCCGTCCTGTGATCTCAAATACGCCTGAATCTTCGGACGATTGATGAGCATTCGTGCGTAGGTATAAGTAATGCCGGCATATTCCGCCGCTTCCTGCAAAGTACCGTGTCCGGAATACGCCTCACAAAGCTTTCTCTCCGATTCAGTCAGCTTGAAAAGCGACGCTCTGCCGCGTGTCTTTTTCGCTTCAGCCTTAGGCTTTTCCGCCTTTTTCTTATAGTGTTTCTTTGCCTCTCCGGGCAGATATTTCTTTTTTTGCTTCATAGTCTGTCACCTCAAGACTATGCATAACAGGACACCTGTATTCGTCAAGTTCTCCTCTTGACGCTTCGCTGTTTTATGATAGATTTATGGTATACAATAAATAAACGGTGGGGATATGATAAATAAAAGCAACCAAGGGGTTTTAGGGCTTGTTTCAACTCCAATATTAGACAGAACATTTCATATATCCTATAAAGGAAAAAGCGGAACATGTTTTGCTGTAGATATTAATAATCGCCAATATTTTATTACTGCTCGGCATCTATTGGATGATATGTCAATTCAATCTATCCAAGTAGAACATGGAGATAATTTTGAACCATGGTCAATTACAATGGTAGGCATAGGCACTAGTAATGATATAGATATTTCTGTTTTTACAGCAACAACCGCTTTATTTTATCCTGCTGTCGATTTTGATCTTTCCTCTAATGGTTTAGTACTTACCCAAGACGTGTTTATACTTGGATTTCCATATAATTTAAAAAATAGATGCCTTATAACTAATGGGTTTTATGCCCCTCTTGTAAAAAAAGGTATCCTTGCAGGTTCATACGATCAAAATTCTTTCTATATTGACGTTATGAATAATGTAGGATTTTCAGGAGGTCCAGTATATACAACCGATATGAGAACAAAAAAGATGAAAATAATAGGAGTAATTTCTGGTTTTTTAAGAGGTAACGAATTATCTACACCTACAGGACAAACTGTATTTGAAAATTCAGGCATTGCTAGAGTTATAGATATTAAATGTGCAGTTGATCTGATTAATAGTAATCCTATCGGATTATCTCATTCAAGTTAACTTTAACTCTCACCTCTTCAAATACAATTCCTTGTACTGCTGAATAGCCGAGAACAGAGCGGCTTCGTACTGCTCCGGACTCGGCTCTTCAACATCTTCAAGCATTATAGCGACTCTTTCATCCACCCAGTAACGATTGTCTTCATTCAATCTTTTGTAAAAAACCATAGGATTCATTATCTGCCTGTCCTTATATCGTGCTTCATTTCATTTTCCCGCTTCAGCTCGCCCAGCCAGTCTATCTCGACATCCCGCAAATCAATATGCTCTGACATGGAGACAGTGACTGTATACTGAGCTTTGCTTGGCTTTTTAGCCGGTTCTAATCGCTGATCTCTGCGCGGAACAGTTCCTGCCGGAAGCCCCAGCGCAATCTCAATACGCTTTGCGCTTCCCGGAAGCGACTTGTTCCCGTCTCTAAAGACGCGCGTAAGCGTCCTTCTATTGCAATTCGTCAGACGCTCCCAGACTCCCCAGTTCTGCCGCATCTCCTCATAGATTTCCCGAAAGCGTTCTCTCATACTCATCCTTTCATAATGACGCGCCCGCAGAGGAAACGCTCCCAGTCATGCGCCGCGACAACCCACTTGCCGCGCGGCTTCGATGCCCTGAGCTGGCCGGTCTTGATGAACTGATATATCATGTCCCGCTGATATGGCCCCTGCTGAACCAGCTCCGACACGTCATAGAAATACTTTCCGACTTTGCTTTTTTTTCTCATGCTTTCTCCTTATACGGCTCCGGCAACGAACGCCATGCAATAACATCCAAACCATCGAAAGAATTTGCTGGCGCATAAAAATATTTAACTCTTGAATATTTTAATCCATTATGGGATACAATGAACTGTCCAGAACGCTTCGGCAGACGTTCAGACACCTTGACCCAGTCGGAAGCGTGTTCCGGGGGAAATTCCGATCTCAACACACCATCTTCATTTCTAAAGATGATATCTCCGGGACAAACTGTATCGTCATAATCTTCATCACAATAGATGATCCCGTGAGTAATCGAACCGTCTTCCAGCCGATATGGAATCCCGCAAGCCTGACAGACAGGATTATTCCCTCCCGGATACGGCAGCACTTCCGGATGATCTCCCTGCTTGAGCCAGACAGTCTTATTGATAAATTTCTTATGGACAAACCGACACAAATCGGCAAACAGTCCTTTACTTTTTCTTTCTCTTTCCAAAGTCCCGATATCGTATTTATTGCAGATAGAAAATGGATTAATCACGTTGAATTCTTTTTTGAGTTCACATCTATACGAATCTCCTTCAAACTTCTGAAACATATTGCAACATGTCGCACAGCAGCGCCCCCCGCGATGCTTATAATTGATCTTTATTTCCCGCATGGCTGATTCTCCTTGATCTTGTGCAAAGCAAGTTCCGGATGTCTAATGCCGTAAGCAATTACGCCAAAGCGCGTATCAAAATTTATTATATCGCCTTTTTTGTATTCGTTGCCGCTGATGCTATAGAGCGCCGTTCCTTCCGGGACGGCATCCCATATCCATACTGGCAATAATAATATATCTGTATCGTCATCCCACCGTGTAAATCCTAGCGACCTCAAAAAATGAACTGGATTCTCAATAAGTTTATTCCAATCGATCTTCTTTAAAGCCTCTTTAATCTCAGAAATTTTCTTTTCCTGTTCTTTTTCTAGCAACAAAACTGAAGTTGCACATTTCATAATATGAACAACTCTAAAATACTCTTCATTTACTGCGACAGTCTTATTCATCTTACTTTCCTTTCAGTGCCTGCTCGGCACGGTAACGGGTACCCCACAAACGCCTTGCCAGAGAATGGGAATCAAAAAACAGAAGATTATCCGCCGGAGTCGAAAGGCTTTTCTCTGCAATCTCCTTCAGAGCCGCCACCAGCTCCTCAATTCTGATCTGTTTTGCGTCCCGCTCGCCTTCAGCATAGCCGATCTTGTAATGTATATTATCGCTCATTTCTCCCCTCTTTCCTCTTTAATATTTTGAATAATCTTTTCAATTTGTTCCGCACTGACTTCATCTGCATGCAGTCTCATTTCTTGAGCGAATGCTTCAGCAATAGTCTCATCGTCATATTTCTTCCTGAGATTGCGTATCGCCGGATTCCAGTCCAATTCAACTTCCATTCCCATTATACAAACACCTCCTCCGACCCGTATTCCCGGAGAACATCCTGAACGCCGTCCTCGGAAACCGGAATGTATTTAATTAATGCGTCCATTGACTTGTGTCCGGTAAGCTTTTTCAAATCGGTCATAACTGCGCCGTCTCCCGGATTCTTTGCGCGGGACTTCAAGACCTTCAGGTTCCCGACAGTGTAAGTTTTCTTCATGCAATGAGTCGCTACGTCTCCGTATACGCCAGCGTCACGATACGCGATATGCAAAGCCTTCAGATATGCGCCGTACTTCAGCCGCCTTGCTCCGGACGTGCAGAAAAGAGGAAGATTGCCGCTGATGTAGCCCTTCTTTTCCATCTCCCGGATATGCTCTTTCAGAACCTTTTTCGGATTATCAGTCAATAAAACTGTACGACTGTTCCCCGTCTTCTGTTCATTCACGCTCAAATACTCCTTTAACTGCCCTGCAACAACAACGTCCTTCAATGTCAACCGCAATAAATCAGATATGCGAAATCCGACATAACAGCCGAGAATGAACAGAGTACGATTCCGAACCTTGTTCCGGCCTGTAAAAGCCTTGAAAGTCCTTTTGACCTCATCTAGGCTCAAATTTCTACACGCTTTTCCACTCATGTTTGGATTTCAGATTTATTTAATGGTTATTGGTTTATGACTTTTTTTTAATCGAATTGTCAGCTTAATAAAAAAGCCGACATGCCGAAAGCTCTGTATTCTTCAGGATTCTTCAGGATTCCTTGCTGGAAAGTGAGACCCCTGTAAGAGATGTCACCATTTTTAACTTTATCACCGTCAAAACATCGTCAAGACTCTTCAACTTATTGAAACGTCTGAAATGGTTCAGAAGCCCCATAAAATCGAGATTGCTGTGGATCACAAAGCCCGGATACTCTCCGTCCGCCTTCAGAAGCTCAAGACTCATTTCTCTCAAGGACATCTGCTCAACTGATACAATCTCAGCGACTCCCAGCGGACTCTCAATATGTTCCTGCAGAATCAATTCAACCTGATTCCCGACCTTGTACCGTGCCGCCGCCGTAGCCCCTCGAATTGTCGTAAATTCGCTTTGAGAAAGCTTATGATATCTCTTGTGAAAAATAAGACTCTTCATACCGCTTTAGCCTCCTGAAACGATCCGGATGGCATCTGCATCCCGGATGCGAATACATTGTGAACCTTCTTAACCGGCACCGGAACAGCCGCTTTCGGACGGCTATCGTCATAGAGCTTCATACAAGCCCTGGCGAAATCCGTTGCCGCCATTGAGGCAACACTTGAAGTTTCGCCGAAAAA
>JAKJHH010000184.1 GCA_022703965.1 Verrucomicrobiota bacterium
AAGTTTTAGCGTCCGCCTCCGCCTCCACCGGCCTCCGCCTCCGCCGCCTCCGCCGGAGAATCCTCCTCCTCCGCCGCTGAAACCGCCGCCTCCTCCTCCATAATATCCGCCGTGAAACCCTCCGTGTCCGCCGCCGCTTGTCCAGCCGCCTGTCGGGAATATCCGTGAACAGAGGATGACCAGTATTATCATGATGAAGATGAAGAATATCACTTTGCCAGGACTCTCTTCCTTATGCCGCTTTTCACGTTTCTGTTCTTTTTGCGTGTTATCCTGAGCATCCGGATTGATAAACCCCGTCAACATTCTGATTGCTTTGATTATTCCGCCTGTGTAGTCGCCCTGCTTGAAATACTGCCCCATCGCACGGATGACATCTCCTGCTCTTGCGTCGTTTATTGCGCCCTCAAAGCCGTAGCCGGTGTCGATTCTGATTTTTCTGTCCTTAACGACGACTGTCAGCAGAAGTCCGTTGTCTTTTCCCTTGTAGCCGAGCTTCCAGCTTTCGGCGACTCTCATGCTGAAGGATTCCAGACTGTCGCCGTTCAATGTCGGGATTATGAGTACGGCCATCTGACCGCCCGTATTGTTCTCGAAGGATTGCAGTGTTGCTTCGATGATTCTTTTTTCCTGCGTCGATATTACTCCTGCGTAGTCGTTCAGACGTCCTTGCAGTGTTGGGACGGCAAGCTCCTCCGCCGCGAGAAAGAGCGGGAGAAGGAATAGAGCAAGGAATGAAAGGATTTTATTTGTCATTGTAGCTGATCTCATCCGGCAGTTCGTTTTTGTCATCAGCTTTGCGAGGGAAATGCTTGCCGAGTTCAGTTCCTGCTTTTTCTACAGCCGCCGCGATTCCGGCGCTTATATTGCCTTGTGCAAAATGCTTTTTCATTTCATCCGCGATTACAGACCAGAAGGATTCGCCGACTTTCTCGTGAATCCCCTTGTCGCCGATTATTGAGAATTGACGGCTTTTTATCGCAACGAAAATAAGGATGCCGTTTCGTTCAGCGCAGTTGTGCATGGCAAGCTTTTCAAAACGGCTTATTGCTTCTTGCATGACGTTTTCACCGGCTTTTTCCTGAATATGAACGCGGATTTCTCCGGAAGTCCGGAGCTCCGCATTTTTGATTGCGGCGATTATCGCCGCTTCGCATTCTTTAGAAATAATGCGCTTGAAGAGCATCAGAATTTCACTTCCGGAGGAGTTGTCGCTTTCGCTCTGTCCTGCACCTGGAAGTATTCAGCTTTGCTGAAGCCCATGCTTCCGGCAAAGAGCGCACCGGGGAATTTTCTGATAGCCTGATTGAAGTCCTTGACCGCGTTGTTGTAGCGTCCGCGAGCGACTGCGATTCTGTTTTCCGTGCCTGCAAGCTCGTCCTGAAGTCTGATGAAAACATTGTCCGCCTTGAGCTGAGGATAGTTTTCAGCCACTGCGAGAAGGCGACCGAGGGACTGGTTCATGAGGTCATAAGCCGCCGACTTTTCCGCCGGGCCTTTAGCTGCCAGCATTTTTGAGCGGGCTTCGCTTACGCTTTCAAAGATGCCCTTTTCGTGCTGGGCGTAACCTTTGACGGTGTTGACGAGATTTGGAATGAGGTCTGCGCGTCGCTGAAGCTGATTGTCGATTTCAGCCCAATTCGCTTTTACGGCTTCGTCATGAGCGATGAGTCCGTTCCTGACTATGATTATGAAGCCGAATATTGCTACGACAAGCGCTATGAACGCGCCGAAGAGTCCTGCCATTAATTTCATATGTGCCCTCCAGATTATTGGTGTATTGATTCCGCCTCAATGTCAGTAAGAGACGAATTCAATACACTATAGCCGGAGTCCCTGCTTTTTCAATATCGGCTTCAGCCCAGCAGCTGCAATACTGAGTTAGGCATCTGATTGGCCTGAGCCAGCATTGCATTGGAGGCATTGGAGAGAATCTGGTACTTGGAGAAGTCAGTAGTTTCTTTAGCCATATCGATGTCTCTGATTTTGCTTTCCGCGGCAGTCAGGTTGTCTGTGTATGCCAATGCTCCTGAAGCGACGTACTCAAAGCGCTTCTGTTGTGCGCTCATGGATGCTCTGGCATCCGCGATATAGTTGATAGCCTGATCAATTTTGCCGATTGCGTTAGTGCTGTCTGACTTCAGCTGATTAGTGCTTATGATGCTTGACCATGTGACAGCAGTATGGCTTGAATTCGTTATACTGTTGTCCGTGGCATAAGTATATGTATGGACAGTGCCGATAGTGGCTGTATTGGATACATCAAGATTCTTGAGGTCAATATCAATGGTCTGGTTGACGTCCGCGCCAATCTGAATTGAAAGGTTATCAACAGTGCCGTCTACGTGGACAGAGGTACTTTGGGTGGACTCTAGAGACCCGGCATCGAAAGCCCAGTCTATGATTTTTCTGTTCAAGTACAGCAGATCCTCGGAATTCAACGATGCACGATTCGGCAGAAGTGTCTGAGCATATGCGTCCATGGCAGATGGTGATCCGTATGCATCCATCCAGTCCGCGATATCAGTATTGCCGCTCATGAGGTTATTTAAGTCGCTTGCGTAAGGTGCGGTGGCTGAAGCTGAGCCTATCTGATTGAAGATTACTCCATCCAATTGAGTCGGATCTCCGCCGCTTCCGTTTACAGCGCTGATAAAATCTGCTGTTATATCTCCTGCCGCAAAGAGCGAGTTTCCGGTATAATATCCGCTGGCCTTTCCCTCAACTTGCTCTCCGGTTATAACTGCGATACCATTGCCGCCACGGAATAGGTATAGTCCGTTGAATTTAGCGGCGGCTGTGTATTTGGAGGTTATGCGGGTTATTTCCTCCTGCATAGCCTTGAATTCGGTCTGTATGTTTTCTTTATCGGTAGCCGAGGTTACGCCGTTTGATTCGATGGCGAGGGATTTCATTCTGGACATCTGGTCGTTGATTTTCTGAAGCCATGCATCCGCAGTACTGAGCATGGAAATAGAATTGTTGGCGTTGGAGTATGCCATCTCGTTGCCCTTGATCTGGGCTCGCATTCGTTCACTGATGCCTACTCCGGCGGGATCATCGTGCTGTCGATCATGCCGGTGGAGAGTCTTCTCATCGAGGCTTGCATTCCCCCGACATTTTGAGTGTAGTTGGTCCATACGTTGAACGCAGCGTTATTAGTGTTGATGCGCATAGTTAAACATTCCGTGTTTCTACTCCCGACGTCCTTGTCGAAAGGTCTGTCTTCTTTCAAACTTCAGTTTACAGACAAACGCTGAAGTTTTTTGTCCTCATAATATCTTATTAACAACTATTATCGGTATTTTTTTATGCAATATTTATAGTAATTCTTCAAAAATCTACAGAATTGTTTTAAGCAAGCTGTTAAGAGGTCTACTATGAATTATATGGGGGGACGAAACTTTCAAAAGTATTTTAAGACGTTTCCTTTATGACTCAAAATTCATGGGGAGACATATTTCAGCTTCCCCTTGGTCTGTTTAAGCTAGAACTGCAATGGCGGAATCTAAATCTTTTGATGGACAGAATGGACGATATGGACGCAATGGACAAGACAAGATCTAAGCAAGCAGGGATATTTCCATTGGATTTTGTGTTCTAGCAATTAAATGTCAAGTCTTGTTCTTCGTGTCATTCGTGAGTTTTGTAGTCATTTTTCCACGTTTTGCTTGCAGCTGTGGAGGACTAAAATAAAGCATTATGCAGCATTTTGACTTTTTTTGACTTTTTCTGCAAAATTGCATTGTCTTGCGAATATTGGATGTTGTAATATTTAGCTCAGGCGGATATAATATCCGCCGAAAAGAGAGAGTCCCAACCAAAGGCAAGGGGAATGTCTTATGGATCCGGAAAAGACTCAGAAACTGGAAAAAATGACGAGACCAGTCCGTTCAATTCCTATGGTCTGCTCATGGTGCGGAGCCATATACAGAATTGAACGCCATGTCATCGGCGCTGACACCAAGACAGGCGCCTCTCACGGTATTTGCCCCGATTGTCTGGAAAAAATTAAAGGACACATGGATAAAGGAAATGAGGGAAACTAAAGATTTTCCTCATCCTTTTGTTGCTTGATTTAAGACTGCTTGATCTATCAGCTATAATTGCACTTCTCGTTTTTTTTGAAATCTGATCATATACTTTCTCTGACGATCAGCTGTGTTGAAAATAGCTTTTCCTCAGGAGCTCGTTCCTTATTTTTCATCTGTGCGCATATCATCTGATAGGCTTCTTCAAGAATTCCTTCCAGATTGCTTTCAACTGAACTCAAGGACGGTGAAAGTTCTGCTGATATGATTGTGTTGTCATAGCTGCTGATACTGATGTCTTCCGGAAGTCTGATTCCGTTTTTCTGTAATTCCATTATACCGCCGCCAGCCATGTAGTCGTTGATGAAAATGATGGCATCCGGACGCTCTTGTCGCTTCAACAGGGCTTGAACGGCTGTCCGTCCGCCTCTTATGTCAGGACTGAAGTTTGGCATAATGAGTTCCGGTATTAAAGTTTGTTTTCTGTCTGCTAGAGCTTTTATAAAGGCGTCATATCTGGCTTTTACAGTTGGAAAATCAAGATTGCTTAGAACCATCGCAATACGCTTGCGCCCTTTGTGAATGAGCTTGCTTACGGCTTCTTCAGTGCCATGACTGAAGTCTGGGTTGATGCATGAGCATCCGGTTCGCGCCAGACTGTCAGAGAGAATCACTGCGGGGATTTTTTCCGTGCATATTTTGCGGCAGATTTCCAAAGGTGGGTGACCTGCGAGTAGAAGTCCGTCCACTCTGTTTTCTGTAATTGCGGAAGGGATTATGGAGCTGGAGTTTCGCCTCAGAAATTCTAAAGATATATTTTTTTTATGTCTGGATACGACAAGAGAGAATCTGCGAATGATTTCAAGCTGATAGTAGTCATCCGTTTTCCCTTCTTCGTCGGTGTATATGACGAGAGCAAGGGTGTTTTTGATTTTGCGTCTCAGAGGACTTGGCTTATATCCTACTTGAGCGGCATAGGACTTGATTTCAGCTCTGATTTTTTCGCTTATTCTTTTATCGTCGGAAAGGGCTCTTGAGACAGTGCTGACATTCACTTTAAAGTGTTTTGATATATCGCGCAATGAGGTAGTCATCTTTATTTCCATGATTTATATGCAACTGTTGCATTTCTATGTTTAAATATACTATGAAACACAAAGATAACGCAAGGCGTATTAACGGAAAACGGAGAAAATAAATCCAAATAAAAAGTAATGCGTCAGTCTCCTTTATCATGAGTGGGATTTAAACCACGAAGCACACGAAGGACACGAATTTTTTTAAGGAACAGATGCTATTTGAGGAAGATTTAACGGGTAGTGCCGTCAGTCCCTTGACGGCTTCCCTTCCCATTGTTTTAGACAGACAACGTCTAAGGATTCGACGGCAAGGGACTGCCGTCGCTACCCGTTTTCAGCTTCTTCCCGTGCGCTGAGCGAAGCTGGAGCGCACTGCTTGGGTGAAGGTCTACAGACCTCCTTTGCTTGCGGCTATGTCGCGTTGTCGCTAGAAAACTAAACTGACGCATTACAAATAAAAATTGAAACGGTTCAAAAAAAGCGCTGGACAACTATTGACTTTATCTTGGAGCTGTTTTATAATTTAAGAAAATTGAAACGGTTCAAATATATGGAAAGTCATCCTAACAGTATTACGATAAAGGACGTAGCTAGAGAATCAGGTCTTTCTGTAGGGACTATCAGTCGTGTGATAAACGGTTGCACTGATCTCAAGGAAGACACTCTGAAGCGCGCTCTTGAGACAATTGAAAAACTTGGATACAAACGACATGAAAGCGCTCATGCTCTGGCTTTGAGTAAGTCGGGTAAAACAGTACGTACAAACTGCATCGGCGTCGTTTTCTGCGAGATGTCCGAAGACTGGATGAGCAATGAAATCGTGAGCCGCTATCTTGCCGGACTGGAACGTGAATGTCGCAATAACGGATATCATTCCATTGTTGAGTTCGTGCCTTCACGAGAAAGTATTCCTCGCTGTGTCGCAGACCGCAAGGTGGATGGAATTATTGTAAAAAGTTCATCCATGATTCCCGATTCCGTGAAGGAACTTGCGTCTAGTTTTCCCGTTGTCGGAGTCGGTATGTACGACAGCAGTTTTAATGCGCCCAAAGTAGTGCCGGATAACCTGCTTGCCGGTTCTGAGGCATGCGGATATCTCTGGAGAAAGGGACATCGCCGCATTGCCTTCATAAACAGCAACGCAAGACATGCAATGTTTCAGATGCGTTTCAAGGGCTATGAAATGTTCATGAGAAGCATGGATGCCTTCGATCAATCCCTCTGTTTTTCCATAAGACAGGAGGGGGGGATCGCTCCTCTTTCGGAGCTTCCGGACATGAGTGGCGTAATGGATGAAATAATGAAAATGCCGCATGATCTACGACCTACTGCGTTGTTGTGCTGTAACGACTGGACTTGCGGAGGCATCTATGTGTATTGCCGTGAAAATGACTTGAAGATACCTGAAGATTTCAGTGTATTCGGGTTTGATAATTCTTCCGCATTCTCTTTGCAGTTCGGGACTCCGTTGTCGACCTATGACATGAATCTTGCAGCATGTTCTTCTTTGGCCGCGACAATACTCATCAAGCGGATTGAACAAGCCAGCTGCGACTTCAAAGACATAAATATGCTTCCCGGTTATCTGGTGGAAAAAAAATCAGTGAAGGAGATTGCCAGAATATGAAAAGGTACAGGTTTACTTTAATTGAACTTTTGGTTGTGATCGCTATTATCGCAATACTTGCGTCAATGCTGCTTCCTGCTTTGAATTCATCCAGAGAAATGGCTAAAACAATTTCCTGCAAGAATAATCTGAAGCAGCTTGGGCTTGCGAACGGTGCTTATATTGATTCCTACAACGGATATTTTCCTTGGGGAGCCGAAACTTCTTCAGCCAGCGCAAGTCCTACAGGGCGTTGGTATTATAGGAATCATGAATTGCTGGCTCCATTCAAATTCAATACATGGTCTTCGCAATCCTATTATAAGACAGATGCCAGAAACGCAATGAATTGTCCGTCCTCAAAAGAAACTTTTTTGAGTGGAGTAAATGCTTTCGGAGACTACAGCGACGGCGATTACGTTGATTATTCTGCCAATAAAAAACTGCTTGTCGCATGGGATGGCACTCCTGTAAAAACTTCACAGTTGGGATACACGTCTACTGTCATCCTTTTCATTGACCGCTTAAAGGCTGATGCAGGAAGCGCTTCCGGATTCTGGCCTCTGCTCAACGGAGGGGATTATACCGGCGCAAGTTCCGCCAGAATCAAGACGGACAGACATCAGGGGGCGTCCAATATTGTCTTTGTTGACGGACATACCGAGTCCAGACGTCCTTCCATGATCGGAGTTAATGATTTCGAAAAACTGAAATAACGAAAGGATTTGATGATGCAGAAATTAAAGTGTCTGACTGCTTTTGCTTCTCTTGCTGTATTTGCCGGATTAATTAATCCGATTCAAGGAGTTGATTCTCCATATGGTATCTGCGAACATCTTAATAGCAAATATGAGCATACTAAGTTCGGACAGCTTGATTTGGACAGAACGAAAGAATGCGGGATTCTCTGGCTTAGAGCCGATTTTTCATGGCAGGGGGCTCAGCCTGAAAAAGGCAAATGGAATTTTGATATTATGGATGAGTCCGTCAAGTGGGCGGATGAGCGCGGCATCAAGTATCTGCCGATTCTGGACTATGACACTCCCTGGGCGAGTCCTGCTCACAAACATATGGATCAGTGGCTTGAATATGTACGTACAATGGTAACCCGTTATAAAGATAAAATGAGTTATTGGGAGGTCTGGAACGAACAGAATTCCAAGGGCTTTTGGCGCGATATGCCGAATCCGGCCGTTTACGCGGAATTTCTGAAGGCTACATATCTGGAAATCAAGAAAGTAGATCCAGAGCTCAAGGTACTTATCGGCGGTTTTGCCGGAATGCCTTTCGAGTTCATTGACGGTGTTTATGCCGCAGGAGGCAAAGATTATTTCGATATCATGAACGTGCATCCTTATAGAAAGGATTCAC